>NZ_QKQR01000026.1:0-53884 GCF_008042305.1 Bacillus sp. AY18-3 | reverse complement strand
GTATCTCGGCTGTACCCCAAATATATCTGGGTTCCCACCCAACTTTATTTTACTACATCTATTTATAAAGTTTAATTAATTTATGAGTGAGATTACACCCATTTATACATTTCAAATACCAAATCGTCTAACTTACTTGTCCATCTTAATCCAGAAATTTCAGGGAGAAGAGATCTATAATTACCCCAGTTTAAGATATGAATATCCTGAACTTCTAACTCCTTTAGCGATGATATACCCTGAGAATTATATGCAGGTTTATGAACATAAATTAACAATCTTTCAGCTAATTTAATTTCTACTGACCATTCAGTTTGAGTTGGGTTTTTAGAACCGTGAAACCTTCCAACATATATTTTAGTATTGTTAGAATCGTTAGTGTCCTGCCAATTTTCTTGGTAAATTCTTTGCCCTATAGTCTGAAAATCTGCTTTTCCAATATATAAAAGAACGTCATTACCATACACAGGGTGATTCCCATAAATCTGATAAATTCCATAATCGATTTCTTCATTTTTTAGTTTTACGAGGTCTGTGATACTGTATGGTCCATCCCAAAGGATTTGAATTAAACTCGTTTTTGTAGTTTCCATAATAAAAACATCCTTAATTTTTTATATGAATTTTACCATAAAAATAATCGTGTTTTTTCGAAATGCTGGCGGTATCCAATAAAAAAAGACACCCTAAGGTGCCTTCTCCCGACTTGAACTACTTTAATTTTAATAATATAGTTCTAATTTAAAAAACTATAAGGATTGTTCCTGTGGGCTTTGTAAGTAGTTTTTACGAAATTATGAGTGGTTATATTTTTTTTCGAAATATTCTTTTTTAATTATTTTTAATTTATTTTCGTTTTTTGTTAATTCAAATATAAATAACGCTGTTTTCATGTTATTAGCAACATTTTCGTCATTAGATTGTTTAAGCTTTAATAAGTTTGAACCTTTTCCATAGTATAGCTCACCCAATAAGTATAAAGTATTTAGATTAATAGCTAATTGGATGCCCTTATCAATGTATTTTAGTGCCTCTTCGTATTGACATGTGTAATTTAAGCATTTGGATAAATTATAAATGATTTTTAATTTAATTTCTTTATCTCTAGGAAAATCTAAGTTGTTAAAATTATTTAAACATCTTTTTAATATATTAATACTTTTTTTGTACTCTTTATTTTCCCCATGAAATATAGCCATTGTCTGCATAATATCTATTTCTCTTTCTGATAAACAATCAACATTCGTTACAGTTAGTTTTAATGCATTATTTAAAAGAGTTAAAGCAGTTTTTGTTGATCTATTCACCTCATATATAGCAATTGCTTCATGCCATAGTAGAAATTGTTTATCTTCTTTTGTTTGAAAATTATTTAAGTTTTTTTCTTTTGTTACTATTTCATAAAGCTCTGTATATTGATGTTGTCTTATGCAATCCTTTATTACATATTTTACATTTTCTATATATTTTAATTTTTTATTTTGAGTTAGTGCAAATATATTATTTGGATCAACACCAAGTCTTTCAGATAATTGATATAACAATATGCTAGATGGATAAATCACACCTTTTTCGATCTTGCTAATTTGGCTTTGTGAACATATTTCATGACATAATTCGGATTGAGATATATTTTTTTTAATTCGAAGTTCTTTAATGGTAATACCCAAATCGTTAAATTCCATTTTCTCCACCTACTATTTAGCGCTTTATTAGTATAATATTCTCTAAACTTAATGTAATGTAAAATTAATATAGTTGCAATTAGTATTTGTTGTAAAGGCCTTATCCTTTCTATAGGAAGATGAGGCTTTTTATGCATAAAGAAAAGACACCCTAAGGTGCCTTCCTCCGTCTTGAACTATCCTGTATTAATGCCGTTCCTATTAATAAATTAAATTATAAAAATAATTTGTTATACTTCCATGTACCCTAGCTGATATAATGTATAAGGCAATTATTGGTTAATTAATAGCGAACATATATTAGGGAGGTACATAAGTCATGGAGCTAATAATTTCTTCATTTGTATTAGTGGTAATATTCTTTATTCTTTCGATATCTTTAAGTGGTAAAGGTCAGCGAATAGCAAAAGAAGTTTTAAAAGAGCTTATTAATGGTCCTGAGGGAAAAATGTTGGTAGGTTTCTTTGGAACTGGAGCAGTTATGGGAGTAATTTTTGTCATTTGGCTTTTATTGAACTAAGCATTCCAGTTACTCAGGCTGATACAAGGTGCAAGAAAATTACTGGATAATTAAAGGTACATATATATTAGGAGGTACATAAACCATGATAGAGTTAGTTACGGCATTTTTCTTACTAATTCTCCATTCCATTGTTTATCTCCTTTCAAGTGGAGAAACTAAGCAAATAGCAAAAAAACATATAAAAGAAATTCTTAATAGTCCTGATGGAATAATAATATTAGTCTTTGCTGCGGCACTTTTAATCGGGGGGATATATTTATTAACATTATGATTTCAGATATCTTAGCTTAAAAGGTATAAGGAAATTAATAGCGCACATATATTAGGGAGGTACATAAGTAATGATAGATATAATATTCTCATTCTTCTTAGTGGTTACTTATTTCATTATTTATCTTTTTTCAAGTGGAGAAAAGAAACAACAAGCAAAAGAAAATCTAAAAGAAGTTATTACAGGTGCGGATGGTAAACTCCTATTAGTTACTGTTATGGGAATTCTAATCATGGTAATCTGGTTATATTTTTATGGTTTAGGTTTATGAATATAAACTAAAATCATATCCAAGTATACGAGATAATGGTTCACCTGGGAAGTATGCGTATTATGGTGGAGAATAGGACACTGGTGGTCTTTTTGGAGAAGCTAAATGTGTTATGAAACTGATGAATCGGATAATAGGTAGTATATAAAGGCCTTATCTTTTTATAGGAAGATAAGGCTTTTTTATGCATAAAGAAAAGACACCCTAGGATGCCTTTCGACTTGAACCAATTTAATTTTAATAATATGTATTGGACTCCCATCCAAATGTTTTATTACCGTACTTATCCATATTTTTAATTAGGAAAGAATGCACAACATAGTATCTTATTGTTGCTTATCCATATTTTTAATTAGGAAAGAATGCACAACATAGTATCTTATTGTTGCTTATTCATAGCTTTTATCTGTTCTTCATACACATATTTAGTAGTCATGAAGTCATTAGGGAAGTCGTTGATCACTTTCTTCATAACGTTTAGTTCTTCCTGAGATTTGAGTTCAATACCATTTAAATGATCAAACGCCTTAGATTGTTCATCTACTACGAAGTTCTGTGTTATGTAATCATCTGGGAAGTCTCTTTTTGCTTTTTCTTTGATGGCATTCATAGCAGTTGTTTTATCGATATTTTTTATAGGATTTGTAAATCCCGATGCAGATTGTTGAACATCTTGTTTAGGTTGTTCCTTCTTTTCTGGTTGAGCTTGAACATCTTGTTTAGGTTGTTCCTTCTTTTCTGGTTGAGCTTGAACATCTTGTTTAGGTTGTTCCTTCTTTTCTGGTTGAGCTTGAATATCTTGTTTGGGTTGTTCTTGTTTTATCTCTTTTTTGGGTTCGGTTGGAGTTGTTGTAGCTTCTTCTTTGTTGTTTTTTCCGCCAACAACAACAATTACGACAATGGCAATGATAAACCAAAACCACCACTTTGCATAAAATGAGTTTTGCATAATTCGTTTCCTCCGATTATAGGGAATGTAGAATTTCTCATCCAAGCATAACAAATCTAGTTACAGCTATTTTGTTGTATCATGTCGAAAGAAAATAAAAAAAGAGAGTCTCCGCTCTCACTAGTAGGGATGGTAAAATTATGATTGTTTTATTGCCTATATTCCATTTCTTAAAGTTTTTTGTAATTAATTTTTAAAAACCTAGCACGTTTGGGAAAAAATCGAAAGACTTGTTTATAATAATAGTATAGGATAAAAATTTAAAAATATATCGTAAGATTCAGAACGTATGTTCTTTTTGGTGGTATAATATGGACATAAAAAAGAAGACACATTTGTTTTCGTATTTTCTGTGGAAGTTCTGTATTTTTCAAAATAAGGTTTTATAGAAGTATTATAAATTAATTTCACAAACTATTATGAAGCTATCGGAGGATGTTGGGGATGGAACAAAATACAATCGAAAAAGAGTTAATTGAAATTGAAAGTAATATACAAGGAATCTTTAATGCGGCTCATAATGGGGATGTTGAGTCTTATGAGATTCTTTTGAAAATAAAAGAGGCGATCGGTAGCATTTGACGCTATCAATCGCCTGATATTTTAACTAGTTGTTTTATCATTTCGATAAGTTCTTTTTGTTTATTTGGATCCTTAGAACGGATATCTATCATTACTTGTTCTAAGTCATCCTTAGCTGTTAATTCAGGGTTCTTCTCATCTGATTCACCTAATACATAAGAAACGGACACATTAGCGAGTTTAGCTATATCTAAAGACGTTTTTCTCGATGGACATTTCTCTATTTCTTCGTTCTCCCACATAGAAACAGCAGATTTGCTTTTTAGTCCTAGTGCGTTAATGAATTCAGATTGACTCATTTTGAGTATTTCAGTTCTGATCTCTTTAACCCTTTTGCTAATCAATTGATGATTCATCAGTTTTCTCCCCTTTATAGAAGTCCCGTATACTATTATCTTTTACTTTTTATTCATTAACTATAGTCAATATATATATATAAAATTTAACAGAAAAGTTCACTCAAAGACAACCTTTTTAAGTTTTTGAAGAAAATTAAATTTTGTAGTTCGCAAAAAGTGAACGGCATGTTATTATCGAATTAACGAAACAAACAAAGGTGATAAACATGAAACTAAATATCGAAAAGACCAAAGCATTACGTAAAAAACGTGGTTATAGTCAGGCTTATGTAGGTGATTATCTTGGTTACTCAACAAAATCAGCGTATTCACAACTTGAATCTGGCAAGAGACAACCAAGTATATACAGATTGGGTTTGCTATCTAAATTGTTTGATGTTACGGTTGATGAATTGGTAGAAGGTTAACGAAAAGTTAACTATTATTTTTAACTAATCGTTCACTTTTTGTGAACGTTGAGGAGGAAAGAAAATGAATCAATTACAAGTTTTCAATAATGAAGAGTTCGGACAGGTTCGAACGGTAGTACAAGGTGAAGATGTTTGGTTTGTAGCTAAAGATGTGTGCGATGTATTAGAAATTGTAAATGCAACTAGATCGTTAAGTCGCTTAGATGAAGATGAGCTTCACAGTATGAAGGTCATTGATTCGCTGGGAAGACCGCAAGAAACAAACATAATTAACGAAAGTGGTCTTTATTCACTAATCATGACAAGTCGCAAAACACAAGCGAGAACATTCAAAAAATGGGTAACAAGTGAAGTGCTTCCTTCTATTAGAAAACACGGGGCATACATGACAGATCAAGTCCTGGAACAAGCGGTAACTAATCCAGACTTTGCAATCGGTCTTCTCACTAAATTAAAAGAAGAGAAAGAAAAGCTTGCAGCAGCAGAACAACAAATTGTACAGCAACAACCATTAGTAACATTCGCTGAAGCGTGTATGCAGTCGAACGAATCGCTAAAAGTGAGTGAAGTCGCTAAATTAGCAGCAAAACACAATATCAAGATTGGGTAACGTCAGTTATTCGCAAAACTTAGAGAATGGAATCTACTATTCAAGCGATCCACTGAACCAACTCAATCAGCTGTTGAAAAAGGTTACTTCGAAATTGCACAAGGTGTTAAACAGAAACCAAGTGGAGAGCCTTTCACATGGACAACAACATACGTAACACCAAAAGGACAAGCCTATATCATAGACCGACTGAAGAAAGAACAAGAACAGAAGGCGGTGTAAACAATGGAAGAAAGCACATACTCATATTTCATGGTATTGGTTGTATTTCTCATCTTTGTAGGATTGAACTACAAAAGCATAAAGCAGTTGATAAAGGATGAAATTGATGGATAGACAGCAGCGGGACACAGAAGAGAAAGCAAACATTATCAAAATGGTACGAGATTTAAAAGCTAGAGGGATACATAACAGCGCAGATAAGGTTGAGGAAACATACAAGTATATCACTCTAGCTAAATAAGAAAAAACCCTACAGGGGATGCAGGGTAATAACTAAGGGTATTGAGTTGTCGACTCCATAAGGACTTCTTGGAATGTACAAAGTGTAACACATAATTTATAAAAACTTTATATATAGATGTTACGAAATTATGAACATAGACAAGCCTTATATTGTCTGAATATTCAGTAATCTAATGTTATTCCCCGCCTAGCAAATAGGTTCCTGGATATTCCGATGCTCAAAAGCATCAAAAAAGCCCGTACAGAAGCACAGGCCGGTTGATACACATATCGGTAACTAAATATTAACAGAAATGCTCAGTAAGTACTATTGAAAAAATAAAAACCGCCTTACCCCTAAGACGGTCTGGAGAAAACACATATAATAACACACTTATATTATACCAAATGTTTTCTCCTACAGTAAATAAGGAGGAATGTGGAAATGATTGAAAATCCAATGTTAATTGGCAATCATCATGATTCATCAGCCAATGATTCTATCGGAAATTGCGAAGGGTGTTCTCAAGAGATTTATTTAGGTGAAGAGTATTTGGACTTTGATGGAGATTACATACATAACTCAACGGAATGCGTTGAAGAGTATGTAGTTGATCATTCAGTTATGAAAGTGGCAGGTGAATAAGATGAGCCTGCAAAGCAAAATTGAAGCTGAAATTCAAGTTATGAAGAGTTTAGTTGAACGATATAAGCAAAGTAAAGAACCTAACGCTGCATCGATGGTTGTAGCTTATGAATACGGATTACAGGCACTTACGGAAGTATATGAAGTTAGTAAACAAGCGGAATTATCACCATTTTAAAGGAGAGGAAGATTCATATGACAACTGAAAATTACTTTTCTAAATTGGCTCAAATAGATTGTTCGGAACATGTTGAAAAGAAAGGGCGTTTTAACTACTTATCATGGGCGTGGGCAGTTAAAAAACTTCGTGAGGTAGATCCAACAGCAACATGGGAAGTAAAACGATTTGATGGAGCGCCTTACCTCAAAACAGATTGTGGTTACTTTGTAGAGGTTGAAGTAACTGTACAAGGAATACCACTAAGTCAGATTCATCCGATACTTAACAATCAGAACAAGCCGATTGCAGAGCCTAACAGCTTTGATATTAATACGAGTATTCAGCGTTGCTTAGTAAAAGCAATTGCACTTCACGGATTAGGCTTGTATATCTACGCAGGTGAAGATTTACCAGAGATCCAAGAGGAAATGATTACTGCTCAACAAGTCGGTGCAATCAAATTAAACATAAAAAAATTAGCTACTCTTCGAAAAGTGGATGAAAACACGATTAAAGGACACTTAAGCATTAAAGAAGTTGGCGAATTGACATTAAAACAAGCCGAGGAAGTGCTTAAGAAATCAACAAAGTGGGTTAAACAGGCTGAAAAAGAAACTTCTGAAATCGAAGAACAAGAACAGGTTGAAAAAATAGAACAAACAAACTAAGGAGATGTTAAGCCTATGTTAGACAAAAATCAATCTAAAGTCGTCCTTCTGAAATGGGTGTGGAAGGGCGCACGGCATGAAAAAGAAGCAAGAGTAAAGGCGATTGAGTACATTACTCCCGATCGCTATCCAGGATACAAAGTAATTAAGGTTCAAGGTGACATAGCGGTATGCGAAAGGGCGAATGCGTGATGTTTCAAGTGCCAGTAAGACGTGGATCAATGAAAGAAATGTTAAAAGCGGTTCGTGATTTAGAAAAACGAGGTTACGACTATGTAACTCCTATTAGGAGAGTGTACAGGGCAGAAAAAACATTCTATAACGATGGGAAATTCAAAGGGAAAGACAAGATTAGGTTTACAGGCATGGACGATCATGTCAGTTACGAATGTTGGATGAAGAAGGTGAATTAAATGGCAGATGTTAAATGGATAAAGTTAACTACTAATATGTTTGAAGATGAAAAGATTCGATTGATTGAAAGTATGCCAGAAGCGGATACATTGCTAATTATCTGGATCAAATTGCTTGCTCAAGCTGGGAAAACAAATGCCAATGGTTACATTTTCTTAAATGAAAACATTCCATATACCGAAGATATGCTAGCGACAATCTTTAATAGACCGATAGCAGTTGTTCGACTTGCTCTACAAACCTTTAAACAGTTTGGAATGATTGAAGTTGATGGCAATCAGTTTATCAGTGTCTCGAATTGGGGGAAACATCAGAGTTTAAATGGGCTAGATAAGATTCGTGAAGACACAAAAAAACGAGTAGCAGCGTACCGTGAACGAAAAAAACTTAGTCTTTCAAACGAAAGTAACGGATGTAACGTTACAGGTAACGCAAATGAAACGGACAAAGAAGAAGAAAAAGAATTAGAACTAGAAAGAGATAAAGATATTAATAAACATATAGTCGAGATAGTTACCTACCTCAACGACACATGTTCCACTTCTTATCGTACATCAACAAAGAAAACAAAATCCTTAATTAAAGCTAGATTTAATCAAGGATTTACTATAGAAGATTTTAAGAAAGTGATTGATATAAAGGCCTCTCATTGGTTAACAGATGAAGAATATAACCAATATTTAAGACCATCAACATTATTTGGAACGAAATTTGAAGAATACCTAAATCAACAACTAAAAAAAGGAGCGGATAAAAATGTCGGTAACAGCAATGCAACGGGCAGCAAAATCCCTGGATTTAAAGGTGAACTTCCATTCTGATAAATGCATGAAACATTCTTACGGAACTGGTGACAAAAAAGTTATTAAACCAATTCAAATGATTGAATTCAAAGGGCAAGTTGTCTGCCCACGATGTGTTGTTGAGGAAAACGACAGAGTGTTAAAAGAACAGGCTAACAATCATTACAAAAAAATCAAAAGATCTAAGAAATTCAACATGCTTACTAAGCACAGCATCATTAGTAACGAGGAGATACTTAACGCTACGCTTTCTAATTATAGAACGGCATGTAAAGAGACTAGAACAAATAAAAAGCTTGTAGAGGGAATTGTAGAGAGCCTAAAAGCAGGAGAGGTAAAAAACGTATTTATTGTAGGTGTGCAGGGGGCAGGTAAAAGTCATTTAGCCTATTCAATCCTAAGGGAATTAAGAAGCCATTTTTATGAAATTTCAGATGGTGACAAGGATAATGATGAACTAACTTATTCGAAAATGAAAAGTTGCTTGTATGTAGAGATTGAACAATTGATGAGACTTATCAAGGATTCATTTAACAACAAAGATTCTAAGTACACGGAAGAGTATTGCGTGGATCTTCTAACAAGCGTGGATTTCCTGGCACTTGATGATTTAGGTGCAGAAAGCGGATCGATGAACAGAACGGACGAAGCGAGCAACTTTATCCAACGTGTACTATATGCGGTTACGAACGGAAGACAAGGAAAAGTCACTATTACAACAACTAATCTATCAAGCGGTGACATATTCAAGAAATACGACAAGAAGTTAGGGAGTCGAATTTTAAATAAAGCTGAAGCGATTGTATTTAAGGAAACGTCAGATAAACGTATTGAACATTTAGGATTCTAAGGGGGAAACAGAAATGAACAAGGATATTCAATTTTTAAAAGAGTTGCAGCAGGAGTTAAAAGCACAAGAAACTGATGGGAACGAATCACCACGGTTTTGGGTGATCAAGGATTATAGATTTGTTCCAGGAAACGAGAAATATGACAGTGGGCATGAGGAACATTTCTTTAACGATGGTGACTATGTTAAATTCTCTAAGTTTAGCGACTTAAAAGATTTTTTGGAAGAGTACTTTGAAGAGAAAGTTGATGAAGATGAAGAATTACAAAAGTTTATCAGTGATAAAAGCGAGAACTTTGATGAGCTGTGGGAGTATGTAGAAGACAATTTAAATAGTAATGGCTTTTTCGATACAGTTTTTGTTAAAAAAGAAGGGTTTATTGTACCTGATACTATGTTCCTAACGAAAGAAGAAGCGAAACGCCATTTGGAACTTAATAAACATCATTACACTTTAAAAGCTCATACATACGCTATGACGGCATGGCGGGCGCCAAAAGTGGAACGGTTGTTGAATATATTAGAAACATTTGATTGGGAATCAATCAGTACAAAGTAACCATTTTAAAAGGGGGAATTAAGATGTGTGCATGTAATGGAACGGGAGTAATTCAGAACGACATTGGAACGGGGATGTATTAGTTTGGATTGTGTGTTTGCGAAGCAGGGAATCGCAGTCCTGAAGAAGTGGATAGAAGGCGTCATGCTGTTATGGCGGAGCTAAGAGAAATTCATCAATTACAACTGGAGGGTAAATGGGATGCCGAGACTTGGAACGGATTTGGAAAAGGAAAATTACACAATGGCGTTGCAGCAGAGAAAGTACATGAAGAAATCGCGTCGTAACTTGTATATCGCTTTAGAAGAGTTAGACCTGGTATTTGATGAAAGTGAAGTTACTAGATTGCAAGAAATGTGGAAGGAAAACAAAGGAATCCTTGAAATTGCAAAAGAGTTAGGAAGACATCAAGTAGAAATCGCTGCTTTGATTATGGATCAGGCTTATAAGAACAAAATTAAATCTCGTTCAATGGGGTTAGGAGCATGAAGCAACTAACACTGGAGGATGTAGTCGGAAGTTTTGATTACACAGCAACAAGCACGGCTGATAGGTTCTTACAGCATAGCGTCATAACGTATGAAGTTCACTTTTATGACCAGGACGAGCGACAAAAAATAGATTGGTTCGATGTTGAAACAGAAGACGAAGCATGGAGCATGGCGGTGAAAGAACATGGTAAAGGTGTTCAGAAGATTAGGATAACTATTTCTAATCGTACACGAGACGAAATTATGTCACTGGATTAGGAGGGAGCAAATGGAGAAGCCAACATTAAAAGATTATGCAAAGGCTGCTCAAATTGGCGTTAGCAAGAAGAATGTAGATCAACGAATGGAGGGACTGAATTGGAGCTTGGAACGTGCTATAACGACACCAGTTGGTACGAGCTGGGAAGGAAATGAAAAGAATAAAAAGTTACTGAAATTAGCTGAGAAAAATGGGATTAGTGAATCCACCTTTTACAGACGAAAACGTAACGGCATGACGCCATACGAAGCAGCTATTACGGCAAAAGGATTTGAAAAGTACATTCCTTTAGCGGAATCGAATGGGATTAGTAATAAGACTTTTTACCAGAGTGTTAAAAGAAAGATGGATCCATACGAAGCGGCTACAAAGCCACCACGGAAATATAAGAAGAAACAAATCAGCTAGGAGGCAAGATGGATAGGAAACAAATTTACATCGATGTGTTACTACATAAAGGGATTTATAAGGAAGAAGATACAGGACGACAACTCTATGAAATGAGTGAGCAGGAGTTATTCGAATTGATAAAAGGAGTAGATAAAGAGTGAATTTACGAGTGAATATTAAGAGATTAAAAGATGTGGATTTACCAAAGTACGCTAAACCTGGCGATAGTGGCTTTGATCTTGTAGCAGCAGAGGACACGATTATATGGCCGGGCGAAACAAAGGTTGTACAAACTGGATTGGCTTTTGAGATTCCACCAGGATATGAGCTTCAGGTGAGACCGCATAGCGGTGTGACGCGTAATACAAAGCTAAGAGTTGTACTTGGCACGGTGGATAGTGGATACTGCGGAGAAGTTGGAGTACTAGTCGATAACATCGAAATACCTAAAGCAGCAAACATGCAAGCTAGTGTAATTGAAAAGGGTACTCGTATTGCTCAAGGTGTCATAGCGCCAGTGGAAACAGCTAATTTCGTTGAGGTGGACGAGCTGTCTGAGAGCAAAAGAGGAAGCTGTGGCTTCGGATCAACGGGGATTAAATAAAAAAGGCTCAATTCTCAAAAGGGAGAGAGTTGAGCCTGTGGATGTAATTACTAAGTTCTCGGGTTGATGAAAACTAGTAATTAAATAAAATCGCCCTAGGATTAGGGGGTCTAGGGTTTCAAGTCTGAGTATATCTCACACGATAATATAAAAAGAATAGAACGTATTGAAGATAACACATGAATGTTTCGTAAATGTATCAAAAAAGTGAACAAAAAGTGATTTTGTAAATTAAGGTAGTCAGCACAGTTCACTAACGGCTTGTAAAAAAAAGAAGCCCTGCAGAAAATGTTACAGGACTTCATAAAATTGAGCTATGTCGTACTCACAAGAGATTTTAACATGGATTTAGTGGTGAATATATTAGTAAATGTGTCCAATTGATCTAGAGGTGTTATCTTAAACAAAAACGCTATTTTAGTTATAGTTTAACAAAAAGGACCCGCTATAAATAGCAGGCCCTTTCCTAAAATGGAAAAGAGTAACTCTTACCTTACTCTTCTACTATAGAATACATCACATTTGATTATTTTTGTATAAAAATGTCTAAATATGCAATATTTCATATCGATATAAGAACACGAAGAAATGAGACCGATAATTGAATGAAAACGCTATTTTAGATAAGGGGCATATTTAAAAATAAAATATGCCCTAGTAATCAATGCTAGGGCATAAAAGTTAGTTAGTAAATATCTTCCTAATAATACTACCATATTTTAAGGTTTGAATGTTAGGTATTATAAATGTTGAAAAGGTTATTTAAAAACTTAATCAAAATTTCATTTTGTATGTATTTTAAATACGAAAAGAGCACCTAATAAAGTGCTCTTGTGACGAGATCATCCGCTTGTAAAGACTAAATTATTTTATATAGAAAGGAACACAGAATATTATATGCGTTTCTTGGTAATTGAGTGCTTTTTTACAAACAAAGAGCAGTTAGTAAAAACTAACTGCTCAATACAAGGAGATACAGAGAAAACTAAATGGATTTTGGCATACAGCCTATCAACATTATGGACATAATATTGATTTTTATTCGAAGGAATTCATGTTTTACAAATTAGATTATGATAGTTGATATTCTCCAAATTGACCAGAAAAGAACCAAGAATTCTAGGAATATTCCAAGTGTTCTTTTCCTCGTTTTTTGAAATTCTTTTACTAAATAGCCAACAGCACAAATTGCTAGAAGAATGAAAAGAATAAGTTCTAGTATAACTGGCATTTGATCTACTCCTAATACATTGATTAATTTAGTATATAACAATTATAAGATGTTTTTGTGGTTAATGGTGAAAAATTAAACAAAACTATCTCTATATGAAAAAAGGCCCCGTTGTCTCCAACAGGACCTTTCCTAAAATGGCAAAGAGTAACTCTTACCTTACTCTTTGTTCATATACTACAAGATTGTTAACGAAAATCCAAGGCTCTTTATATTGAGAAATAAAGAAGAATCATTATAAAGAATTTTATATTTTTTCATAAATAAAAGAGCAGCTAGCAAAAACTAACTGCTCGGCTGTTTCTCCAAGGGGGAAAGGAGAAAGGTTAGGGACTTCATTAAATAAGTTATGGCCATCGCCTATCTATATTATTGACGGAATATTGAGTTTTATTCAGTCGATTACGTTAAATGTTTGACGATATAGTCTTTTATTAGTAAAAAAGCTGCAAGGAGAAACATTACGTCAATTGAGAACCAAAACATATCTTTTTGAGGTTTCTTAAACTCTGATATTATCGAAAACATTAAAAATAAGGCAACGGCTATTACAATACAGAGTTTAATCATATCAGACATTTATAGCACTCCTAACATTTAATCTTTTTTATTATATAGCTATTTCCAATGTTGAGGAATTTAAAAAGTGTTTTATGAGAATTCAAACAAAATAATCCTTTTACGAAAAAAGGCCCCGTTGTCTCCAACAGGACCTTTCCTAAAATGGTAAAGAGTAACTCTTACCTTACTCTTCTGCTATATAATACACCGTATTTGATTATTTTTGTATAAAAATGTCCAAATATGCAATATTTCATATCGATATAAGAACACGAAGAAATGAGACCGATAATTGAATGAAAACGCTATTTTAGATAAGGGGCAGATTATATATTTAAAAATAAAATATGCCCTAGTAATCAATGCTAGGGCATAAAAGTTAGTTAGTAAACATCTTCCTAATAATACTACCATATTTTAAGTTTTGAATGTTAAGTATTATAAATGTTAAAAAGGTTATTTAAAAACTTAATCAAAATTTCATTTTGTAGAAAAGGGGAATGGATATGGCGTCTGGTTGTATCATAGCTGAATGTCCTATTTGTGAGGATTGTGTATTTGCAAGTTCATTATATAACGTTTATCGGGTAGATAGGTTGGACCACAGCAATCTTTACGCAGATTTTACACGATATTGAAGTTTTTGATAAAGATAAAATTTGAATTCTGTAAAGAAAAAGAAGCATAAATGAGCTTTGGAAAAGGTATTGGACGCCGGTGAAGTTGTATGTTGTGGTGAGGATATATAAAAAGGCACTTTCACAAGTGCCTTTTGACAGATTATCGAGTTACAGTTATGTAGTTTGTAAGTTCTCTACGATATTTACGATCTCCCCAGCCACCAGTTGCTACAACGTCATATTGACCTGATGTAAGTCCTCTTGTTAGAAATTTAACTGTCTTACGTCCGCCGTTAATGCCAAAAAGGGCATCTTCTCTTGCAACAGGGTTGTTATTACCTTTTTTGTATAACTCAACAACAACATTTCTAGCAGTAGTTGACACTGTAACATCAATTGAAGTTGCTCCTCTACCATAACTATTATAATCAGTAGATAGAGTTAGATTACTGTTGCCTTTTGACCCCATTGCAAAGGCATCAGATGTACCAAAAAGAAGTCCACTTGATAAAATAACTGCTGTTAAAATTGTTTGCCATAATTTTTTCATTTTTATTTCCTCCCTTGTAATTTATAAATGTTATATACAAATAACAATATAAAACATTAAATGATTTTATTCAATAAAAAAAGGGTAAAATGTATAATATTTCTATAATTGTTAATGTTTTTTATCATTGAAAAATAATCTCATACAAAGTAACGAGATTAAAGTCTAAAAGGTAAATAATCCTTTTAAAGCGAGGTTATGAGAATGGAAGGTAACGTAAAGCTATTAGGTATAGACGGAATGTGTGGAATGGAGTTCACAGGGGATAAGGTTAATGTTTATAACGATGAAGGATATGTAATAGAGAGTATGACTACAAGGGAGCATGTTCAGGAAGTTATTGATTTTCTTGAAGATTGTAAGAAAGAAATGGAGGAATAAAAATGGGACAAGGTAACCGTGGGATGGCTTTCGAAAAGCTTATCAATCTATCGAATGAAATGTATCAACGCGAGGGAGTGGCGCTTATAAACAAGCGTGCAACTCCTGTGAAGGTGTTAAAAATGGTTTATGGACGTGTGAAAGATGGTTATTACGAATCTAAAAGTACAGTAGATTATGATGGCGTGTATAAAGGACGAGCTGTAGCATTTGAAGCAAAGTCTACAAATAAAATAAATCGATTTGATTTAAAGAACATTGCGCAGCACCAATTGGATTACCTGGAGAAAGCAGAGAATATGGGAGCAATTTGTTTCTTTCTTATTGGATTTACTAAGGATCAGTCAACATTCGCAATACCACTATCAGTCATTCAATCTTACGTAAGGATGTCTCAACAACCAAAGGGCAAGAAGTCTATACCAAGAACAGATTTTGATATTTATGGATATTTAGTAGAACAGACGGAACGAGCGCCAGTTGATTATTTGCAATACATTGATGAAACAGTAGCACCAGCTATGTTTGATGGAGTGATTCAATTTGATCAGGACCATAAGAAAGTAGCAAATAACATTGAAGCAGCAAAAGAGAAAATGGCTAACAAGAAACACAAATTATTAAAGGCTTAGTGGATAACGGAACCATGCAGAGTGGATGGTGGGGGCTACTCGCTATGCATGTTTCCCTTATTCAATAAAAAGATAGTAAAATTTCACGTACCTGATGTGAATGTAAAAACCAAAATTCGAAATAGGGGGATTCCTTCATGGAGAGACAATTAACTTTATTACCGGCTATTGATGATAAGAAAGTACAAAAGGAAGTAGTAAGCGTATTAAAGGAATACAGAGCACTCAAGATGCGATTCAGCAATGATGTGGAACAGGAAGGAATTAGTTTATTCCCTGAGTTACGTGATTCGAGGAATACGAGTAAATGGAAGGTGCAGCAGGTAGAGAAGGCGCTTAACAATTTATTAGATGAAGATGAGCGTAAAATCGTTGAGCGTAAGTTCCTGACAAACGAGAGAGTAAAAGATTCAGATGTTTATCATGATCTACTACTTAAGAAGACATATTTCTATGAGAAGAAGCAGAGTGCCGTTAAATTGATTGCTACAGCGCTTGGAATCATCTAAAAATAGCGAACAAAACGCGAACTTTTTGGGGGACTAAATAAAACCATGAAAATTATAAGCTATTCCTATAAACAGTTCTTTGAAAAGAGAATACGTTTTGGGGATAGCGTTCCCATTATAATAACGTTACTCGGTGACGCGGAGGCTAGAGGGGATAAGAGCTTCCCGAAATTATTTATATTTTACTTCTCATTGAGTGTATAAGCGTACCGCCTTTCGTTTGTAGGCTCATAGGTAGTAAAAACACATCTGTCATGTGATTTTTTGTTTTCTTTGTTTGAACTAGATCGTTTTACCGGTGGGATGATGGTTCGTTCGATTGAATGAACTGAATGCTATAAAAGAAGTTTCAATTGATTTATACGGAGTTGCTCACGACAATTACTAATGTAAGTCAAGGTTCTTCTTTTAAACAACAAAACGAGCAGAGAGCTTCCGCTCTTTGTTTGAGCCAATATAGACAGTCTACTGTCCTCCTTGTATATTGGTTCAAACAAGGCGTCGGAAGAAACACATACGTCTTGATAGAAATTAAAAAACCTTTATAAGAGAGTTACACCATAGCTCTCATTCGACAAGCTCTACGGAGTATAAACGAGAAGATTCTTATTCTTCTCCCAGTCACCGAACGTAAAGCGCGTAGCTAATAAGAGCTAAAACATTACATGACGCGGTGGCTTGGAGAAGGTTGAGAGTATCTAGAATACCAGTAACCTTTAAATTGATTCATTTCGAAATTCCCCTTTCGTGAATGTTTCTCCATCCCCTTGAAAGAAAGCTGTCACTTCGGTGATGGCTTATTTTTTGATATAATTAATATATAAAATTATAAGGGGGAATGAATGTGGAGAAATTTGATTTAAGACCGCATATGGAAACTTGGAAAAAAGGATTACAAGAGGAACAAACTGAAAGGGAACGTTCTTTACAAGATAATAAAGAAATGTTAGAGATTTATAATGCTAGATTATATTGCATTAGAGAGGTTATGGGAGCAATCAGTGAAGATGATAATGATCAGCTAGCGGAACTCCTAAAAATGCAAGCTGAAGTTAAAGAGCATGTAGAGGACTTAACAGAAGAAATTGAAGAGTTAGAGAAAGAGATAAATATTCACGCTAGGCTCAATTTACGATTATTTGTTACTATTGATGAAAACTCAAAACAAACTAATTAAAACTAAAAGCATCCATAACGGGTGCTTTTTTCTTTGTTATATAGAAATTACACATTAAACGTGAAGTTGAACAGATTGATTGTTGTTAAGGAAAGATAAGGGAAGGGGGAAATAAAAACAAGAGAGCTAATGCCCTCTTGTTTGGGATGTGGTAATTAATCGCAGATTGGTATTCCGAGAACTCTTAGAGCTAATGCTACTTGAAGAGAAATCTCTAATCTAGCAATTTCAATACCAGCTACTGAGAGAACTAAAAAAGGTTGTCCATTTACAAACACAACGCAACTATCCATGGTTACGCCTCCTTTCTAGTAATCTAATATAGTATATGGATTAAACGTTAATATGTAATAGTTATATTAATTGATTTAATAGAATTGATAGATTAGCCTGTTTAAACAAAACAAACGAACACAACGGAAAAGAAAAGCGAGAATCAAATGATTCCTGCTTCTCCGTCTAAAAGTTGACCCTTTTGTACAATTAAAATTTATAGGATAAAAACTTTGTAAACATATAGTTGTTAATGTCTAAAAGATAGTCTAAAATGAAAGTATATAATTCTTTAGACTTTTAGACTATTTTGAGGTGATTTGGATGGCCATCGTTGGTTATGCAAGGGTAAGTACAAAAGATCAAAACTTAGATGCGCAAATTGAAAGGTTAACAGAATATGGATGTGATAAAATATATTCTGAAAAGTACAGTGGGGCTAATAGTGATCGAGAAGAATTGCAAAAGGCATTAGAGTATATGAGAGAAGGAGATAAATTTGTTGTTTGTAAAATAGACCGTTTAGCTAGATCAATATTTGATTTGCATAAGATTGTAAATCAATTAGCTGATCAAGGAATAGCGGTGGTATTTCTTAAAGAACAGATTGATTTCTCTACACCTGCAGGTAAATTAATGTTCACTATGCTAGGAGCTATTGCTGAGTTTGAAAGAGATTTAATTAATGAAAGAACAGCTGAAGGCAGAGAAAGAGCTAAAGCGATGGGCAAACATATGGGACGTAAAGGGCAGGATGGAAAACAAGTGAAACAAGCCATGAACTTATTTTTTAATAGAAAAGAAAATGGTTTAAGTGTAAATGATATTTTTAAAATGACTGGTGTCCCACGCTCTACTATTTATGCTAAAGCTAAAGAATTAAAGTAGCGAATCCGCTACTTTTTTATTTTGCATAGAAAAAGGAACCATAATAGGCTCCTTAATTCGATTCAGAAGTTGTGTAGTTCTTCTTGATGATATCTTTTATGTTAATAATTAAAGATATAAGGAATCCAGCAGCTAGGATACCGTTTACCGAGTAATATGTATTCCCTGATGAAAATTTGTTATAAAAGGAATCGACATTATAATATAATAAGCCTGCTGAAATGACGGTAGAGATTACTAACGTACTAAAACTTTTCATATTTTTCACTCCATTTCTGAAAAATGAGATTCTTACAAAAATTATACAGCGAAATTTATAGATTTAAAATGAAATATAAAGGAATTACCGTGAGTTGGGGGAATATGCTAGGCAGCGAATCCGCTGCTTTTTTATTTTATAAAGAAGCATTTTAAACATTTCTTATAGTGTTGAATACTTATGTAAATATGGAAAACAGATTTGGTTCTTGGAATGAGGGATCGATGTGGATATAACACAAATTATGGCGAGGATAGTGGTTAATGGGAAAGATCTTCCGTTTACTTCAGTTAGGACAACTGCATGGATTAATGGACCTGCGAATGATTTAATTGTTACGACTAAGCAAAGGGTGGATGAGCTTTATCGGTTTATGTGGTCACGGGTGCCAGTTATGCTAACAATGTATTTCCTTCAGGGTGCTGACTTGATGAGATTTGCTAGAGTTGCAGGGGTTGATGAAAGTATAACGGGAGAATATATATATCATTTTATTTGGTGATAAGCCAAACTTTAAGTAGCCTAACAGCTGCTTTTTTATTTTGCATAGAAAAAAGGAAAACATAAAGGATCCCTTTTACATTACACTGTCTTATAATTCTTATTTTTAATCCTATTCTTAGTATCCATAAATGCGGCGAAGGTCGCTATAGCACCACCTAAATAATAGACTTGGAATTTGTGGTCAAAAGCTAATCCTGTAATGAAATTGTAGCTGTACATAAAACATGTAATACCGAATAACCATAACATGAACTTTAAATCTTTTAAGCTCAATCTATAATTCTTAATTTTTTTCCACATATGTATCAACTCCTATTGTTATGAGGTTCTGTAGTTTTTCTTTTTAAAATCGCGCATGTTGAGGATAAAGAATAGAAGGAAGATAACAGCTCCGATGCCATTAATCCAGTAATATGTGCGCCCTGTTGTGAATCCGTTATAGAATTCATAGGCATTCCAAATTACAAGAAGTACTGAACAGACAGTGGAGATCATTAATGAGCCAAAACTTCTCATGATTTTCACCTCAATTTAAAATGTTAGAACTTATTTACAATTTTACATTTAAATAAATAGATTTACAAGAAGAGGAATAAAAAAGAACCCGCTGGAGTTCGGGTCCTTTCAGAAGTGATGATGTATTCTCGGCTTGGGAACTGAGAAAAACACAAAAATATAATACATCGAGTTTTAGATAATTTCAATACTAAATTTGGGATTACCATGAAGGGGAGTTATAACGAGTTTCTTCCTATTAATATAGAAGGTGGTGGGTGATATGAAGTGAAACAAAAACACGAGTTAGCTCAAGAAGATTACATGCAAGGTATGAAGTACAAGGAATTGGCTGAGAAATATGAGGTTAGTGTAAATACCGTAAAGTCATGGAAGACCAGATACAAATGGGATAGAAAAAGTGTGCATACAAAAGATGAAAAAGTGCGCACACAAAAGAAAACAGGTGCACCCATTGGTAATAAGAATGCAGTGGGGAATTCAGGAAACAAGACCCCTAAATGGGGTAATAAGAATACTGTAGGTCATGGTCCGCCAAAAGGAAACCATAACGCTATGACGCATGGATTATTTAGAAAGATAATCCCTAATGATGATCCACATGCTATGGAATTACTCGATGAAATACAAAACCATACGGAATTAGATATGCTGTTTAATTCTATCCAGTTGCAATACTTCAACATCCTTAATTCGCAACGCATCATGCATGTTCGTGATAAAGACGATATGTCGAAGGAAATTATTAGCGAGTCTGAAGGTGGAGAAGCTTACATGATTCAGTTTGCGTGGGATAAGCAAGCCAACTTACTTACTGCTTACTCACGAGCAATGACATCATTATCTGCTATGATTGAGCGATTCGATAAGTTAGCTAATGTAGACGATGAAAGAAGATTAAAATTAACTCAAATGAAAACTAACATCGAGAAAACTAAAGCTGACACTGCTCGTATTAAGGGTGAAGATGGTGATGAGTACGAAGACGACGGTTTCAAAGAAGCGCTAGAAGGTAAGGTAGAGGAAGTGTGGGATGACCATGACGACGATTCCGAAGCGTAAAAAGAAACCCGCTCCATTCAAATTTAAGCCATTCTCCAAGAAGCAGCTGAAGGTATTAACCTGGTGGAAGCCTAACAGTCCCGTTAAAAATTATGACGGGATTATTTGTGATGGTTCCATTCGTGCTGGCAAGACAGTATCAATGGCTCTTTCCTATGTAATGTGGGCAATGGAATCATTTGAAGGTGAGAACTTCGGAATGTGTGGTAAAACGATTGGTTCACACCGTCGTAACGTTATAACGCCACTTAAAAAGATGCTAAAATCTCGTGGATATAAGGTTAAAGATCATCGTAGTGAGAATATGCTTACCATTACTAAAGATGGCGTAACAAATTTCTTTTATATCTTTGGTGGTAAAGATGAAGCGTCACAGGATCTTATTCAAGGTATTACTTTAGCGGGATGTTTCTTTGATGAAGTAGTGCTTATGGTACGTTCATTTGTTAACCAAGCAACAGGGCGTTGCTCTGTAGAAGGTTCAAAAGTCTGGTTTAACTGTAACCCTGGCGGTCCATATCATTGGTTTAAAACAGAATGGTTAGATAAGGCTAAAGAAAAGAACTTGCTACACATTCGTTTTACGATGGATGATAACTTATCCTTGTCCGAAAAAGTAAAACAGCGTTATTACAAGATGTACAGCGGAGTCTTCTTCAAACGATACATTTTAGGGCTTTGGGCAGCTGCTTCCGGGCTCATATTCGATATGTTTGATGAGGATAAACACAAGGTTCCTACAATTGAAAGAGAATATGTTGAATACTTTGTCTCTTGTGACTATGGTACGCAGAATGCTATGGTTTACGGTTTGTGGGGTAAGTGCATCGAAAAAGGTGAAGAAGTATGGTACAAGGTGAAGGAGTACCGTTATAGCGGTAGAGAAACAGAAAAGCAGAAAACAGACCAAGAATACTACGAGGACTTTGAAAAGTTTGTAGGAGATTTGCCAATCCGTGGCACTGTAGTTGATCCATCCGCTGCTTCTTTTATAGCTTTGCTAGTAAGGAACAAACGAAAAGTATATAAGGCCCGAAATAATGTTAAAGAGGGTATTGGTAATGTCGGTGTTGCGCTAAACACAGGCATTATTTATTTTAACGACTGCTGTAATGAAACATTTAAAGAATTCGCTTCTTATATATGGGATGAGAAATCTGTAGAACGTGGCGAAGATAAGCCGCTAAAAGAGAATGATCACCATATGGACGAAACGAGATACTTTGTTAATACAGTTATTTATGGATTACGTAAAAAGAAGAAAAAGAAAAGAGGTGAAGCAGCTTAATGACGAATAAAAGGAAAGTTAGTGCAAAGGTAATTAAGGCGGCAGGGACAAACACTCAGGTGCTATCCCGTCAGCAAGAGGGTGAAGATGAGAAGTATGCCATTAATGATATTATCGAACCGCCTTACAGAATAGAAGACCTACAGCAAATCAGAGAAAATAGTACGATTCTTGGTCAATGTATTGATGCGTACAAACGTAATATAGCTGGGTTTGGTCATGAAATGAAATATAAGCTAGAGGATGACAAGGAAACTCCTGAGATGAAAGCGGAGTGGACTTTAGTTGATACAGAAATCATCCCGCTATTTAGTTTTGAAAAACCATTCAAGGAGATTCTTGAAACAGGTATTGATGATAAAGAGACAACTGGCAATGGTTATATTGAAGTGATTCGTAATTTAGAGGGTAAACCTACTGAATTGATAAATATGTTACCGCAGTATATGCGAGTGACACGTAAAGATGAAGAACCTCAAGAAGTAACATACTTAATTAACGGAAAAGAAATCAAACGCAAGAAGAGGTTTCGTCGCTATGTACAACGGGTAGGAACAGTGGATACTTACTTCAAAGAGTTTGGTGATCCACGTTTCTTGAATAAAGAGACTGGTAAGTTTTCTGATGTTTCGTTAGGAGAAAAAAACGCCACTGAGGTTCTGCATTTGAAGATTGGTAATGGACCATATGGCATTCCGCGTTGGGTATCACATGTTGTTCATATGGTTGGTGCAAGGAAAGCGGAAGAATTAAACCTGCGTTATTTCAAACAAGGGCGTCACATTCCGATGGTCATATTGCTAAAGAACGGCATCTTATCAGAAGAAAGTGAAGCAGCTCTAACGGATTACGTTTCAAATGTCGAAGGCGAAGATAATCAACATAAATATTTAGTGCTGCAAGCGGAAAGTGATGAGGAAGGTATAGTTGGAGAGGCGCGGCCAAACATCGATATCGAGTTGAAATCACTAGCAGATATTCTGCAAAAAGACGCTCTATTTCTTGAGTACGATGAGAAATCACGTCAAAAGGTACAGTCAGCATTCCGCTTACCAGACGTGTATGTAGGTTATATCCGTGACTTTAACAGAGCAACTGCTGAATCGGTAAGAGAGATTACAGAAGAGCAGGTGTTTGAGCCGGAGCGTAACAACTTAGAGTTCATTATTAATAATGTCCTGCTGCTTCCGTATGGTTTAAAACACGTATATGTGAACCTACGTAAGTCAGAAATCAGTAACACTGAAGATATGGTTAAAACTATTGAGGTACTTGCTGATAAAGGTGGATTAACATTCCAAGATGTACGTAATATCGCTAGTAATATGTTGAACAAAGAGTTCTCTGATTATGATATTCCAGAAATGAATGAGCCAGTTGCTTTAGTGTTAGAAAGACATCGTAAGGTAAGTGGTTGGCAAAAAGGACTAGGAGAAACATTACAAAAGTCAGCTGATGGTAATTCGAATGAGGATTTAGTCAATGTAATGAAAGACCTACGTGACTTACTGGAGTCGATGCAAGATGCAGAAGATTGATAAGTTACTGGATTCATTAAATGAGTGGATTGAAAAGGCTGAAACTGACGATTTTACTGCTTCATTACCTGCTGATTTAGAAGTATTGGATATGTTACCAGGATATGTTGAGGAATTCGAAAAAGAAATAGCTAAACTACTTCGGAAGCAGAAGAAGTACTTTATCGACGGAATTAAGAACTATACGAAAAAGGACGCTGTGGAGAAGGGTATCAAGATAAAGGATATTATTAACTTTGTCACTGGTAGTCTATTTGGAGCGGATACCTTCGCTAAAAGCTTGAGTAAAGCGGCTAGGAAGTTTCTTAATTACACGATGAAGGACATGACAAAAGCGTTCATGGATGCGATTGACCCGGATATACAGTTTAATATCTTCTCAAAACGTACTACAAAGTGGATTGATAGTTGGTCTGATGAATTAGGTAATATTATGAAGATTAACTCTCATAAAGCAGTTGAGCGTATTTTAAACGAAGGATTAGAAAAAGGGAAAGGCATTCGTGAAATAGCGAGAGAGCTTGCGAAACTTCCGGAATTCGACCGTAAAAGAGCGAAGACAACAGCGCAGACCGAAGTCCTCGCAGCATGCTCTGTCTCTCAATTTGAGTCATATCGCCAATCGCCTGCTGTTACTGGTAAGAAGTGGCGTCATAGCGGTACGAAGAATAACCAACCGCGTGACAATCATGTGGCGTATGACGGTACAACGGTGCCAGTAGAGGAAGAGTTTGAACTACCTGGATCTGGTGAGAAATGTATGTTTCCTCGCGATAGTACTCTATATGCTAAAGAAAGAGTTAATTGTAAGTGCGTTATGTCTCCTTCGGTAGATAACGATATATTAGGTCTATCTGAAGAAGAGAAGCAGAAGATTAGGGAAGAGACTTTGAAGGAGTTGAACAAGAAATGAAGACTTCTAAAACTAAAATGATTCGTATTTGAAAGGAGGTGAATAAATGCCAAGAAAACTAAAAAATGTAGATGTTAGCTTTGTTTCAATAGTAGATAAAGCTGCAAACAAAAAGAAATTCTTCTTAACGAAAAGTGAGCAAGAGCCAACATTCGAAAAAGAAGTTAAAATCATTAAAGGTGAAGATGAAGACCAAAAGCTTGTTTATGGGATTGTATACTCTCCTGGTAGTGCGGAAGATTCAAGTACACATGATGCACATGGGGACTTCATGACTGCTGAGGATATAGAAAAATCTGCTCATAACTTCATTGCTAAGTATCGTAACATTGATGCTCAACATGATTTCAATGCAGGAGCAGGTGAAGTGGTAGAAAGCTATGTAGCTCCTGTTGATATGGAAATTAACGGTGAAACAATCACTAAAGGTACATGGGTACTAGTGACAAAAGCCACCGATGAGATATGGAAAGATATTAAAGACGGCAAGATGACGGGGTATTCCCTTGCAGGAGTCGCTGAAACAGAAGTGATTGAGGAAGAAGTAACTAAAACTGAAGAGAAACAATTTAAGTCCTTCTTCCAATTGATGAAGGGCTTTTTTAGTGGAGAAAACGTTCAAAAAGGTGAGGTTAGGGATAAATTCAACCAGAACAAACATCGTCGTGACGTTAATGCCTCTTTCTCTGCATTAGAAGATACTTTCTATCAATCGTTATGGAATGCCCCAACTGCTAGTGACATCGATTTAGATCGTATTGAAGCAGCAGCACTCGAATTTATTGAGATTATCAATGAATTGAAGGGAACAGAAGCAGTTGTGAAGGCATGGGAAAACAAACCTGCTATATCTCTTGCTGAAGAAGTAGAAAAAGCAGGAAAGAAAATTAGCGCACCAAACATGGCTGATATTGATACAGCTATCGAATCATTAACAAACCTAAAAACACGCGTCACACCTTCACCGGAAGGCGCAGGAAGTGAGGAAGACACTATGAATCAAGAACAATTAGAAAAAACATTAGCTTCAGCAGTGGAAAAAGCTGTAGGTCCTATTAAAGAAGAACTAGCATCTGTAAAAAAACACCTTAATATTGATGAGGAAAAAACAGAAGAAGATATCAGAGTAGAAAAAGCTGTTGAAACCGCTACTGCTCCACTACGCGAAGAGATTGAAACATTAAAAAAATCTCAAGGCATTAGCAACCAACAAGATACTGATGTTGTTCAAAAATCAGATGTACAAAAAAACGTATGGAAAGGCTTACTGTAAGCCTAAAGGAGGATTTTATATATGACACTTAATAACAAAACTATTATTGAAAAAGCGGACGTAACTCTTGCCACATTAGCTAGTGGCGGTTTAATGAACCCTGAACAAGCTGATACATTCTTACGTATGGTACAAAGCGCTCCTACAATTTTAAAAGATTCTCGCTTTGTTCAAATGGCTTCAGACACTCGTAAAATTGAAAAAATGGGATTCGGTAATCGTATTCTTCGCCCTGGTGTGGAAGGTAAAGTATTAGCGGATGCAGATCGTTCTGCTCCATCAACAAGCACAGTTACTTTAAATGCGAAAGAAGTAATTGCTGAAGTGCATATCACTTACGATACATTAGAAAACAACATCGAAGGTGATAATCTCCAAAATACTATCATGCAGGTGATTGCTGAACGTGCAGCGTTAGATATCGAAGAATTAATCGTGAATGGTGATAAAACATCTACTGATCCTTATTTAGCTTTATTTGATGGTTTACGCAAACAAGCAACTTCTCATGTAGTGGACCATGCTGCAGGCGCGTTTACTAAAGATGTATTTAAGAAAGCTTACAAAGCGGTCCCTGCTAAATACCTTCGTAATCCTAAAGATTGGAAGTTCTACACATCTCATGGGTTAGAAGTTGAATGGAAAGACCAAGTAGCAGGACGACAAACGAACCTAGGTGATTTCTCATTACAAGGTGGACTTGCTTCTGCTTATGGTGTTCCTGTCGGTGGAATTGCTATGCTACAACCGTATACTGATTCAACAAAAACTGTATCAGATATTTTATTAACTCATCCTAAAAATATCGTAACAGGTATGAGCCGAAACATCCGAATTGAGGTAGATAAAGATATCCGTGCTCGTAAATTTATTATTGTATTAACAGCTAAGGTGGATGCTAAATTTGAAGAAGAAGATGCAGTTGCTAAAGTCATCAAAGTTGCGGAGTGATGATTTATGTATTTCGCTAAGTTGATAGGTGGTAAAACTTATGAGGTTTTGGATCATTCGTTTGTAGATGGCGTTGAACAAGAAGTATCAAACCCTGTCTATGACTACTTAAAGGAGAATCCATTATTTGAAACTTGGGAAGCTGACGAAACGAAAACAGCCTCTTTTTTTAATGGAGAAAAATATACCGAAGCAGCTCTCAAGGGATTAAAAAAGTCTCAACAAGAAGAAATTATTCGTTCTCTTACTAAAGGTGACTTTATTCGAGATACGAAAAACGAACAAGAACGTGTCGCTTTAATCCTAGAGTTGCAGGAAGAGGAGTGATATAAATGCCTAAGATCCCTAAAGGTATCGGAACTGGCGGGGCTTATCTCAATTCAGATTTAGGCCCATTGCTAGAATCAATTGTTACGGATTTAAATTCATTAAAATCGCAGCAAGATGATTTGAAATCGAAATACAACCAACATATCAATGATGGTAAACATCGTGTAGCTACCGTTGTAGACACAGCTGCTCCTAACTCGACAGTAAGTTCTACCATTACAACAACTAAATAAGGGAGTGATAAGTATGGCGCTTATTACTGCTCAAGAATTAATTGATTACACTGTATTACCAGAAGTAAAAAAACGTCCTGTTCCTTTGTTGGAGCAGGACATACTTGAAGCAGATACAGAGATTTATAATCTCTCTAAAATAGATTTTACTGATAAGACGAAGTATCCTGAGGTTCCGGCAGAAGTGAAGTTAGCGTGTAAGAAATTAGCTCAGTATTATGCGTATACAAATGCTGATACTACTGCAATGAAGGGGATTAAGTCTGAAAGTGTTGGTGGTGGAGATTATTCTTATACAAAGGATAGTTCCAGTATTACAAAGCCTTCAGTGTTATATTTACTAAAAAAATTCATGATAGATACAGGTAAGAAAAAAATAACCTTCAAAATGAGGGCTATATAATGTCACTGCAAGGGATGATGGTCCACGAATGTGATATTTATCATTTGCAGAAGGAAACAAAGCCCGGTAAGTATGGGCAACCAGGAGAAGAGGTTTATTCCTATAGTGAAACTCCTGATATAGCAGAACAAAGCTGCTACTTTGCAGAGAATGTAGCAATCGCTAGACCTACTGCAATACAATCTGCACCAAACCAATTAAATGAACAGCATACACGAGTATTGTTCATGCCTGGTACAGATATAAAACACAATGACAAGGTAATCAAAAAGAATACTGATGTCGTTTACTATATACGCAATCCTTTTCCAGTGGTTCATCCACTAACTGGTGAGGTTTATCATATAAAGACCACTGCAGAGAGGAAGAGTGAACCATGGCTAGCCAAATAACGACTAGAGGATTCCGTGAATTCAGCGCCAAGTTGAATCGTATGGCAAATGGTTTAGATCAGAATGTTGCCTTATGGCTTGAAGCTAGCGGATTTCAGTTTTTAGAAGAGGTTCAGAATCAAATCATTTCACTAGCAGTTGTCGATACTCGTCTTCTTTTAAATTCATTCACAAAAGGAGATGGAGAGAACTTATGGCGCTCTTCTGATGGTGGGTTAACGCTTGATGTGGGAACTTCAGTCTCTTACGCTAAAGTCGTGAACGATGGTCACCAACAAGTGAGACGATTCGTCCCAGGGAGATGGGAAGGTCATAGTTTCGAATATGATCCACATGCACCTACTGGAATGATGCTTACTGCTAAATTCATAGAAGGTCGTCCTTACTGGGATAATGCAATAGCAATCTATGAGCGCATGTTCCAAACTGCATTTGACCGCCAGTTCCGACAATGGGTACATGGAGGTTAGAGTATGTACGCACAGATACACGGTTCTATGAAGGCTTTTGTCTTCGATAACTTGCCACCAGGTACATTTGCTTATCACGAGCAGGTTCCAGAAGAAATACGGATACCTTCTGTGTACTTTCCACACTTATCAACGAATGATTTGAAAAATACAAAGGATACATTCACCTTACTGTACACCATGACAGTGAGGTTTTTTAATGCAACGACAGAAGAAGCTATGGAGCTATCTGACAGAATTGCAAACTTAATTAGACGCAGCGGTTACACATTGAGACTTCGGAATGAGGACGGAAGTGAATCGACTGACACTGTCTATTTTAGAAGAGTGACTACCGCTCCAGTTGGGGTAGGTACAGCTCAGTTAACAATGATTTTTGAATACCAACAGACTTATATAAATTAAGGAGCGTGAACATATATGACTGAAGTTACTGAAACACCTGCTACTTCAAATAAAATGTACCGTGGTGACGAGTTTATTTATGCAGTAGTAATCCCTGACCCTACTGATCCATTAAAAACGAAATTGATTCGTCCGTTTGACCAAACCGATTCCTCTCACTCAATTGAAGCAGATGAGATTGAAGCAGAATCAAAGGATAGAACAATTTCTGATTACGGAAAGGTAACAGAAACTCGTTCTTTCGAAGGGATTGTTTCTGAGGGAGACCCATTTGTAGACGCTGCAAAGAAAAAGCTACGTAATAAGGAATATATTGAAATCTATGAAATTAATAAACGTACATTAAAAGCTGAAAAAGGAACATATATGATGACTTCCTTTGAAAAATCAGCATCTACTGGTGAATTTGCGACTTATTCTCTAGAAGCTAAACTTTCTGGAACTGTAAGCGAAGAAACATTAACTGAAATCCCTGCTGGGGCTAATGCATAAGAGTGGTTTTATACCGCTCTTTTTAAAATTGAAAATAACATCCAATTAAAAGGAGATTGATATATATGCGTTTTGAAATCGAAGGAAAAGAACATGAATTAAAACTTACTTACAAAACAATTGCTGAGCTAAATAAGAAACATGAAGGCGGAGCGAATCAAGTTATTGCTTCATGCTTACAAGGTGACTTAGAACTATTTGAAGATGCGGTTTACTTTGGATTGATGCATACAGAAGAAGGATTTACAAGAGCTAAAGTTACAGCCGCTATCGAAAAGTTATTTGAAGAAGAGAAAATCTCACAACAGTATATTGAAGATGTTTTAAATGAAGTAGTAGCAGATAATTTTTTCTACAAAGCGAAGACGAAGCAGTACAAAAACCGAATGAAGAAACAGTTACTAGCGAAGAATCCGGAATTCAAGGAGATCGCGGAGGAAATGTACGGGACGGACGACGAACCGCAGACTTCTCTAGAGAAGAAATAGACAAGGTGCAGCAAGATGGATTCAGGTACTTAGGTTTGTTGCCAAATGAGGTAATGAACCTGACTCCTCGGGAATTTCAAAACATGATGACAGGGAGAAATGAACAGTATCTGGATGAATTGCAAACATACAGTATATTTGCTCTCATGATGCGTGCGGTTTATCACAGTAATCCTAAAAAGAGTATGAAACCAAAAGATTTATTTGATAGATCTAAAATGGTTACTGATGAACAGAAGAAAAAATCTATTGAAAATCGTGCGAAGCAAGCTGAGGAAGATATGCAATTCTTACAAAATCTCAACTTCGGTTGACTGAAAGGTAGGTGAGATTTTGGCGACACAAGAAGAATTAGTAGTTCAGTTTCGGGCTGAGACAGACCAAATCCAAAGAGAATTAGCCGCTATGCAACGAGAGATGAACGAGTTTGTAAATGCAACTTCTCGTTCATCTCGATATTACCACCGAAGCCTCGAGAGCATGGGGGATGCAAACAGCGAATACAGCCGACGTTTGCGTCAAATGAAATATGAGCAACGAGAAGCAATGAGACCTCATATTGAAGAGTTAAAAAGAACAAAACTAGCGTATTTAGATGCTGCAATGGGAATGGCAACATACACCGGAAGTGCTCAAGATTTAATTGCTCAAGTTAACGAGATTGGTAAGGCTGAGAAGGCTGCGAATGATGAAATAATGAAGTTAGATAGAATGAAGCAGGCTAGTATATTACAAACAATAGGTATGCTGAACAATATGTCTACGACTTCTAGTAAACTACAAGGTAATTTACAACGTATGGGCAATCCGTTGTATAACGTCTCTAGAGGAGCTTTGATGGCAACAAATGCAATGGAGCGACTAGCGAATAGAAGTAGTGCTGCTCAGTTAGCTTTAGAGTTCCTGGGTCCTAATGCAAATATGAAAGAACTTAACGATCAGATTCGTATTATTAACCAATCTGTTATGGGTATGGGACAAGCTTTCTTAGTAGTTGGTATTGGTGCTGTAATGTTTTACAACAAACTGCATCAAGCTAATATGGAAATGAATCCAAAATATGCAGAAGCTTATAAGAATATGATGGAATCAATAACTGAAGCTTTAAAGCCAATGAGGGATGCTTTCGCTGCTCTTATGATACCGATATACAATTTCGTAAATGCCATAGCGAAAATGGTGATAGCGTTTAATGAGGCGCATCCAGCTTTAGCTAGGTTTATTCAAGGAACAATGATGCTCGTTCCAGCCTTAACACTCCTATTGCTACCCTTAGGGGCAGGAATGGGATTACTAAAAGGATATAGAGCTGCTTTTGCTGCTTTGTGGATGATTATCAAGCCTGCTGTATTGGTGCTAGCTATGGCAAGTCCTGTTGCTTGGGCGTTGGCAGCTGCGATAACCGGATTGGCGGTAGGATTTGCTTACGCCTATAAGAATATAGAACCTTTCCACAACGCTATAAATAATGTTCTAAAAGCATTTAAAGGTTTTTGGAAGGTGCTTTCAGGTAAAAAAGACGCTGGCGAAGAACTTCTTAAAGCGGCTGGATTATCTGATGAAACAATTTCTAAACTAACAGGTGCCGTAGATAAAGTGCATTATGTTCTTAATGGGACAAAAATGTTATTCCAAGCCTTTTGGCAAGAATTAAAGAGTCGTGGTAGTGCAGATAAAGACTTATTACGTGCTGCAGGGCTATCTGATAGTGCTATTAATGCATTTACTGGTGCTGGAGCTAAAATCGGACACAATTTGAGTGCTATTAGTATGCTTATTGGGGCGTTTGGTAAAGAAGTAAAACAACAAGGAAGCGCAGATGTAGATTTATTAAAGGCTGCCGGAATATCAGATAATGCCATTAACGCTTTTACAAAAGCAGGAGCGAAGGTTAATCACAATCTAAATTCAATTAAATTATTGTTAAAAGCATTCGGACAAGAAGTGAAAGCTGGTGGTACAGCTGATATTGACTTACTTGTTGCTGCCGGAATCCCTGTAGGTGCAATCGAAAAGGTTGTCTCTTTTGGTCGTGCTCTTAATAGCGCTTTAAATACAGTAAAAGCAGTCGTTAAAGGTTTTGTAGCGTCATTGGCTGGCAATAGCGATAGTGGCGCAGAAATTATGAAAGCTATGGGGCTTAATGATAGTTTAATCACAATGATCTTAAACTTTGGTGAAAGGTTAAGAGAGACTTTCGCTAGCATTAAAGAGGCTGTAGTTAGTGCTTTCCACGGAGACTTTACGCAAATAACGGATTTGTTCGCTAAATTAATACCTAGTATCATCGCCATCTTACTCGGTGGAGTTCCTGGATTAGTAATTGGGATTTCGACGTTATTTGCTCATATGGCAGATGCGTTTGGAGTAAGTGGAGAAGTGTTGATCCAAAAGTTCGGAGAGATAATGAATACTCTTGTTTCGACGTTTACAACATTTGTCTCTACTCAATTGCCAGTGTTTTTAGAGCAAGGCGTGAAAATGATAGTAAGTATTGTGCAGGGCATTACACAAGCTCTTCCTCAAGTGGTAATGGTAATTTCTCAGATCATCACAACATTTGTTACAACCTTAACAACATTATTACCGCAAATAATAATTATTGGGATTTCATTAATCCAAACATTAATATCTGCAATGATTCAAGCGTTGCCTCAAATGATTAATGCATCGATTCAAATTATAAATGCATTAGTCCAAGGGATAACGCAGACGTTACCATTAATTATTGACGCTGGAATTCAAATCATAACAACATTAGTACAAACTATAATCCCATTAATCCCGCAATTAATTGATGCAGGTATTCAAATTTTAATGGCTCTTGTAAATGGGATAATTCAGATATTACCGCAACTAATAGATGCGGCAATTCAAATTATAACAACGCTGATGAATGCTATTGTCGAGAATTTACCTTTAATTATAGATGCTGGAATGCAAATTCTAAATTCAGTGATTCAAGGTATAATTCAGGTTTTCCCGCAGTTGATAGATGCGGCGTTACAAATTATTACGCAATTAACAGATGCTATCGTTCAAAATTTACCGCAAATTATAGAATCAGGGATACAGATTTTAACTAAACTTATTGAAGGTATTATTCAGGTTCTTCCACAAATTGTTGATGCAGTTATAAAAATAATCGACAAATTCACAGAAGTTATTGTCCAGAACCTCCCGCAGATTATAGATGCAGGTGTTCAAATTTTGACAAAATTAATCGATGGGATTATTCAGGTGCTACCTCAATTAGTTTCTGCTGCGATACGACTAATGGCGGAATTATTAAAAGCAATTATAGAACATTTACCAGAATTACTTGATGCAGGTGTACAATTAATCGGCGCTTTGATTGACGGGATTTTGAGTTTGCTCGGTGAAGTATTCGGTTCCGGTGTCGAAATAGGTGGGCAACTTTTAGATTCTTTAGGAGATGTTGACCTTTTTGATATTGGAGTTAATATTGTTCAAGGATTAATAAACGGTATTGGTTCGATGGCTGGCGAAGCCTTATCAGCAGCTCAAGAAATTGGTAGTAGCATTGCTGGAACTGTAAAAGGAGTCTTAGGTATACATTCTCCATCTCGTGTGATGAGAGACTTAGGGATTTATACCGGGCAAGGGTTAGTAAAAGGTATTGGTTCCATGGAAAATCCAGTATATAGAGCAGCTAAGACAATGGCTACAACTGTAAAAGATGCATTTGATTCATTATCAGAAGGAATATCTCTTGGCGATGTTTCAATGGGTACTGTATCAGGACCTGCAATTCCTATGGTTTCAGCAGGTTACAAAACACCTTCTAGTATTTCAAATGTATCTTCTACTTCAGGATTTGGCGGACAAACTTTAAGTAAGTCAACAAACGAATCTAAAGTTCCAAATAACGTTCAAAATGCCACTCCTGCTGTTATTGAGAATGTAATTGTTATTGATAGCACAGAAGTAGCTAGAGCAATCGGAGATACGATTGACGTAGATCAAGGGAAACGAATTGTAAATCAATCATTCGTTATGGGACAAAAGGGAGGATGGTGATGAAATGGCTGAAGTAATTACATTAGGAACGACAGTACAAACATTAAGCGGTCAGAAGTATGTGTTAGAAGAACTAGGCATCATGACAAGAGACTTTAACCCTCAGTCACCATCGCCTGTTCATAACTTCGAAACAGTTGAAAATAGACATGGAACAATTGATAGAGGAACAGTTTATGGTCAACGTACTATAAACTGTTCTTTTTATTTTAAAGCAGTTGATATGTGGGATTATGCGTTACTGCGAGATGAGGTATTTCGTATATTTGATAGTAGAGAAGCTTTTTATATTATAGATCAACGAAATCCAGGTAAAAGATGGCTTGTGAAGTATAGCTCACCTTACAATATCGAGCAAAATTGGAAATATGGATTCTTTGAAATTGATTTTATAACTGTAAAACTGCCATTTGCAGAATCAATTGGAACTACAATGGATCCTTTTGATTTTGATTCGGATCTTTGGCAACTCGGACAAGGATTAGTGGCTGAGGATACAATGTATGTACACAATACTACGTCTTTCCGAATTTATAATGCGGGAGATGTATTAATAGATCCTAAGAGTATGCCATTAAAAATAAAGTATAAAGGTAAGTCTAATAATCTAAATATAAAAAACGTTACTACAGGTGACCTTTGGAGTTACACAGGTAGTACGACAACAGAGCGCGATGTTATTACTCTAGATGGAGTCAAAGCGTATCGAAATGTGCTAGGAAGTATTTTTAAAAATACGAATTGGGGATTAATTACGTTAAAGCCTGGATGGAATGACTTTGTGATAACCGGTGCAACAGGTGACTTTAAAGTCGAATTTGATTTCCGATTTTATAATTTGTAGGTGAAGTTATGTTACTAGTTACAGGGATAAGTGGGCAAACAGAGATGCTTTGTGATTATAAAGAAGTAAGAAGAAAGCGGAGAGTTAATGGAGAACACTCGCTTAATTTCTATCAACTTAACACCTCAGAAGCAGCGCATGCTTATAAATTGTTAGATAAACGATCTAGAATAACCATTCCTGAGACAAGTGATGAATACATTGTTCTTGGGATATCAAAAGTAGGTCATTACGGTAAACGAATAAATGCTATGCATGTGTTTCTTGATGAATTTATTAATCAGCATAAATATGAATTACTGAACGGAACTATTAACTTTAAACAATTCTGCGATTTCTTATTTACTGGTAGTGGATGGACATATGTTAATAACGGGGCATTCGCTCCACAACTATTCGAAAACTTTGGTCGAGATTCTAAACTAGCGCTGCTACAGAAGGGGCTAGATAGATACAAAGCAGAGTTTTCAATCGATAACAAAAACAAAGTAATTACATTTAAAAATGAGATTGGTAAAGTGACAGATTCTCAATTCCGGAATGGTCATAACCTAAAGACTTTTAACGAAGAAACGGATATGTCTAATTTTTGTACTGTTATCCGGGGATTTGGCAAAAAAGATGACGGCACCGAGTTTTCTGTTGAATATAAATCTCCATTAGTTAGTGTATATGGTGAAATACATCAAAAATCAATTGATGATGATCGTTATAAGTATGAAAATTCATTGTTAGAGGCGTGCAAAAACAATATAAATGACATACCTCAAACGAAGTTTAATGTTTCCGTTGTTGATTTATATGAAAATGGATTAAAGATGCATCCATATGATTATGGCGATTATGTATATATGCTATATGAGGAGGCAGATATCACCGTTCAAATAAGAATCATAGAGGTTATTGATGATCCAGTTAATAACAGTATTTCACCAACGTTTGAATTATCAACTTTCAAGACATTACGAACTGCAAGCGCAATTCAAGCGCAATTCCAACAAACTCAGAGAGATATTCAACAGTTGATGGATGATGAAGGTAATTTAAGCTTAGCGTTGAAACGCTTGTACATGACCACAGAAACATTTGCGGATAACACTGGAGTCTGGTATATAGATCCTAATGATAAAAATAGATACGTCCATATTGGTGCAGGAGGCCTCGATGTTCATCGCGGTCTTATTCGTGTTGAGCGTGATGATGGTTTTGCAACCATTATCGGTGGCGCTATACAGTATGGTTTTGATATTGCAGGTCACTATCCGCCATTCCGTGGAATTAACATAGTAGAAGATGGCTGGTGGTTAACATCTACATCGGACGTCTTGGACAGTTGCCAATTTTACACTTTTGAACATAAAACAAGATATGTGAAATTAAAGGCGCAGATTTTCACAGAAGCAGGAGGAGAGGTTGAACTTGCAATGGTTTCTTCTGATAGCGGTCAGCAAATCATGAGTAAGATTTCATCCACACAGACTTCTCCACCGCCACAAAATGATGATGTGGAGCTTGTGTATGATTTAGGCGTTCCGAATGGGGAACTAAAAAGTTTTTATTTAAGAATGAGAAACAAGGTAGCGGGTAAGAAAGCGTATGCTCGTGTGTTTCGCGTGTGGCTAGAAGGTTAATAGAAAACGAATTTTATATAAAAACAAACTTTAGGAGGAATTATTTATGAAATCAGTTCAAATTTACTTAGGGAAACCTCAAACAAACAAATTAGTGGTATGTGATGTGCAACAAAATCAGCAAGTTACTGTAAAACAATTCATCTTCAACAATTCATTAGAAACTGAACAAACAGTAACATTAACACTGAATACTATCGATATTATGACTGTTAAAGTGAAACCTGGTGACAATGTACGTGATACATTTATCGTTCTAAATTCTGGAGATAAACTGTTAATTCAACAAGAGACAGAAAATGCAGTAAACGTAATGATTAACGGAACCTCTGAAACTACTATCCAATATTAAACAGGGAGCCCACGGGGCTCTCTTTTCTTTTTATAAAAACCATGCCGAACAACAATGTTAAAGAAAAGATAGGTGATGTAAATGCCAATGAATTTAGATCGATGGGGCAATGATTTGTATGACAGACTACTACGTAATGGAACCAATAATAATTGGGATAAAATTGAAGGTTCCTACAACAATATCGAAAAAATCAGTAGCAAAGCAACATTGGATGCCACGGCAGCAATAACAAAAGTAAATACAGCTGAAGAATTATCTAAAAGTGTACAAGAACAATTAAATAAAGCAGTAATACAAGGAGATTCTTCCGTAGAAGCAGCTCAAGCGCGCATTTCCTTGGATGGAACACCTTTTAACGTTTTGAATGACAGATTGAATTACATGGAGGCGAGTAATCCCGAAACAGGAATTATTGCTTTTACGTTTGATGATGGTTTTTTTGAAGATCGATTAACATATAGTATTTTTAAAGAATATGGTTTTCCTTGTACATTTGCGCCAATAAAAGATAGGATATTTACTTATAATTACATTGATAATTATCGTAAGTACCAGCAAGATGGTTTTACTATAATGTCTCATTCATGTACACATCAAGATATGTCTACAGAATCCATGTCTTTACAAGAAGCTGAGTATGAAATTGCCAATAGCGCTAACAGCTTTGCTAAGTACGGATTAAGTGTAAATGGATGGGTAACACCTAATAGCACATTAAACGATAAGTATTTAGATTTAATTAAAGCAAACTATGATTTTGCGGTGACACGTCATAATGGTTTTTTAAATGATGATGCAGTTGGACATGTATCGAAAGCACATGATCCGTACAAACTTTATCGATATAGTTTGACTTGGAATAGCATCGATAAAATTAAAAAAGCTATTGATAATTGCATAAAAGAAAGAGGATTATTATTATTTTATGATCATCGTACTGGCGCAGGTGAAGGTCATGTAGATGAATCGAAATTAAGAGCAATTCTAGCTTATGCAAAATCAAAAATAGAAACCAATCAGTGTCGTGTGCTGAATATGAATGATGCTGTATCATCTTTCTTCGGAAAACAATTAGTTGATAAGAAACAAGAATTGGTTACAGTTAATGTTTCTCCTAGTTTATTCGATATTACGATGGCTGGATTAATAGAGAAAAAGTGGTTTTTTTCAAAACATTTAAGCAACATAGGAGAGGTGTATAAAACAACCATATTAAATAAAGAAGAAATTGGTGTTATTGAATATCCAGGGAACATTCCATCTGGTAAGGCAAATAGTATGCAAACAAAAGTCCCTTTAAGAAATTTAAATATGAATAATATAGAGAACCAAAATATATATTTCGCACAAGATATATGGGGCGATGGGGATATTCATAAGGTAAAGTTTTCTTTAGAATTACGTTATGTAAAGGCAGATGGGAGTTATGACGGCACACATGTGAATGAAATTAAAGTAAGTAATAAACGAATGAGATTCGAATCTATATCTACACCTTTCAAGCTCATGGATTTTGACCATGCAATGATATATCTTCGTATTGAAGCATTAGACAATATTGCAGCACCATTAAAAGTCTTTTTAGGTAAACCAGTTATTTCTTTCGGTGTACCCAAAGCAGATTTAACCCCAATTCAGGAAACTGTAAATAGAGACAGTGGAGAAATAAGAGTAAGTCTAGACGCTGTTGTTCCTTTAGGAGAATCTTGGCCGTTAAAAACTTGGATTAATTATACTTTAAATGCATTTGAAAATGCCTATATCAAAAACTCAAATAATGCTACTTTTGAAGTGAAAGTAGGTGGATACTACAGTATAAATTTCAACAGTCATTTTGATGTTAAAGGAAGTGGTTCACCATCAGCATTCGGTAGGCTTGTTGTAGATATTGGTAAAACAGGATTTGCAGCAAACACTGCTGAAAGGAATATTTGCTACTATCGACCACCAGATGATCGATTTTCTATGCAAGCGAGTCATCTATTGTACCTTGAAAAAGGGGAGAAAATCTATATTCGAGGGTTCTATGACGATAATCAAGGCACTCTTACAGAATATAGAGAAAAGGCATCAATTCGCGTAACGTATGTACGTTAGGAATGATTTGAACAAAATACGGCTTTTACAACAAAACTAAGCGCGCTTATAGCATGCTTAGTTTTAGAAAAGGCGACTGTAAGTGTAATGTATATGGGTTCTAAATATTAACGAACGTATTTGGTGTGGAGTAAGTTATCTTTGTAAAAGAACTAAGGATTAAGATTAATAAAAAGTGATTTAAAAAACGTTACTCTTAATGTCAATTAAATCACTAAGTTAAATTAATCCTGTGAATCCACGTCGTCATGATTATTACCGTCTGAATGATCATGAGCGCTTTTTATAGATGCTGTAATAAATGCGGTTGTCATCACGGCATTCGTCCAATTTGCTTCAGCATCATTAGCATTTGTTCCTGGATCGTTCTGATTACTATTTTCTTGTGTTGAGGAATGATTTTTTAATTCTTTTTCAATAGATTTGTTAGGTTTTTTCTTCCTGCCAAAAATCTTCATGAATACTTGTAATATAAAACATGCAATGAAGACAATTAGAAGGAAGAAAAAGAAAATTAATAATAAATCAATTATCTCTTTCATATGAATACCTGCTTTCTACTTAACACGATAACAAAGAATACAGTATAATAAAACATTTCGGTGAAAATAAATAATAATAAAATCATTCTGAATAAAATACAGCTTTTACAACAATCCAAAGTGTGCTTATAGCATACTTTTTTTATTTTTTAGAAAAGGAGTGAAAAGATGGATCGTATTGATGTATTAATGAAAACATTTATAGCTACCTTCGGGGCTTTTTGTGGGTACTTTTTGGGAGGATGGGATACAACATTGAAAGTTCTAGTTATCATGGCAGCTATCGACTATATCACAGGAGTATTCGCAGCAGGTTATAACGGAGAGTTGAAAAGTAAAGTCGGTTTCAAAGGCATCGCCAAAAAGGTGGTGCTTTTTCTTTTGGTTGGAGTGGCAGCACAGTTAGATTCAGCGTTTGGAAGTAATAGCGCTATTCGTGAAGCGACAATCTTCTTCTTTATCGGGAATGAGTTGCTATCTCTTTTAGAAAATGCGGGGCGTATGGGAATCCCTTTACCTTCAGCATTAACAAATGCAATTGAAATTTTAGGTGGTAAGCAAAAACAAGTAGAAAGAAAAGGAGAGGTTGAATAATGGGTAAATTTGCAGGTTCAGGTGGTCATAACAAAATTGTGCCAGGTGCAAATAGTCAATTCGGAATCGAACATGTGGAAGATAGAAAATTCTTAGATGCCGTTGCTAATTATGTACAATTAGCAGGGTGGGAATATGTTAACTGTTCTGATGAAGTAGGAACGACGAAATATGATGTTTGGAATAATGCGGCCAATAATCATTTGCGTGTTAAAGAAAGTACAGTAGATTGTCAGTTTCATTTAAACGCTACTCCAGGAGGTACAGGATGTGAAGTTTGGTTACATCCTTCATATGGAAATAGAGAACTAGCAGCAAAGATTTCGAAAGCAATGGCTGATGCTTTTGGATTAAGAGATAGAGGAATTAAATTTTCTACTGATTTAGGATGGATTAATAAAACTAAAACTGGACTATTACCAGAGATTTGCTTTAATGATAATGAAACAGATATGCAAAAGTACCGTGCTAATTTCGATAAAGCAGCTAAAGCAGTAGCTGAAGTAATTGTAGGTAGATCCATTCAATCATCCGGTACAAATCAACCTACTACGCCATCTAAACAAAATATCATCCAATCAGGTGCCTTTTCTCCTTACGAAACTCCTGATGTTACAGGGGCGTTAACATCCTTAAAAATGACCGCTAAATTCATTTTGCAACCTGATGGATTAACATATTTCATTTCCGATCCAACATCAGATGCACAATTAAAAGCACTGAAAGAATATCTTGACCGTAAAGGTTGGTGGTATGAAGTTAAGTAAAATATACTATATTATAGCAAGTGAAGCCTATGTGTATGTGAAGTAAGGAAAAGAGCCGTTTCCTGTAGTGGAATCGGCTCTTTTTTATGAAAATACATTTTCCAAATTTTTTCTGGTGATTCAGATGGAAGATATTTAATGAACTCACACTTGGTAAATTTAAATCTCCTCCAACCATTTTACCTTGTTGTCTTTAGATTTTCGTATTCTCATCAAACTTCTTTACCAGTTAAATTATCAAAAAATCTTATTTTTCCATTTTCAGAAACTAATTGTAAATCACTACCTATTGGTAGTTCGTATATTCCCAGAATGGCCGGTTCAATATTTGCTACAGTATTAAAATCACATACTACTAAATTATCAGGATTATTAATGTAATCATCATCATCAATTTCTGAAAAAAATCTCCAACCATTATCTACCGCATCTATTGATTGCTCTCTCAATATCCATTTCAATTTTCCTGTTTCATTTATTATATTTTTTGAAACAATACAGGCCCCAGCTTTTTCAATAAATTCAATAGGCTCTTTTTGATTCATATTTTTCCATCCTTTCGATTAAACTTGATCTATATGGGAATTTTCTAGCGTATTCAATAGCTGAAAATCCTGTACTATCTTTAGAAGTTAAATCTAAGTTTGGTTGAGAAAACCACAAATTATATAACTTTTCTAATTCTTCATCTGATTTGTTCAATCGAATTATATAAATTAGTGCAACTTGACCCTTTCCATCTTTTTCATTAATATTAACACCTTTTTCTATGAGTCTTTCACATAATCTATAAGTTTTTTCAATATCATTTTTTCGTTGCCCTAATAAAACATGCAATACGGTCTCATCTTCCCTATTTTTACATAATACATCAATATTTTTATCTAATAAGAAATTACTGATTTCATAGCGTGAAGATAAGTCAGTATTTGACAACGAAAAGAATATCAAACTTTTTCCATCAAATACATTTTTTTCATCACCATCTTTGTATACTTTCATAAATTCACTTGTATTTTTTAATTTTGCAATTAAATCAATTTTTATTGTCAACACCCCTTTTAATTATTCTAATTTATGGCTTCTATTAGTACTAGGTAATTCAGGACGATAGTTATCTGGATTATTGAACCAATCCCTGAACTCTTTTGGTGTTAACTCACCGTTTAAATATCTCTTATGCATATCAGAATATTTGTGTTCTGGAAGGTGCCCCATGTCCCAAACATTTTTTCTAGGTTGACCAGGTTTCCACTCAATTATTTTTTCTGGATAGAGTGGATCTCGCACCAATCCATCTGGCCCTTTTGCATTCTCAAAAGTTACTTCTGGTACTTTCTTTCTAAAGGATGGTCTATTTTTAGGTTCTAAATAAGGTCTATTATCTATAACTTCAGTAATATCCCCTTCACCTTTAATAGTAACAGATCCATCTTTTGCAATGACCTTTTTGGCAACATCTTTATCCGTACCCTTAACTACATTGGCTCCTCCAACAGGTACTTTTTTAGCTGTATTTACAGCCTCAGTAGCCTTAGCAGTCATTTTAACTCCTTTTCCTACTTTAGCTATCTTTCCAAAGGGTGTAAGGCCGGCTACAGCCATGACACCTGCCCCAGCGCGTTCCCACCCCGAAAGTTTTTCGCCAGTAGATGGATCAATACCATCCCAAACACGACGAACATCATACTCACCACTTATTTCACCCGCTATATCCCTAGCTAATTTTTTACCATCAAATCCTTTTTCCTCCGAAGAAGGCTTACCACACATTGCACCTTCTTCCATTGTAACATCTTGATCATCCGCATTACGGAATTTTTCGGCAATTCGTTTCAAATCCTCTTCCACTTTTATAATCGAATTGATAGATGTAAAAGCTTTTGGTCTCGCATCGTTGAACATTTGAACGAATTGTTGATTAGAGGCACCAATCCATTGAAAACATAAACGATCTATTTCATTACATAGATTATTATGTATAGATTCTAATGCGATTCTGGTATTATTTGCACGATTAGCGACGTCTTCTAGCATTTCAGGTGTTACTTTGATTTGAACCATTTTTTTCCTCCCTTTCCCCAATTAAAATTATGAGATAAAAAGAAAAAAATGTAAATACAGAAACTTTAGATTAGTATAATAATATTTATGTGAAATAAATAAAATCCTCCCTATTAGGTGATTTTTTATTTTACACCAATAATATCGATAAATTTCAACGTCATATTATTATAAAATGCATCCGTTGTAGCGTTATGCGGTGAGCTATTTATTATGGTTGGTAGCCAGGAACGGGGATTTTCCCTCATTTCAAGGGCAGGGATTGGTTATATTGTAGTCCAAATGATTCCGTTATTTATGAGGTTGCTTGTTGAGATTGCTAAGGCTATTTAATTCTATTAACGGATTTATTATTGGAATAAAAATCAAAAAAATTCCTTCTTTTACTAATTTAAAAATAGTTATATAATGATTCTTGGAATGATATTATTGACGTTTAAAATTAAGGGGAGAGAATAGTAATGAAAAAAATAATAATTTCTGGTGTATGTGCAGCGGTATTTGGTACAACTTTTTTTGCGAATAACTCTATGGCTGAGACATCAGGTACTATCACAAATCAGGGAATACAAGCAGCGAGTGCTCAAACTAGTAAATTTATAGATGTGCCCGATTGGCATTGGGCATATAATGAAATTAACTACATGGTTGACCACAATATAATGTTGGGATACCACAATGGTTATTTTGGAGCTGTAGAAAAAATAACGCGTGAAGAATTAGCGGCATTCTTATATAGAACGGTAGAAATTCCCGATTATGATATGTCACAGCCGCTTCCTTTCAATGATATAAATGATTCAATGTTTAAAAAGGAAATTGCAGCAGGATATAAAAGTGGAATTTTCTCTTACGAATTTAATGGTCATTTTAATCCAAAAAGAATCGTAACCCGAGCAGAACTTGCTCAAACTTTCGTAAACGCTTTTTGGTTAAACAAGAAGTTTGATCATCAATTTAATGATATGCAAGGACACTGGGCTAATGAAGCCGTAGAAATTTTATATAGTAATGGTATTACTGGTGGTGTAGGTAATAATAACTTTAATCCAGACGGTACAATTACGCGTGAACAATTAGCAGCATTTCTATATAGAACTATTCCAATGTCCATCAAAGATCTACGAGATAATGCTAAGTAAAAAATAATTAAAAGACTGACTCTTATGAGTCGGTTTTTTATTTGCAGGAATTTATAAAACATCATGGAATACTGTCACTAGGAGGTGTTGTGACGTTATGACGGACGAAATTGTTTATTCTGCTAGTGAAGTATACAAACGACTAGGAATATCCGATAGCACCCTTAGAAAGTACATGGAAGTATTATCACGTGAAGGATTTGCAGTAAAGAAAGATAATCGCGGCAGACGCCAATACACAGAGCATGACGTTATGGTGATTGAGAAATTAATTGAGATTAGTAAGCATGACGGTATGACGCTAGAAAAGGCAGCGAAGATAATAGCACAGCAAATAGAAAAGGTTAATCCAGGTTTAATTAAAGAAGAGCCAAAGGAAATAGACCTAATACCATTCCACATTCAAGAACAACTTCAGCAGCAGTACGGTGTTATGGCGCAAGAAATGAAACAGGGTATGTTGGCAATGGAGAAGCGATTAAGTGAGCAGGCGAAGCAAAGTAACGAGGTAATCAAAGCGAGTGTAGAAGCGCATAATGAGCGAGTGGAAAAACGATTGGAAGCGCGGGATGAGACGCTTATGAAAACGCTGCGTGAGATGCAGGAAACGAAGAGGTTGATGCAGGAATTTCGGGATGAGGTTGCTGCTGCGAAAGAGAAGCAAAAGCCGTGGTGGAAGTTCTGGTGAGAGCAGGAAGATGCACGGCAAAATAGAGTTATAGAAAAAAGTGGATCCCTAGTTAGAGTAGGGATCCACTTTTTTGATATTAATAATTAGGCAATAGTGTGTTAGAAGGAATCATAGAAACGTTTTTTTACTATTTTCATGTATTTTTTTGCTTTATTCAACTTTACTACGTTATATATTAATACTAAAATGTAATAGATGGCAAACAAAATATGGTAAAAAATGAATTAAATATTAAAAAGTGAATGGAGAAAACATGTTGAATAAGAAAATTTGGAAGGCAATTGGATTTTTTTTTGTAATTGGTTTCGTATTTAAAACGATATTAGGATTATTTGGAGGCGAATTCCAGGAGATTGAAAGTGATGCGAAGAAGCAGGCTAAACAATCATTAGAACAGGAAATTAAAAAAGAGACAATAGTTAGTTATAAAATTGAGGGAGTTCAGGTTATATCTGATAGTAAGCTGGATTCACCTGATAGTGATGTGAGGACTGTCGAATTGAGAGTTTTAACTAATTCCAAAACAAGTGATGGTAATGAAGTACCTTATCCTTTTAACTTTACATATTATCAAAAAAAGGGGAGTCACGATTGGAAATCCGTAAATAGGTATAAAGAATAATTTGTTTTTTATATCTTTTCAGCTTAAATAGATAATAAAATTGCCGTTTTTTTGCTTAGCGTGGTTTTTTTCAAAAATGCTGGTGGGTACCCCATGCCCATCAACTTAAGGATTTTATAGCGTTCTCAAAACGAAAAAACGAGAAGCCCTACAAAAAAGTAGGGCTTATTTTCTGTCAGAAACTATGTCAGTTAGAATGTTCTGCTCATGTGCATTCACTTTATTAGCAATGTAGTAATCTAATATTTCATCAATAAGCTCATAATTTTTAACAAAGATAATGATGCAGGGATTTCGGGATGAGGTTGCTGCTGCAAAAGAGAAGAAGAAACCGTGGTGGAGGTTTTGGTAGCAACGATGTATAAGTACTTTGTTTATGAAATAAAAGGGAGAAGCGATATATAATGCTTTTCCCTTTTATTTTTTTCATGGTATATATGAAGGTAATTTTATAAGTTGAATTTAAAGTAATTTAAATATTAAGAATATTGAGAAGAAACTTTATCAATAACATAACTTTGGATTATATGTTAAATTTTAACTGTCAAACATTCTAATATTCTATTCCAAAAAATCTAAAATATTAGAATTTTATAAAACGATTCTAGGGGGAAAAGACGTTGAAAAAAACTAAGAAAATTTTATCTGGAGCTTTAGCAACGATGTTATTAGTAGGTGGTATTTCAAGTACTTCATTTGCAGCTGAATCTATTAATCCGGTAGAAGTTAATCAAGAATCTGCTGAAATGAAACAATTAGCAGCAGATATTCAATTTGTATTTGAAGAAGCATCTACTATTGAAAATGGGAAGTATGTAGTAGATGAAAAGAAAATAGCTGATAAATTTGGTCAAGAAAATGTATTAGCTATCACTACTTTTGTTAACTTTGCTAATGGAGAAGAAGTATCCACAAATAATTTACGTGGGCTTCCAAATTCACCAACAGGAAAAATCGATAAAGGTGGTATTCAATATTCTTGGTCTTCTTGTGTAGGTAATAAAATTATTGATGCTACAGGAATTGGATTTATTAGTGGTGGAATGTGGAAGCTTATTGAAAGACAAGCTTGGCAACAATTAGCTATTGAATTAGCTAAAGTAGTAGGGAAAAACGCAATTAAAGGTGGAATTGTAGGCTTTGCAGCTAGTCTAGCTTGGTACGGAACTTCATGTATCGGAAAATAAAAAATGTGAGGTTTTAACTTGAGATGAAAAGGAACAGTATTTTTTATATTTTTCCTATTGCTCTGTTATTGCAATATATATATTACAGAGGAATTAAAGTAGATGCAGATGTAACTTTTATAGACATGTTGGGAGTCTCTGTATTAATGACATTGTTTATGTTTATCGTTAATAAATTTTTATCGAAAAAGTAATAATTTCATAAGATTATTACTAGATTAGAACAAAAAACTCTTCTAAATAAGAAGAGTTTTTTGTTCTAATCTAGTAAATCTTTATTCTTTTTATATGATTGTTTTTAGGATAGAACAAAAAACTCTTCTAAATAATTTTTGTTCTAATCTAGTAAATCTTTATTCTTTTTATATGATCGTCTTAAGGATACATATCCTAATGAAAACATGAAAATTCCACTTAGTAATATAAGGATAACAAGGTCAATCCATTGTGATTGTGTTTTTGGGATACCAATTATGAGTGAGTATGCTATAAAAAATACTAAAATAAATTTTAATGAATTTAAACTAATACGATTTTTCTCTTTTTTAAATTCCTGTTCTGTTGTGATATTTGTATATTCAATTCCCGAAAGTATATATCTAGTGAATATATATATCACAAAAATAGAAATACTCATTCCTATAGATATTTCAGGATTAGGTTCTAAATTAGGGAAAATTCGGTGGATACTGAATAAAATTATAAGAGTAATGAACAGAATTATTGAGGCTTCAGCTAAAAAGTAAAGTGTTTTTTGTTTTTTATATTCATCCTTTGGTAATAAAATAGATAACCATGATTTTATCACGTTATTCAACCTCCCAGAATAAATCATTTAATGTTTTGTCTAACGCTTTAGCAATTGCTAAACAGAGTTGTAAACTTGGATTATATTTACCTTTTTCAATTAAACCGATTGTTTGTCTAGCTACTTTAACTTGAAGAGCTAATTGTTCCTGTGTTAAGGATTTTTCAATTCGTGCCAATTTTATCTTGTTTTTCATTAAACCACCTTCCTTAGAAATATATATGTAACTAAATGTTATTTATATATTTCTTTTTGTTAGTTATATATTACATTTAATTTTTTAATAAGTCAATTACATTCTATTTGGACATCAGGTATATATATCGTTTACTATAAAATGAATTTGAAAAAGAGTGCATAGAGACTATGCTGTTAGAGTGATTAAAAATTGGATTAAACTAATAGATTAAAAGAAAAAGAATGATATTAATGAAGGAGCACCATTCAGAGACTACAGCTGCGAAAGAGAAGAAAAAGCCGTGGTGGCGGTTCTGGTGACGATAAGAAGAGGAGGACTTTAAAATGATTTTAGAAGCAGTCATGTTGCAAATAAAAGACGGTATGGAGACGGAGTATGAATCAGTATTTAAGCAAGCATCCTCAATCATCTCTTCCATGCAAGGATACATAAATCATGAATTACAACGTTGTATGGAGCAGAAAGGAAAATATTTGCTCATTGTGCAATGGGAAACTTTAGAAGACCACACAATAGGATTTCGTCAATCTGAACAATATCAAGAGTGGAAAGCATTATTGCATCACTTTTATGATCCATTTCCAACAGTTGAACACTTTGAGCGTGTGGAGTTATCACAAAACTGAACTTGACCGTCTATTAATACTTGAAAAGTAGCTTCCAATAACGAAAAGTATGTAAATAAGCTAATGGTGGTTCTTGTAAGAGGTGGCATAAAAAAGAAGTATCCTTAGTGAGAAATAGGGATACTTCTTTTTTCTTTATTTATTTTCTAACGTCTCGTAAAGGCGTTTGTACATATCTTTATATGCTTTAGAATGTCGGTTGACTAGTTGGGAATCTACATAATGCTCAACTAGCATGTCAATGATGTTGTTAATTGATGTTTTATCCATACCTTCTTGTTCCTGTATAAATGGTTTAAGAGTATTTAGCTTTAGCAAAACAGCAGGTGAAAGTTTTGCTGTTTTAGATGGGACTAAACGTTTATCTGGTGTCTCTGGTGTCTGTATTTCCTTTTTTGTGTTAGTCTGATCACTTTGAATAGTTAAAGATGAACTATCGGTAATAGGTGTCACAGTTACTAAAAAAGATTTACTTTCATTTTCCAAAGGTACCACTCCTATTTAGTTTTTTCTTAAACTGTTAAAACTTTTTTGCTTGCTACATAAAGAGAATATAGAAATATCCCTATTTCTATATTTTTCACATCTCTGTTAAGAGCTTGAATTTCCTTTTCTGCTCAGGTGTCAGCTCGTTTTCTACATAACGATCTATAAGTAAGTCGATGATTTCATAAGTGAATTTTGTATTTGTAAGTTTCATTAATACTTCAAGTTCTTCTTTTGATTGATTAGAAATTTTAATACTACCTTGCTGATTTTTAAATTTCTTTTTTGGTTCAGTTTTTTCGTTTCTTTTTTCTTTTCGAGTTACTTGTTTTTCTTCAGTCTTAGGTTGAGAAGGAGTAGCTGGAACCTCGTTATTTTCCACTACAGCTTGTCCTTGCTCTGGTACATAGGGTTCAGTAGGTTCAAAGTTGCTTTTCTTTCTACCTAGCAAACCAGGAGTTCTAGCCATTTTACACACCAACCTTCATTTTTTCGAACATATCAATACGTGACAATAATTCATCACTAATCGTTTCGTATAGTTCAATTACATTCATATCATGTCTATCTTTTTCAGTGATACCATTCACATCAAATCTTTTAATACGTTCCATTTGAGGGACGATGTTTTTAAATAGGTTTTCTTCTCCAAATATTTCACGAGCATTTTCCATGATGTATTCGTCCACTTTACCGTTGTTTTTTAATAGGACAGGAAGAACGCCAACTACTTCAATATCAAGATCATATTGTTCTTTTAACTTGATAAGTTCATTAATATAGTTCTCGGCACCAGTAAGAGAACGTTCTTGTGTTTGCAAAGCAATTAGAACATAATCAGAAGCTACAACTGCATTTTTTGTAACTTCTAGCGACATAGGAGGTACGTCGATAAATATGTAGTCGTATTTATGCTTTATCTTTTCAAGTAATCCCTTAAAGTAATGATCTTCTTCAGCTTCCGAAGAACAATTTTTATAAAGGAATTTGGCGAAGTCCTGAAAATCAACATAAGAAGGTAGTAAATGTAAATTCTCCATAATTTCCACTTCTAAGCCGTCTAGGTTTCCCTCTTGTATTCCTTTCATTAATGTTTTTTCAACAGTAACAATTTCATCAGGATTAAGAATGGATTTTGTTAGCATCAGAGATTTTGTTGCGTTACTTTGTGGATCAAGGTCAACAAGTAATGTACGCTTGCCCTTTTTAGCAAATTCATAAGAGTTCAATACAGCATTTGTGGTTTTACCGACTCCACCTTTGTAATTACCTACCGTAATTGTAATAGCCATTTTTAACACTCCAGTTATAGTTTTTGAAATTTCCCTATATCCCTTTATAGAAATAGGGAAAAATAGAAATAGGGAAATAGGGATATTTCTAACTATAGAAATAGGGATATTTCTATATCTTTAAAGAAATTATAACAATGATATTTGGGTTATGCAATAGAATCATAGAGTTAGTAATTAATAACAAAAAACGTTGGTATCAAAAGATTCTTTTAATGTATGAGGTAGAGAGAATTAAGAAATAAATATGTAATTTCGTAGAGAAGTTAGTAGACGCAAAAACAAAGAAAATAGGGAAATATAGATATAGGGAAAAGGGGAAATATCCCTATATCTATAAGTGGAAATAGGGAAATAGGGAAATAGGGATATTATTAAAAAAGTAAGCAAATTCGCTGTTTACAAAGGATAATGCTTGTTGTAACGTAGTACACAACAAGCAACATTCTACAAAACAAAACACAATTTGATATTTTACATAAATGAAGATCATGAAGATTGATGAGATAAATTAAAAACAATTGAATATGAACACAAAACAAAAAGCCACTCCCATATGCTAACGGCTACCAACCTTTAGCGGGAATGACTCAGTTCTAGTAATTGCTACCAACACTTACTAGAATGAACTGTATTAACCCACAGTATTAACGTTTAAGTAGTGCACCAACACTATCCTTAAACAACTATGCCTTTTCACGAGGCTTCTTTGATATACCCATTTTATCATTGTTTGGATAAATATCAACTAGTAAATACTAGTTTTGATTATTTAATAATCCAAAAGATATAAATAGGGCATCTCTAAACCTAGAAGTCTTGTGAATGTACAGGCCATTTAGGATTTGGAGGTGCCTTTTTGTTTTGGTTCGCGTGGAATTGCCTGAAACCACGTAAATAAAAACTGATAAGCCGTAATTCCGTGCTGCTATACATATAGGAGGAACGTATTACGGCGTGGCTAGCTGTTGGTCGTGCAGGGGGTACAGAGTATACGCCTACAAAAACAGCACCCCTCATTGGAATCCTGTTCTTCTGGTGAGGGAGGGCGAGAACTTGCCCAGGGACGATTCTCTAAAAGGTTCGGGTGGTTATCGTTAGCATTACGGTGCTAGGGAGTACATTCAGTTTGTCGTGTAGGGACGATATTACAAGGACAAGCCATAGTAAAAGGATGTATGCGGTGAAGATCGCTGAGTGAACAGGGTCTATACATACGGATACCTTATAAGTGACCGCATGGCGAAAACAAGACACTTATCCATCTATTTTGATTGATTACTTTTTTTGTAGTTTTTCAAAGTAGGGGATAAATCTGCCTTCCAGCCGTTTTCCTTAATCGTTCCTACATGATAAAAACCCTCAAAACCTTCAGTCAAGCTTAATTATGAAGAATAAATAAAAAATATGAGATTGTTTAAGACCTGGTGGAATTACTCACTAAGATAGAGGAATATATAAGAGATTTATTACTTACTTGGTTAGAGGATAAGGGGACAGATGATGGAATAGGCCTTATTACTGAATTAGGTTTTATCAATCAGATATAGTACGTGAAATTTTAGTTTTTACAGTATGAAATAAGTTTATAAAAAGGGCTTTAAAATAGGCATTTAAACTTTTGTCCTAATGTACCAACGAAGAATTTGAGGTCATAGTCTAAATTATGTTGTAAAAAAGGAGTGATAAAAATGTATAATGAAAATCCTTTTTATTATTATAATGACTATAGACCTCATCATCCTAGTCAAATGACTCCGGGTGGTAGTGTATTAATGGGGCAGATTTCAATACTTGCTATTCAAAATCAAATAAATTTAGGTAGAGCAGGCCATTGTTTTAAATCGTATTGGGGAGGAAGAGATCATATTTTTCAACTAATTTCTGTTACAGGTACGGGTGAGGTTAGTATATTGGAGAATGGTCAGCCTGGTATAGTTTCATTTCTTGATATGGTAGGTCTAGAATATTTAGGTGTAACGTGTCCTAGTTCTTGGTCGTCTCCTGGATCAACTACAAATCCGACAACTGGATGGCCACCAAAATGTGGTTTTGTTATGACTCCTTAAGCTGTCCATATGGACAGCTTAAGTCTAATTTTATCAGTTGTCGAATGTCTGAAAAAAATCAAACTAATGATATTGTCGAGATCCTTTGGCAACTTCTTGCTGTGATGACTATCATAGTGACTTTTTCTCCAGCAACCACTATTAGTGGCTAATTACCATAAGGACTTATTTTTGAAATTTGCTATTTTTTAGAAAGTATGTTAATTTAAGAAAGACCTATTTTTGTTCGGTTTGAGATTAAGAATAAATTTTGTTTTTCGTCTAAGGTATTTGAGCAAGGGTAGTAACATATGTGTGGGTATCCACACTAGGAGGCAACAATTATGGAACAAGGTAAAGTAAAATGGTTTAATGCAGACAAAGGTTTTGGATTCATCGAGCGTGAAGGTGGAGAAGACGTATTCGTACATTTCTCAGCTATCCAAATCGACGGTTTCAAATCTTTAGACGAAGGACAAAGTGTAACGTTTGAAGTAGAACAAGGACAACGTGGCCTACAAGCTACTAATGTTCAAAAAGCTTAATATTAGCTGATGAAAGACCCTCTTGTAGGGTCTTTTTTTGATTTTGTTCCAATATTCCGAATACAACTTTTTTAAGGGGATTTGGGGTGCTTAACTTTTAATAAAAAAAGAAGATGTTAGAAATCATAATTTTAGCATTATGGGCTTTTTCTTTTAGTTATCTTACAATTATATTAGGAATACCAAAAAACGGATTATATATAGTCGTAGGATTTCCAATCTTATTTGTTGGCGGACTTTTGATTGTGCATCTATTTCAAAATAAGAATGAAAATGGAAAATAACTTTGATTGTATATCTCATACAAATCTAGTTCACATAACACACAATCATCGGTAGCAAGGAAAAGGGGGAATCCTATTCTCACAAGGGAACCTTCTTTTTTTGTTCTATGGATCTATGTATTTTTTTATACATTCCTATCCTGGTGCGATTTGAGGGTTATTGTTTGTTATCGGATTAGCCAAAAAACTGTATAAAATCTTGCTTACTCTTAGCTTGGTAAATCTGCATTTTCATAATTCTACTCCATAAAAAAAGACACCTTAAGGTGCCTTCCTCCGACTTGAACCACGTTCATTTAGTATAAACCTATCCGTATTCCCCTTTGTTATACGTGTAAACACATCCTATAAAACAGAATCGTCTATATACACCAGATTGTTAGTTAACAAAGTACAAGAGATTTAAGATTAGTATTAGAGTGACGCCACACCTTCTATAATGCTCGATATGTTACGCCTTTCAAAAGAATCTGCTTTATAGAATGTATCCACATTTTTTATTTTACTATATGTAATATTTATTTGGTGTATTTTTTACAGATATGTATAATTGCATAAAGTTTATAAAAAAATGAGAGTATAATTCGGTATTGTGTAATAAAGATAAGGCCCACCTACGGAAATAGGTGGGGTTTTTAACGCATAAGGAAAAGACACCCAAAGGTGCCTCCCACTACTTGATCTACATAAAACTTTTCTTATAGCACAAATAGGGGTACAGCCGAGATACGT
>NZ_QKQR01000025.1:0-58227 GCF_008042305.1 Bacillus sp. AY18-3 | reverse complement strand
CTTATGTTAACATCTTCATTTTTCAATGTCAACTAAGTTTTTCAAATTTCTTTTTTATCGTCTTCTGCGTTTCCGCATCAGCGACGGTTATTAATTTATCATATAATAACTATTAACGTCAACACTTTTTAATAAAAAATTCTTTTCCTTACATAACGCATACACTCTTCTGCATTAGCGACTCTTCGAAACAAACAAAAAATGATTTTATATCTTTCTTCCATCGCCTTTTTTACAACGTCATGAATACGTTCATCTTCAAAATCAAATAACAGTTCTTCTAACTCCCTCTTCAATATGTATTCCATTTCTTTTTTCTCTTCTTTCGTTAACATAAACCCAAGCAAATCATCACCTCAATCATTTCTTACAAAGCAATAAACGTTACGCTCATTTTCACTTATCAAAATCCTATCATTCATTATATCCACTGCTTACGATATTAATCCTTTGTTCTCTTTTTAATATTTAAAGCATATATGTAACTGAAAAGGATTGGACAAAGGGGCGTAATATTATGTTTTTCTTTTTTATTACGAGTAAACGAGCTTTTAAACACATTAGCTTAATAGTGATACTTTCCTTATTTACAGCATGGCTTCTCTTTTTGAAAACATATTCACATGAATCTGCTTTTTCAACTGCGACAGGACCTAAAGTTATTTACAAAGGAGACACCTCTAAAAAACAAGTTGCATTCACGTTTGATATTAGTTGGGGAGACAAAAAAGCAATTCCAATCCTTGATACACTTAAAGAAAGAGACATTAAGAATGCAACCTTCTTCGTTTCTGCTGCATGGGCAGAAAGACACCCTGATGTTGTTGAACGCATCATAAAAGATGGACATGAAATCGGTAGTATGGGCTATAATTACACGTCCTACACTTCTCTAGAGACAAATGAAATACGAAGAGATCTTTTACGAGCACAAGATGTTTTTACAAAACTTGGTGTGAAACAAGTCAAACTATTACGTCCACCTAGTGGAGACTTTAACAAAGCAACACTTAAAATAGCAGAATCACTCGGATACACCATCGTCCATTGGAGTAATAACTCAAACGACTGGAAAAACCCAGGTGTAAACAATATCGTTTCCAATGTCTCTACTAATTTAAAAGGTGGAGATATCGTCTTATTACATGCATCCGATTCTGCCCTTCAAACAAATAAAGCTTTACCACTGCTTCTACAAAAATTAAAGAGTGACGGATATGAGCAAATATCGGTATCACAACTTATTTCTAACACAAGTACAAAAAGTAAAGATGTAAGGTAATTCTTTTCCCTCGTGCCTTCACACATAAAAAGCTCTACTACCTCTCATCAAGGTAGTAGAGCTTTTTTCATCCCGATATTTATATTCGTACAACCACCCTGCATAAAAACTCAAAAATCTCTCTTACTTAAGCCGACTTACTCGCCTTTCCAATTAAACGATGTAATATAAGTAACTGATATGCATTACATAATAAAAGTGGTATCACCATTAAATACAACCAATCTGTGTCATTAATACGAAGCGCTGGTACCCACTCAAGAATTGTTACAACAACCATAAAGAACAAAGCGGGCACAAATGCCTTTCTATTCGTTTCTTTACTTTTTATGTAAGCAACAATCGCCCCAAACACAAATAATACACCTGCAACAAGTATGTTATTCCCTAACGAAACTTCCCCATTTGCAATCAATATGGATCTTAAATACACGAAATCAAATAAAACGAATGCAATAAAGAAGAGCTGGACTGCATTCCATAAAGAAGGTGACCTGAACATCCCCAGTCCAAAACGATGGATTGTTAAATAGGCAAAGAACCCCATTTGACTTATAACACTAAAAATAAATCCTACACCCATCAACCAGAAGGAAACTGCTAAAATCTCCTTTCCGTCGAAATTTTGAAAAAATTCAGCGTACTTGTCCCACTCCAAAACAAACCCAATAATGACCGTGCTAATCCCACCTAGAAACAACGTCGTAAAAAACAGGCGTACCCACTTGCGGCTATTCACAACACATCCCCCATTATCCTTATATTTCTAATTAAATTGTATCAATGACAATTTCAAAAAGCTAGCCATGTTCATGTATAAATTCCTTAAAGATATTTATATTAAAAAGAGAGAACTGTGTTGAAAGGAGTTCCAACTTATGAAACGGATGCTGCTCGTTTTGACTTCTTCTTTTCTATTTCTTGTACTTGTAGCATGTGCACAAGGAAAAGAAGCAAAGTCCGAACTTGATTATGATCAAACGAAGAAAATGATTGTTGATATTTTAAAAACCGATCAAGGTAAGAAAGCCATTCAAGATGTGTTAACTGATGAAAAAATGAAACAAGCACTCATACTAGATGAAACAGTAGTAAAGAAAACGATTGAAGATGCAATGGTATCCGACAAAGGGCAACAATTCTGGGAAAAGCTCTTTAAAGACCCTGAGTTCTCATCGAAATTCGCTAAAAGTATGGGGAAAGAACAAACAACCTTAATGAAAACATTACTAAAAGACCCTGAATACCAAGCAGGCGTTATAGAAATTATGAAAAACCCTGAAGTAGAAAAAATAATGTTACAAACAATGAAGAGCAAAGAATACCGCCAATATTTACAACAAGTACTAACAGAAACTGCTGAAAGCCCACTCTTCCAAGCTAAGATGATTGATATTATTAGTAAAGGTGTACAAAAGGCCGAAAAAAGTGGATCTGATAAAAAAGAAGCAGGCGGTGAAGGTGGTTCCCAAGACGGTAAAAAGGAGCAACAGTAAAAATAATAATTATAATAATGAGTGGACAATATATGTATCGTCCACTCATTATTATTTTATTTTTGCGCGACAGCTATTTTATCAATTACTGTCTCAGCTATCGTACGATAAATAAGACCCGTCGTATGTGTATCTTCATATACTGAAGGCGCAAAGTCATCTTTATTCCAATCAGGTTGTTGAAGCGGGATTCGGCCAAGTACTTCTGTTTGAAGTTCTGTAGCTAATTTATCTCCTCCACCTCTTCCAAACACATATTCTTTTTCACCAGTTGTTTTACTTTCAAAATACGCCATATTTTCAACAACACCAAGAATACTATGTTCTGTACGTAAAGCCATGGCTCCAGCACGCGCTGCCACAAATGCCGCTGTTGGATGTGGCGTTGTTACAATAATCTCTTTACAAGCTGGCAACATTGAGTGTAAGTCTAGCGCAACATCACCTGTACCCGGTGGTAAATCTAAAACTAAATAGTCTAAATCGCCCCACTCTACTTCTGTAAAGAAGTGATTTAACATTTTCCCAAGCATAGGGCCTCTCCAAATAACCGGTGCATTATCTTCTACAAAGAATCCCATTGAAATTACCTTTACACCTAGACGCTCCACTGGAATGATTCTATCTCCTCTTACAACAGGACGTTTTTCTATCCCCATCATATCCGGTACGCTAAAACCATAAATATCAGCATCAATGATACCAACCTTTTTACCTAGACGAGCTAAAGCAATAGCAAGGTTAACAGAAACTGTTGATTTTCCGACTCCACCTTTTCCACTCGCCACTGCTAAAAATGTTGTTTTTGAATTTGGTGACAATAAAGATTCAGTTTGCTCTTCTTCCTGTTCCGGTGCAAACTGAGCTAATTCCTCTTCTGTAAATTCTGCAAAGCGAAGCCCTACTGTTGCTGCTCCTAGTTCTTTTACTAATTTTACAATTCCAGATTGCAATTGCATTTGTTCCGCTGTACCGGTTTTTACAATTGCAATTTTAACACTTACATGTTCCTTCTCAGGCTTAACTGTTACCTCTTTAATTGCACCTGTTTCTTTTAACGTTTTATGTAAAAACGGATCTACAATCCCTTCTAACGCTTCCACTACTTGCTCTTTCGTTACCATAGTTAGCCCAGCCCCCTGTATGAAAAATAACGTAATGTTAATTAAATTTATCTCTCTTTATTTTTGAAATAAATGCGTTTACATTTCCAGTATAACATATTTTCGGAAAACTTCGTTAACGGGAGAAACTCAAAAAATCCTCCTTATTCTGGAGGATTCCCTTTTTCCGTGAAATAACGTAATATACCACGATATACTGCAGCCGCTACCTTTTGCTGATATTTCTCCGAATTTAACATATACCTTTCGTTTACATTCGATAAAAAGCCAGCTTCAATTAGAGCACCTGGTGTTTTCGCATACTTCAATAAATACACATGAGAAATTGTTTTAGCAGAACGATTCGTATTCTCTAAACTCGTTCTCAATTCAGCTTGTATAAATTTCGCAGCACGTTCATTTTCAACCGAAGAACGATAGTAGAACGTTTGTGCTCCTTTCGATCCACTACTAGTTAAAGCATTTAAATGAATACTCGCAAAAAAGTCTACATCAGGCTTATTAATAATCTCTACACGCTTTTTTAAATCCTCTGCTTTACGTCTACTATATGATTTTGTATCTTTCTGAGCTAAATCATAATCTCCCTCACGTGTTAAAATAACTAGTGCACCTTGTTCTTGTAAATAATCTTGTACCTTCTTTGTAATTTCAAGCGTAATATCTTTTTCTATAATATCTTTTCCACCAACAGCCCCTCCGTCTGGCCCACCATGCCCAGCATCTAATACAATCACTTTCCCTGATAAGGGTAAATTCCAAGCTCGCCACGATTTTGTAATTTGAAATTCTTGTTTGACTAAAAAAAACAAAACAACCGCAGCGAGTGCAAAAGAGATAATTCGAATTCTCTTCATACCTTTCCTCCTCCAGCTAGTCCCTCTAATTACTTATATGGGACAAGAGGAAAGTTTATGCTTGTCTTAATGAAGCTTTAATCGATATCTTCTTTCACCTTTTTCATATCCTTCCTGCCACCATAAGCCGATAAACTGCTGGCAAGATTCAAAAAGTAATTCCTCATCTTGTAACTTAATTTCCCGCATAGTCATGCTCGTTAAAAATTGGAATAGTGTTTCCGTTAATTGTTGCTCTTCTTCTAAGGCTCTATATTTCACATCAAAGAATGATTCACCATAATAACCAAACTTACTGTATCTCGCTCCTAATAAATACGATTCTATCCCTAATTCAATACAGTAATCTTCATACTGACGATGAAGTTCCTGCATCTGAAAGGCATCCCTAATATTTGAACGTAATGTTTTTAATGATAATTCTCGCAGCATCTTCCGTTCATATTTCAACTGCTTTTCTTTTTGTTTTTCTTGTAAGCTGACAATGACATTCATAGTACTTATAAACCTCCCTAATACGTATTAGTCTAAACTTCTAAAGAAGAAGCATACGCGAGAGAATAGCACTAAAATATTCCAAACTACAAAAATTACAAAAGAGGAATGAAACATAAAAAAACCCCAACCAAAATGGTTGGGGTTTGTAGTTCGCAAAAATTAACGTTTTGAGAACTGAGGTGCACGACGTGCGCCTTTAAGACCGTATTTTTTACGCTCTTTCATACGTGCGTCACGAGTTAATAGACCTGCACGTTTTAGTGTTAGACGGTATTCTGGATCAGCTTTTAATAAAGCGCGAGAAATACCGTGACGAATAGCACCAGCTTGACCAGTGTATCCACCACCATTTACGTTTACAAGTACATCGTAGTTACCTAAAGTTTCTGTTGCAACTAGAGGTTGTTTCACTACTTCACGTAATGCAGCAAATGGGATATAGTTTTCAAAATCACGACCGTTAATGATAACGCGTCCTTCGCCTGGAACTAGGCGTACGCGCGCTACTGAACTCTTACGACGTCCAGTGCCATAGTATTGAACCTGTGCCAAAGTAAGCCCTCCTTTAATTGATTATCCGCGAAGTTCGTAAACTTCTGGTTTTTGTGCTTGGTGTGGATGCTCTGCTCCAGCATACACGTTTAATTTCTTAGATACTTGACGTCCTAAACGTCCTTTTGGAAGCATCCCTTTAATTGCAAGCTCTAACATTTGTACAGGGTAGTTTGTACGCATTTCTAGAGCTGTTCTTTGTTTAAGTCCACCTGGGTGGTTAGTGTGACGGTAGTAAATTTTATCGTTTAATTTATTACCTGTTAAATGAATTTTTTCAGCGTTAATAATAATTACATGATCACCCGTGTCAACGTGTGGTGTAAATGTAGGTTTGTTTTTACCGCGTAAAATAGATGCTACTTCAGTAGATAGGCGACCTAAAGTTTGACCTTCAGCATCAACCACATACCATTTACGCTCAACTTCGTTAGCTTTTGCCATAAAAGTCGTACGCATGTGTTTCCCTCCTCGTTATCTTTTCCATAGAAAAAATCTATTGTTTATCTTAAACACGATTTCCTTCCGGGGCTAATCGTGGTTTTAGAAACAATACCATATGTTATGATATACTTTTGAGTTTCTAATGTCAAGCAAATGTTACACCAGGATTAGTTGTTATAGTTTACCTGCCATAAGTAAAGTCCATGACCTGGAGCCATCTTTCCAGCAAACTGACGATTTTGTTTCGCTAAAATCTCTGGAATGCTATCAGAATCAAGCTTTCCTTGCCCTACGCTAAGTAACGTACCAACAATAATTCTGACCATATTATATAAAAATCCATTACCTACAAAACGAAAAATTAATTCATCGCCTTGCTCAATTAACTCAATTTCATAAATCGTTCGCACCTTATCTTTTTTGTCAGTTTTTGCCGAACAAAAAGAAGTGAAATCATGCGTTCCAATAAAATAAGGAATCGCCTTTCTGATAGAGCTTATTTCGAGCGGATATGGATATTGATATACGTAATTTCTACGGAATACATCCGTAGTCTTTGATAATAATACACGATAACGATATTCTTTTCTCTCGACACCGTAACGCGCATGAAATTCTTCTGTTTTTTTCTCTACCTGTCTGATAACAATATCATCTGGCAACATTGTGTTTAATGCATTACTCCATTGCCACTCTTCAAGCGACAACGGTGTATCAAAGTGTATGACTTGTCCTTTAGCGTGAACGGTAGAATCCGTTCTGCCCGATGCCTGAACACGAACAAGTGCTCCTTTATGCAATTTCTGCAAAGCTTTCTCAATCTCTTGTTGAACAGTACGATGCTGCGGCTGAATTTGATAACCACAAAAATGCATGCCATCATATGCAACCGTACATTTTATTCTATCCATTTCTCTATTCTCCATTACGATCGCACCCATGCCAAAATACAAGCTAAACAAAGTAAGCTTATTATCGTTACTGTATCACTTGTTTTCCAGCGTAGTTGCCTAAATTTAGTACGTCCTTCACCATTTTGATACCCACGTGCTTCCATAGCAATTGCTAAGTCCTCAGCACGCTTAAAAGCACTGATAAATAGAGGAACGAGTAGTGAGATAATAGCTTTCATCCTATCTTTTATCGGTCCTCCTGCGAAATCAATACCGCGTGAAGATTGTGCCTTCATTATTTTACTCGTTTCATCCATTAATGTCGGAATAAAACGAAGAGAAATTGACATCATTAATGCGATTTCATGAACAGGAACTTTTATACGTTTCAACGGCTTTAATAACGTCTCCAAACCATCTGTAATCTCAATAGGTGTCGTCGTTAACGTTAATAATGTCGTCATTAAAATAATAACGAAGAATCGTATAGAAATGTATATCCCTTGCTCTAATCCTTTTTCATGTATCGAAAACCAACCAAGCTGGAATAGTACTTCCCCTTCTTTATTTGTAAAAATATGCAGGAAAAATGTAAAAAGAAAAATCCATAGAATTGGTTTTAAGCCCGAAAGTACATAACGAATCGGCACTTTTGCAAAAAATAAAGCAATGAGTGCATATAAAAATAAAAATCCATATGAAATCGCATTATTTGCTAAGAAAACAACAAATACATATAAAAAGACAATCAGCAGCTTCGTACGTGGATCAAGTTGATGAATAAGAGACTTCCCTGGAATATATCTTCCAATAATCAACTGCTGCATGATTCATGACCACCTTTTCGTAACACCTGCACAACTTCATGAGTAAGATCCTCTAAAGATAAGGTAGCCTTTGGGATTGAAATGCCAAACTTCTCTTCAATTGCACGTTTATACTTTAAAGACATAGGAAGATCCACGCCAATTTTCTCTAGTTCATCAGCATGTGAAAATACTTCCTCTGCACTTCCTTGCAAAAAGACCGTTCCTTTATGCATGACTACAATCTGCTCCGCATACTTAGCAGCATCCTCCATATTATGTGTTACTAGGATAACTGTAAGACCTTTTTCCTTATGCAGCTTATAAAACATCTCCATAAGTTCATTCTGCCCTTTTGGATCTAGTCCTGCTGTAGGTTCATCTAATACAAGCACTTCGGGTTCCATCGCCAATACACCCGCTATCGCAACACGCCTCATTTGCCCACCACTTAACTCAAACGGTGAACGTGTTAATAGTTCTGGCTCTAACCCTACAAGTTCAATTGCCTCTCTTGCCTTTTGCTTCGCTTCTTCTACAGATACCCCAAAATTAGTAGGGCCGAAACAAATATCCTTCTCCACAGTCTCTTCAAACAACTGATGTTCTGGGAATTGAAAGACAACCCCTACCTTTTTACGTAGTGGCTTTAGCTTTTTTTCTTTCTTTCCTGCCGAAATGAAATGTTCACCAATTTGAACTGTGCCATTCGTCGGCTGCAATAAACCATTTAAATGTTGAATCATCGTCGACTTACCTGAACCAGTATGACCGATAATGGCATAATAGCCCCCACTTGGAAACGACACGTCTACATCATAAAGTGCGCGTCTTTCAAATGGAGTTTTATATTGATAACGATGTTCTACTTTTTGGAATGTAATCTCCAAAGTTCGTTCACCAAGCTTTCCATTGTAAGATGCGTATTTTGCAAGAGAATTTCATTTCTTTTTAATAATTCTGCTATTTTCACTGAAAATGGTACATCTAATCCAATTTCTTGGAGCATATGAGAGGACTTGAAGATTTGCTTTGGAGTCCCTTCCTCTAATATTTCTCCCTTGTTTAAAATAATGACACGATCTGATTGTGCCGCTTCTTCTAAATCGTGCGTAATTGATAACACGGTAATACCTTTTTGATTAACAAGTTGTCTAACCGTTTCTACTACTTCACGTCTCCCTTGAGGATCTAACATTGACGTTGCTTCATCTAATATCAAAATAGATGGCTGAAGTGCTAAAACGCCTGCTATTGCCACTCGCTGCTTTTGCCCACCAGATAACGAATGAGGTTCATCATTAAGAAAATCTTCCATACGGACAAGTTTGAGAGCCTGATTTAATCTTTCTACCATTTGCTCTCTTGGCATTCCGATATTCTCTAAGCCAAAAACAACGTCGTCTTGCACTGTCGTTCCAACAAATTGATTGTCTGGATTTTGAAATACCATCCCAATTTGTTTTCGAACATCCCATACCGTTTCCTCTGATAAAACCATTGTATCATTTACTGTAATAGTCCCTGCTTCCGGCAAAAACAAACCATTCAATAATTTTGCAAGTGTAGACTTCCCTGAACCGTTTTGTCCAATAACAGATACCCATTCTCCCTCATACAAGGCAAATGAAACATCTTTTAATGCATAAGTGGCTGCCCCAGGATATTGAAATGATATATTTTCTGTCCGAAGTTTCTCTTTTTTCAATACAAGGCACCCTTTCCTTCGCCAAGTTAGCCTATTTTTATATTTAAAAAAAAGGGCCATGACCAGTTTCTTGAAAAGAACTGTCCTGCCCTTTTAATTATCATTATACTAACTCGATAATTACCATTGGTGCTGCGTCTCCGCGACGTGGACCAATTTTTGCAATACGAGTGTATCCGCCTTGGCGCTCAGCATAGCGTGGAGCTACATCAGCGAATAATTTTTGAAGTGCATCTTGACCAGTCTCAGCGTTAGCTACTTCATTGCGAATGAAAGCTGCTGCTTGACGACGAGCGTGAAGATCTCCGCGTTTACCTAAAGTGATCATTTTTTCCACTACAGAACGAAGTTCTTTTGCACGAGTTTCTGTCGTTTGGATGCGCTCGTTGATAATTAAATCAGTAGCTAAATCACGTAACATAGCTTTACGTTGCGCACTTGTACGGCCTAATTTTCTGTATGCCATTCGTAGTTCCCTCCTTTGTTGATGGGTTTAAATCCTCAGTCGTCTTTACGTAAACCTAAACCTAATTCCTCAAGCTTATGTTTAACTTCTTCTAAGGATTTACGTCCTAAGTTACGAACTTTCATCATATCTTCTTCTGTTTTGTTCGCAAGCTCTTGTACAGTATTAATTCCTGCACGTTTTAGGCAATTATAAGAACGAACAGAAAGATCTAGTTCTTCGATAGTCATCTCAAGAACTTTCTCTTTTTGATCTTCTTCCTTCTCGACCATAATCTCAGCATTTTGTGCTTCATCAGTTAAACCAACAAAGATATTTAAATGCTCAGTTAAGATTTTGGCACCTAAAGAGATAGCTTCTTTTGGCCCGATGCTTCCATCCGTCCATACATCAAGCGTAAGCTTATCATAATTAGCCACTTGTCCGACACGTGTCTTTTCCACTTGGTAAGTCACACGTGATACTGGAGTATAAATAGAATCAATAGGAATTACTCCTATTGGTTGATCTTCGCTTTTATTTGCATCAGCTGGCGTATACCCACGGCCACGCTTTGCAGTTAAACGCATGCGGAAATGCGCATTTTTTGCTAACGTTGCAATGTGTAAATCTGGATTTAAGATTTCTACATCACTATCGTGAGTAATATCAGCAGCTGTGACAATACCTTCGCCCTGCACATCAATTTCCAACGTCTTCTCTTCTTCAGAGTAGATTTTAAGAGCTAACTTTTTCAAGTTTAAGATGATCGTCGTAACGTCTTCTACTACGCCCTCAACTGTTGAAAATTCATGTAATACGCCATCGATTTGGATAGCAGTAACAGCGGCACCAGGGAGTGAGGATAAAAGAATACGACGTAAGGAGTTACCCAAAGTAGTACCATATCCACGCTCAAGCGGTTCAATTACGAATTTACCATATTTAGCATCTTCGTTAAGTTCAACCGTTTCGATTTTCGGCTTTTCGATTTCAATCATTAACTAAACCCTCCTTCAAAACGTCGAAACCCCGGTTAAACAAAGGGATACCCCCTGTCTAACCGAAAGTCCCCCTTAGGCAGTTCCCGATTGTGCACAACAAGCGATGTTTCTGTACGAAATTTCTCGATAATGCATCATATCCATTATAGACAAAAGGGAAAATTCTATACAGAAAAATTACACACGACGACGTTTTGGTGGACGACATCCATTATGAGGAACTGGAGTAACATCTCTAATTGCTGTTACTTCTAGACCTGCAGCTTGAAGAGCACGAATTGCAGCTTCACGACCAGCACCAGGACCTTTAACAGTAACCTCTAAAGTTTTTAAACCGTGCTCCATTGCAACTTTAGCAGCAGCTTCAGCAGCCATTTGCGCAGCGAATGGAGTAGACTTACGAGATCCACGGAAACCAAGTGCACCAGCACTAGACCAAGAAAGTGCGTTACCATGAGTATCTGTAAGTGTTACGATTGTGTTGTTGAAAGTAGAACGAATATGAGCTATACCAGCTTCAATATTCTTTTTCACACGTTTTTTACGAGTGTTTGTTTTACGTGCCATTGTTAGTTCAACCTCCTTTACTTATTATTTCTTTTTATTTGCTACTGTACGACGTGGACCTTTACGTGTACGAGCATTGTTTTTAGAGTTTTGACCACGAACTGGTAAACCACGACGGTGACGAAGACCACGGTAAGAACCGATCTCCATTAGACGTTTAATGTTAAGAGATACTTCACGACGAAGGTCTCCCTCAACTTTAATACGATCGATGATATCACGGATACGTCCTAGTTCGTCTTCCGTTAAATCACGAACTCGTGTTTCTGAAGAAATACCAGCTTCAGTTAGAATTTTTTCAGCAGTTGTGCGACCAATGCCGAATACGTAAGTTAAAGAAATAACAACGCGTTTGTCTCGAGGAATATCTACACCTGCGATACGTGCCATTCTGAATGCACCTCCTTCTGATTAACCTTGTTTTTGTTTATGTTTAGGGTTTTCACAAATAACCATTACTTTTCCACGTCTACGAATAACTTTACATTTTTCGCAGATTGGTTTAACTGACGGTCTTACTTTCATGTCTCGAACCTCCTTAAAGATTACGGAGTGCTATATTATTTAAAACGGTACGTAATACGACCACGATTTAAATCGTACGGAGATAATTCTACCGTAACTTTGTCTCCTGGTAAAATACGAATGAAGTTCATACGGATTTTACCAGAAACGTGAGCCAATACGACATGCCCATTCTCTAATTCTACTTTGAACATAGCATTTGGCAACGTTTCAAGAACGGTACCTTCGACTTCAATTACATCATCTTTAGCCATTCAATAGTTCTCCCTTCTTCAAATCAGTAACATTTTACACTGCTCTGAAATCCCGGAGAGCCAGCTACTTATAAAGTGGTAAGGATTTCGTATCCTGCTTCTGTAAGAGCAATCGTGTGCTCAAAGTGTGCACACCATTTACCATCTACCGTTACCACTGTCCAGTCATCAGATAGTGTTTTTACATATCGTCTTCCTTGATTCACCATCGGCTCAACACAGATGACCATTCCCGGCTTTAATCTAGGGCCTCTATTTGGTGGACCATAGTGCGGGATTTGAGGGTCCTCATGTAAGTCTTGCCCGATTCCGTGACCAACATACTCCCTAACGATCGAGAACCCATTCTCTTCAGCATGGGTTTGAACCGCATGTGAGATATTTGATAATCTTTCGCCTGGTTTTACTTGTTCTAGACCAAGATACAACGATTTTTCTGTGACATCAAGTAGCTTTTGAACAGATTCAGAAATGTTTCCAACTGGATACGTCCATGCAGAATCTCCATGGTACCCATTGTATTTCGCACCAATATCGATACTGATGATATCGCCCTCTTCGAGCTTGCGCTTCCCTGGAATTCCGTGTACAAGCTCTTCATTTACAGAAGCACATATGCTCCCCGGAAATCCGTTGTATCCTTTAAAAGATGGCGTAGCACCATATTTTTGAATCGTCTTTTCCGCTATTTGATCGAGCTCTTTCGTTGTAATTCCTGGAGTAATATGCTGTTTCAACTCTTGATGAGTTAAAGCAACGATCCTGCCAGCTTCTCGCATGATTTCTATCTCGCGAGGAGTTTTGCAGATGATCATTACGCTAAGCCTCCGATGAGAACATCGATATCAGCAAATACTTTATTGATATCTTGCTCACCATTAATGCTTTGTAAGTAACCAAGCTCCTCGTAGAAATCAAGCAAAGGTTTTGTTTGCTTAATATTTACATCTAAACGATTTGCCACAGTTTCTTCATTGTCATCAGAGCGTTGATATAATTCGCCACCACATTTATCGCACACATCAGCTTTTGCTGGTGGATTGAATTCTAAGTGGTAAGTCGCACCGCACTCTTTACAAATGCGACGGCCTGTAAGGCGTGTTAATAACAACCCTGAATCCACATTAATGTTTAAAACATAGTCGATTTTTTTACCAAGATCTTTCATAATCTCTTCAAGAGCTGATGCTTGTGCAACAGTTCGTGGGAAACCGTCTAGTAAGAAACCTCTTACGCAGTCTTCTTGACTTAAACGTTCACGAACGATTCCGATTGTAACTTCATCTGGAACAAGTGCACCTTTATCAATAAAAGATTTTGCTTGTAGACCCATTTCAGTTTCAGCCTTCATAGCTGCACGGAACATATCTCCTGTTGAAATGTGAGGGATGTTATACTTGGCAACAATCTGTTCGGCTTGTGTACCTTTACCAGCACCAGGAAGCCCCATTAAAATTAAGTTCATCCTTGTTCCCCCTCAGAGTACATGAGCATGTAGGGAAGACAATTCTTCCCACTTACTCATTGCTTGATAAACCCTTTGTAATGGCGTTTTACCAGTTGACTTTCTAGCTGCTTCATTGTTTCTAAAGCAACGCCGACAACGATTAACATACTCGTTCCACCAATCTGTGCAGATGGAGGAAGATTTCCCAATTTCGTAAAGATAACTGGTAAGATTGCAATCGCTGCTAGGAAAATTGATCCTACAAAGGTCAAACGATACAAGATTTTTGTTAGATATTGTTCCGTATTCTTACCCGGACGAATACCTGGAACATATCCACCTTGTTTGTTTAGATTCTCTGACATTTGCTCTGGATTAACCTGAACAAACGCATAGAAATATGTGAAGGCTACAATGAGCGCAACATATATGATCATTCCCACTGGGTGAGAATAGTTAAAGTTTGCAATGATCCACTGCGATACATCATGATTCGGGAAGAACTGTGCAATAGTTGGAGGCGTAATTAAGAATGAAACAGCAAAAATGACTGGAATAACACCCGCACTATTTACCTTAAGGGGTAAATGTGTGTTTTGTGCTCCAGCATGATTCCCATTCCCTCCTGTTACACGCTTCGCATATTGAATTGGGATCTTTCTAACAGCCTGTTGAATGAAAATAACACCAACAATAACCGCTAGCACAGCTAGTAAGATCAATGCAACTTTAACGATACTCATGAACAATTGATCTCCGATATTTTGAAACTGTTGTTGATACACTTGAGATATAACACTTGGGATCGCTGCGGCAATACCGCCAAAGATAAGGATGGAAATACCATTACCTACACCTTTAGCTGTAATCTGTTCACCTAACCACATTAAAAATGCAGTACCAGCAGTCAGTACCGTAGCAATGTATAAATAAGTGCTCCAACCAGGATTCAAAATTAATTGCCCACCTACCATACCGTTAAAACCAATTGACATACCAAACCCCTGAATAAACGCAAGAACAATTGTAAAGTAACGCGTGAATTGCGTTAGTTTACGACGGCCCATTTCACCTTGCTTCGACCATTCCGAAAATTTAGGAACAACATCCATCTGCAATAATTGCACGATGATGGATGCTGTAATATACGGCATGATTCCCATCGCGAAGATGGAGAAGTTTTTCAAGGCGCCACCGCCAAATGTATTTAGGATACCTAAGGCATTTAATTGATCTTGTGCTTTCAGTACGTCTCCATTTGTAAATGGCACTGGGATAAACGTGCCAATTCTGAATACGATTAACATCGCTAAAGTGAATAATATTTTACGTCTTATCTCAGCAACGCGCATAAAGTTGGAGATTGTACGAAACATTAGATCACCTCAACTGATCCGCCAGCTGCTTCAATTGCTTCTTTAGCACTTGAAGAGAACTTGTGCGCTTTAACAGTTAATTTTTTCTCTACTGCGCCGCTTGCAAGAATTTTAACACCGTCGTTTAACTTGCTGATAACGCCAGTTTCCAGCAATAATTCAGGTGTTACTTCTGTACCATCTTCAAAACGATTTAACGTTGATAAGTTTACAATAGTAAACTCTTTACGGTTAATGTTTGTGAAGCCGCGTTTTGGTAAACGACGGAATAATGGAGTTTGACCACCTTCGAAGCCAAGACGAACACCGCCACCAGAACGTGCGTTTTGTCCTTTATGACCTTTACCAGCAGTTTTACCGTTACCAGAACCGATACCACGACCGACACGGTTACGTACTTTACGAGAACCTTCTGCAGGTTTTAATTCATGAAGTTTCATTCCCAGGCACCTCCTTATATTAATGAGTTATCCTTAAGCTTCTGTTACAGTTATAAGGTGAGAAACTTTGTTGATCATACCAAGAATAGCAGGAGTTTCTTCCTTAACTACAGTTGAATTCAACTTTTTAAGACCTAAAGCTTCTACCGTCGCACGTTGATCTTGTGGACGACCAATTACACTACGAGTGAGGGTAATTTCTAACTTTTTCGCCATTTGTTTTCCCTCCTTAACCTAGTAGCTCTTCTACAGATTTACCGCGTAATTTTGCAACATCTTCAGCGCGCTTAAGTTCGCTTAATCCGTTCACAGTAGCGCGAATCATATTGATTGGTGTGTTAGAACCAAGAGATTTCGAAAGAATATCTTGTACACCAGCTAATTCAAGTACCGCACGAACAGGTCCACCAGCAATAACACCAGTACCTTCAGCAGCAGGTTTTAAGAATACTTCACCAGCTCCAAAATGACCGTTGATTGTGTGTGGAATTGTTGTACCAACTAATGGTACAGCGATTAAGTTTTTCTTAGCGTCTTCGATAGCTTTGCGGATTGCGTCTGGTACCTCTTGTGCTTTACCAGTACCGAATCCAACATGACCGTTTTTATCGCCAACTACAACTAGTGCAGCAAAGCGGAAACGACGACCACCCTTAACAACTTTCGCGACACGATTTATCGTAACTACACGTTCTTCAAGTTCTAATTTACTTGGGTCAATGCGATGCATCAATTTTCCCTCCTTTGACCATTAAAATTGTAATCCAGCCTCACGAGCAGCCTCAGCTAGAGCTTTAACACGGCCATGGTATAAGTAACCACCGCGATCGAATACTACTTCTTTAACGCCTTTCTCTACAGCACGCTTAGCAACTGATTCTCCTACTTTCGTAGCAGCTTCAGTATTGCTAGTACCGTTAAGAGCAAGGTCTTTATCAAGAGTAGATGCACTTACTAACGTTACACCATTTACATCATCAATAACTTGAGCGTAAATATGTTGGTTAGAACGGAACACGTTTAAACGTGGACGTTCTGCAGTACCAGTAAGTTTAGCACGTACACGTGCATGTCTTTTCTTACGAGTCGCATTTTTATCAGCTTTAGTGATCATTCTTGTCACTCCTTTCTCTCACCTAACGGGTTTACTTAGCAGTTTTACCTTCTTTACGACGAACAACTTCGCCTTCGTAACGAATACCTTTACCTTTATAAGGCTCAGGAGCACGTACAGCACGGATGTTAGCAGCAAATTCGCCAACACGTTGCTTGTCGATACCTTTGATTACGATTTTAGTTGGTACAGGTACTTCAACTTCAAGACCTGCTTCCGGAGTCATTTCTACTGGATGAGAATAACCTACGCTTAATACAAGTTTATCTCCTTGTTTTTGAGCACGGTAACCAACACCGACTAATTCAAGTCCGCGTGCGAAACCTGTAGTTACACCTTCAACCATGTTTCCGATTAAAGCACGAGTTGTACCGTGTAATGCACGGTGTTCCTTCTGTTCAGATGGACGCTCAACTGTTAGTGTATTTTCTTCAATTTTGATAGACATATCAGCATTGAATTTACGAGTTAATTCACCTTTAGGGCCTTTTACTGCTACAGTATTGTCTTCTGCAATTGTAATAGTAACACCTGCAGGGATTTCAAGAATCTTTTTACCAATACGAGACATGTGGTCACACCTCCGTTCGTTTTAAATATATATTACCAAACGTATGCTACTACTTCTCCACCAGTTTGTAATTGACGAGCGTCTTTGTCTGTCATTACTCCCTTAGATGTAGAAACAAGAGCGATACCTAATCCGTTAAGTACACGTGGTACTTCATCAGCTTTAGCGTAAACGCGTAAGCCAGGTTTACTGATACGTTTTAATCCAGTGATTACACGTTCATTGTTTGCACCATATTTCAGGAAAATACGAAGGATACCTTGTTTGTTATCCTCGATGTATTCTACATCACGAATGAAACCTTCACGTTTTAAAAGTTCAGCGATCTCTTTTTTGATTTTAGAAGCAGGAACCTCTAATTTCTCATGACGTACCATGTTCGCATTACGGATGCGAGTAAGCATGTCTGCAATTGGATCTGTCATCACCATGTGTTTTACCTCCTTCCCATTTGTGGGTTTTACCAACTAGCTTTTTTAACACCAGGAATTTGACCTTTATATGCAAGTTCACGGAAACAAATACGGCAAAGCTTAAATTTGCGGTATACAGAATGCGGACGACCGCAGCGTTCGCAACGTGTATACTCTTGTACTTTAAACTTAGGAGTACGCTTTTGTTTCGCTATCATAGATTTTTTAGCCACGTTTTCGCCTCCTCTACTTAGCGTTGGTTTCCATTATTTTTGGAATGGCATACCGAATTGTGTTAAAAGTTCACGAGCTTCTTCATCAGTTTTCGCTGTAGTAACGATTACGATGTCCATACCGCGGACTTTGCTTACTTTATCATAATCGATCTCAGGGAAGATAAGTTGCTCTTTAACACCTAATGTGTAGTTCCCACGACCATCGAATGATTTCTTAGAAACACCACGGAAATCACGTACACGTGGTAAAGAAACTGATACTAATTTGTCGAAGAACTCATACATTTGCTCGCCGCGTAAAGTTACTTTCGCACCGATTGGCATACCTTCACGAAGACGGAAACCAGCGATTGATTTTTTAGCACGAGTTACAACAGGTTTTTGACCTGCGATTTGTGTTAATTCTTCTACTGCATTGTCTAAAGCTTTTGAGTTAGATACCGCGTCACCAACACCAGTGTTGATTACGATCTTTTCGATTTTCGGTACTTCCATCACAGATTTATAGTTAAACTTGCTCACTAGAGCAGGAGTAATTTCCTTTTGGAACTTCTCTTTAAGGCGATTCAATGAAGTGACCTCCTTTCTTAAGAAAATTATTTATCTAATAATTCACCAGATTTTTTTGCAATACGAACTTTTTTACCATCTTCTACTTTGAAGCCTACGCGAGTAGGTTCACCTGTTTTCGGATCTAAAACCATAACGTTAGAAACGTGAATAGGTGCTTCTTTAGTAATAATTCCACCTTGTGGATTTAATTGAGATGGCTTAGAGTGTTTTTTAACGATGTTAACACCCTCAACGATAACACGGTTTTGCTTTGGGAAAGCCACAAGGATAACGCCTTGTTTTCCTTTGTCTTTTCCAGTGATTACCTGTACTTTATCACCTTTTTTTACATGCATCTTAATTCTGCACCTCCTTAGCAAGGCAATACCTTAAATTATAGAACTTCTGGAGCTAAAGAAACGATCTTCATGAAGTTGCTATCACGTAATTCACGAGCTACTGGTCCGAAGATACGAGTACCACGTGGGCTCTTATCGTCTTTGATGATAACCGCTGCGTTTTCATCAAATTTGATATAAGAACCGTCCGGACGACGAGCTCCGCTCTTCGTACGTACCACTACTGCTTTAACAACGTCACCTTTTTTAACAACGCCACCTGGTGTTGCTTGTTTTACCGTAGCAACGATAATGTCACCAATGTTAGCATATTTACGACCAGAGCCGCCTAATACTTTAATTGTTAAAAGTTCACGTGCACCAGAGTTGTCAGCAACTTTCAAACGAGATTCTTGTTGGATCATGTTATGAAACCTCCCTTCGGACTAAAAATTCCGATTCGTCTATTTAGATAATAACCGCTTCTTCAACGATTTCAACTAAACGGAAACGCTTAGTAGCAGAAAGCGGGCGAGTTTCCATGATTTTAACGATATCGCCAAGTTTCGCTTGGTTTTGCTCATCATGGGCTTTGTACTTCTTAGAATACTTAACACGTTTTCCGTACAAGGAATGAGTTTTGTAAGTTTCAACTAAAACTGTAATCGTTTTGTCCATTTTGTCAGACACAACACGACCAGTATAAACTTTGCGTTGGTTACGTTCGCTCACTATGCAAACCTCCCCTCAATTTATCGATTAATTCCGATCTCTCTTTCACGAACTACAGTTTTCATACGAGCAATTGCTTTACGCACTTCACGAATGCGAGTTGGATTCTCTAATTGTCCTGTAGCAAGTTGGAAGCGAAGATTGAACAATTCTTCCTTTAAAGCTTTAACTTTTGTTTCGATTTCGGCAGTGGTTAATTCACGAATATCATTAGTTTTCATTAGATTCACCACCATTTTCTTCACGTTTTACGAATTTACATTTCACAGGTAACTTGTGAGCTGCAAGACGTAATGCTTCGCGTGCTACCTCTTCAGATACACCCGCGATTTCGAACATAATTTTCCCAGGTTTTACTACTGCTACCCAGCCTTCTGGTGCCCCTTTACCGGAACCCATACGTACTTCTAGAGGTTTTGCAGTGTAAGGTTTAGAAGGGAAAATTTTAATCCATACTTTACCGCCACGTTTCATGTAACGAGTCATTGCACGACGAGCAGCTTCGATTTGACGGTTTGTAATCCATGAAGCAGCTTGTGCTTGTAAACCGAATTCACCGAAAGCAATTTCAGTTCCACCTTTTGCACGACCACGCATTTTACCACGATGCTCTCTACGATATTTTACGCGTTTTGGCATTAACATATTATTTTCCTCCTTCCTCAGAAGCTTTCTTTTTTGTAGGAAGGACTTCTCCACGGTAGATCCATACTTTTACGCCTAATTTACCGTATGTTGTATCAGCTTCAACTGCTGCATAGTCAATATCAGCGCGAAGTGTATGAAGTGGAACAGTTCCTTCACTGTAAGATTCTGCACGAGCGATATCAGCTCCGCCAAGACGACCAGAAACCTGTGTTTTAATACCTTTAGCACCTGCACGCATAGCACGTTGAATAACTTGCTTTTGTGCACGACGGAATGATACACGGTTTTCTAATTGACGAGCGATGTTTTCGCCTACTAATTTAGCGTTAAGATCAGCTCTCTTAACTTCTAAAATGTTGATGTGTACACGCTTGCCTGTTAATTGGTTAAGAGCTTTACGAAGTGCTTCAACTTCAGTACCACCTTTACCAATTACCATACCAGGTTTTGCAGTGTGAATTGTAACATTTACACGATTTGCTGCACGTTCGATTTCTACTTTAGCAACAGCAGAATCTTTTAAGCGTACAGTAATGTACTCACGGATTTTGATGTCTTCATGTAGTAATGTAGCATAATCTTTCTCTGCGAACCAACGAGATTCCCAGTCACGGATAACGCCGACACGAAGACCAATTGGATTAACCTTTTGACCCATCGATTATCCCTCCTTCTTTTCTGATACCACAACTGTAATGTGGCTTGTGCGTTTGTTAATTTGGCTTGCACGACCCATTGCACGTGGACGGAAACGTTTCAACGTTGGACCTTCGTCAACGAAAACTTTTTCAACAACTAGGTTGTTAATATCCATCTCATAATTGTGCTCTGCATTTGCGATTGCAGATTTTAAAACTTTCTCTACAACTGGAGAAGCAGTTTTTGGTGTGTGGTTAAGGATAGCAATCGCTTCACCCACTTGCTTACCTCGGATTAAGTCTACTACTAAACGAACTTTACGAGGAGCAATACGAACTGTTCTCGCTACTGCTTTAGCTTGCATTGAAGTGCCTCCTCTCATTATCTTCTAGTTTTCTTATCGTCAGCAAGGTGACCTTTATACGTACGAGTTGGTGCGAATTCACCTAACTTATGGCCAACCATATCCTCAGTGATGTACACAGGTACGTGTTTACGACCATCATATACAGCGATTGTGTGTCCGATGAACTGAGGGAAGATTGTTGAACGGCGAGACCAAGTTTTAACAACTTGTTTTTGCTCAGATGCAACTAATTTTTCCATTTTGCTCATTAAGTGATCATCGACAAATGGTCCTTTTTTTAAGCTACGAGCCATTTTGGTGCCTCCCTTCGTGATTGGCGTACGGTTCTAGAAATGAACCGTACTACAATCCCATTATTTTTTACGACGACGAACGATGAATTTGTCAGACGCTTTGTTTTTCTTACGAGTCTTGAATCCAAGAGTTGGTTTACCCCATGGAGACATTGGAGACTTACGTCCGATTGGAGAACGTCCTTCACCACCACCGTGTGGGTGATCAACCGGGTTCATTACAGAACCACGAACTGTTGGGCGTTTACCTAACCAGCGAGAGCGACCTGCTTTACCGATTTTGATAAGTTCATGCTGTTCGTTACCTACTTGACCGATTGAAGCGCGACAAGCAGATAATACAAGACGTACTTCACCAGAAGTTAAACGTACAAGTACGTATTTACCTTCTTTACCAAGTACTTGAGCAGAAGTACCAGCAGAACGAACTAATTGTCCGCCACGACCAGGCTTAAGCTCGATATTATGAACAACAGTACCTACTGGAATGTTGATTAATGGTAATGCGTTACCGATTTTGATGTCAGCTTCTGGGCCAGACATAACTTCCATACCTACTTCTAAAGATTTAGGAGCAAGAATGTAACGTTTTTCACCGTCAACGTAGTTAATTAATGCGATATTCGCAGAGCGGTTTGGATCGTATTCGATCGTAGCAACGCGTCCTGGAATTCCATCTTTGTTACGCTTAAAGTCGATGATACGGTATTGACGCTTATGTCCGCCACCTTGATGACGTACAGTAATTTTACCTTGGTTATTACGACCAGCCTTCTTGCTTAAAGGAGCAAGTAATGACTTTTCTGGTCTGTCAGTCGTGATTTCAGCGAAATCATTCGTAGTCATATTACGACGACCGTTAGTAGTTGGATTATACTTTTTAATTCCCATCTCAATTTCCCTCCTTCTTTAGTAAGAATTAAACACCTTGGAAGATTTCGATTTCTTTGCTGTCAGCAGTTAGCTTAACGATTGCTTTACGACGACGGCTAGTAAAACCAGCGTGACGACCAACGCGTTTTGCTTTCGGCTTGTAGTTCATGATGTTCACTTTTTCTACTTTAACACCAAAGATCGCTTCAAGAGCATCTTTAACTTCTGTTTTATTAGATTTAACGTCCACATCGAACGTGTATTTTTTTTCAGCCATCATTTCCATAGAACGTTCAGTGATAACTGGGCGCTTAATGATATCACGAGGATCTCTCATTATGCAAGCACCTCCTCTACTTTTTCCACTGCCGCTTTTGTCATGATTAGCTTATCATGATGAAGCACGTCTAAAACGTTTACGCCATCAGCAGTGATTACTGTTACTCCAGGGATATTGCGAGCAGATAACTCTACAGATTCGTTTGCATCAGCAGTTACGATAAGAGCTTTCTTCTCAACAGTTAATCCTTTAAGTACTGCTAGCATGTCTTTTGTTTTTGGTGCATTTAACACTAGGTCTTCAAGAACTACAATGTTGTTCTCAACTACTTTAGTAGCTAATGCAGATTTGATTGCTAAACGACGAACCTTCTTAGGAAGTTTGTACGCATAGCTTCTTGGTGTAGGTCCGAATACCGTACCACCACCACGCCATTGAGGAGAGCGGATAGACCCTTGACGAGCACGTCCAGTTCCTTTTTGACGCCATGGTTTACGACCACCACCACGAACTTCAGAACGAGTTTTTACTTTGTGTGTACCTTGACGTAAAGATGCACGTTGCATCATTACAGCTTCGAAAAGTACAGCTTCATTTGGTTCGATACCGAAAATAGCTTCAGCTAATTCGATTTCACCAACCTGTGAACCAGTTTGGTTATATACAGTAACTTTTGGCATTGGAATTCCTCCTTCCTATTGTGAATTATTTGCTAACCTTCACAGCGCCTTGAACAACTACAAGAGATTTCTTAGCACCTGGAACGTTACCTTTTACTAGTAATAAGTTGCGCTCAGTGTCAACTTGAACGATTTCTAAGTTTTGGATAGTAACTTGGTCTCCACCCATACGTCCAGCAAGTTTTTTGCCTTTGAATACACGGTTCGGAGCAACTGGGCCCATTGAACCTGGACGACGGTGATAGCGAGAACCATGAGACATAGGTCCGCGAGATTGTCCGTGGCGTTTGATAACACCTTGGAAACCTTTACCTTTAGAAATTCCTGTTACGTCAACGATTTCACCTGCAGCGAAAACTTCAACTTTTACCTCTTGACCAACCTCTAATCCGTCCACGTCTGCATCGCGGATTTCGCGAATGAAGCGCTTAGGAGTTGTAGATGCTTTAGCAGTGTGGCCTTGTTCAGGTTTGTTAGTTAACTTTTCACGTTTATCTTCAAATCCTAACTGGATTGCATTGTAGCCATCAGTTTCAGTTGTTTTCTTTTGAAGAACAACGTTTGGATTAGCAGCGATAACTGTTACTGGGATTAACTCACCGTTCTCAGCAAATACTTGAGTCATACCGATCTTTCTTCCTAAGATTCCTTTGGTCATGAGTTACACCTCCTACATTTTTAAGTTATATGAATTATAGTTTGATTTCGATATCTACACCAGACGGTAAGTCTAAACGCATTAATGAATCTACTGTTTGTGGAGTAGGACTCACGATATCGATTAAACGTTTGTGTGTGCGCATTTCGAATTGCTCACGAGAATCTTTGTACTTATGAACAGCACGAAGAATTGTGTAAATAGTCTTCTCAGTTGGTAATGGGATCGGACCAGAAACTGTTGCCCCAGAACGCTTAGCTGTTTCTACAATTTTCTCAGCTGATTGATCAAGAATACGGTGATCATAAGCTTTTAAACGGATACGAATTTTTTCTTTTGCCATTATTTTCCCTCCTTCGTTCGCCTATTTCTAAAATAGACCTTCTCCATGGAAATTTCCCCACACCATGCCATGGCAAAGCGGCCGGGTGTGTCAGCAACCTTCCACTTCATCGCAGTCAAAGACCAACATTGTCTATTATACAATGTTATTCGTCTAGATGCAAGCATCTTTTTGTTTGCATCTGCTTTTCTCTACTTTTGCTATTATACATGGCACTTTAAAGAATTTCAAGTTTTCATCTCACAGAATCCGTTTTACAGTTTCTGGATTTTAGTTTATTGATTTTGTATTACTATAGAAGAAACTCGTCAAAACATAAAAAAATCATTTCATTCCTTATATAAATACAAACAAAAAAACCAAGGGAAAATCCCTTGGTTTTTTTATATCAGTTAAGATTACTCAACGATAGTAGCAACTACACCGTAACCTACTGTACGTCCACCTTCACGAATAGAGAATTTAGTTCCCTCTTCGATAGCGATTGGAGCGATAAGTTCGATAGTCATTTCGATGTTGTCACCAGGCATTACCATTTCAGTACCTTCTGGTAATTGGATGATACCAGTTACGTCAGTTGTACGGAAGTAGAACTGAGGACGGTAGTTAGCGAAGAATGGAGTGTGACGTCCACCTTCTTCTTTAGATAATACGAAAACTTCAGCTTTGAATTTAGCGTGAGCTTTTACAGAGCCAGTTTTAGCAAGAACTTGTCCACGTTGGATGTCTTCACGAGCAACCCCACGAAGTAAAGCACCGATGTTGTCTCCAGCTTGAGCTTGGTCAAGAAGTTTACGGAACATCTCTACACCAGTTACAGTTGTAGAAGCATTTTCTTCAGCAAGACCGATGATTTCTACTACGTCACCAACTTTAACGATTCCGCGCTCTACACGACCAGTTGCAACTGTACCACGACCTGTGATAGAGAATACATCCTCGATAGGCATTAAGAATGGTTTGTCAGTTTCACGTTCTGGAGTTGGGATGTAAGCATCAACTTCAGTCATTAATTCAATGATTTTTGCTTCCCAATCAGCTTCTCCTTGAAGAGCTTTAAGAGCAGAACCTTTGATTACAGGAATATCGTCGCCTGGGAATCCGTATTCAGATAATAGGTCGCGAACTTCCATTTCTACTAATTCTAATAATTCTTCGTCGTCTACCATGTCGCATTTGTTTAAGAATACAACGATGTAAGGAACACCTACTTGACGAGAAAGAAGGATGTGCTCACGTGTTTGAGGCATTGGGCCATCAGCAGCAGATACTACTAAGATACCGCCGTCCATTTGAGCAGCACCAGTGATCATGTTTTTAACATAGTCAGCGTGACCTGGGCAGTCAACGTGTGCATAGTGACGAGTTTCAGTTTCGTACTCAACGTGTGCAGTTGAGATTGTGATTCCGCGCTCTCTTTCTTCTGGAGCAGCGTCGATTTGATCGTATCCGCGTGCTTCAGCACCACCAGCTTTTGCAAGAACTGTAGTGATCGCAGCAGTTAATGTAGTTTTACCATGGTCAACGTGGCCGATTGTACCGATGTTAACATGGGGTTTAGAACGTTCGAATTTAGCTTTAGCCATTCTAAATTCCTCCTTAGTTTATATAGGTTATTTTATATTTAGACTAGAAAGTGAAACTTACGTCCCACTTTCTAAGCTTACATAAGTAGTTATACTTGAACAATCGATAAAAATCAATTATTCACCTTTATTTTTTTTAATAATTTCTTCAGAAACAGACTTCGGTACTTCTTCATAATGATCAAATGTCATTGAGAATGTTCCGCGTCCTTGAGTGTTAGAACGTAATGCCGTTGCATAACCGAACATTTCAGAAAGTGGAACCATAGCGCGAACAACTTGTGCGTTACCGCGAGCTTCCATACCTTCTACACGTCCACGACGAGATGTTACGTCGCCCATAATGTCACCCATGTACTCTTCAGGAATTACAACTTCAACTTTCATCATTGGCTCAAGAATTACTGGGCTACATTTAGAAACCGCAGCTTTAAGTGCCATAGATGCAGCGATTTTGAACGCCATCTCAGATGAATCGACATCATGGTAAGATCCGTCAACTAACGCAGCTTTGATGTCAACTAGTGGATAACCAGCTAGTACACCATTTTTAAGTGAGTCTTCAAGACCCGCTCCAACAGCTGGGATGTATTCACGTGGAACTACACCGCCGACGATTTTGTTTTGGAATTCAAAACCTTTACCTTCTTCATTAGGTTCAAACTCAATCCAAACGTGACCGAATTGTCCACGACCACCAGATTGACGAGCGAACTTACCTTCAACTTTCGCAGCAGCGCGGAAAGTCTCACGGTATGCTACCTGAGGAGCACCAACGTTTGCTTCCACTTTGAATTCACGGCGCATACGGTCAACGATGATATCAAGGTGAAGTTCACCCATACCAGCGATGATTGTTTGGCCAGTTTCTTGGTCAGTGTGAGCACGGAATGTTGGATCTTCTTCAGAAAGCTTAGATAATGCTGTACCCATTTTATCTTGGTCAGCTTTAGATTTTGGTTCGATAGCTACAGAGATAACTGGCTCTGGGAATTCCATAGACTCAAGGATAACAAGACTCTTCTCATCACAAAGAGTATCACCAGTAGTAGTATCTTTTAAACCTACAGCAGCAGCGATATCACCAGCGTAAACTGTTGAAATCTCTTCACGGCTGTTAGCGTGCATTTGTAGGATACGACCTACACGCTCACGCTTACCTTTAGTTGAGTTTTTCACGTATGATCCAGAGTTTAACACACCAGAATACACACGGAAGAACGTTAACTTACCAACATAAGGGTCAGTCATGATTTTGAATGCTAAAGCTGCGAATGGTTCTTCATCGCTAGACTTACGTTCGATTTCTTCATCTGTATCCGGAAGAGTACCTTTAATAGCTGGTACGTCTAATGGAGATGGTAGGTAGTCGATAACTGCGTCTAACAGAATTTGAACACCTTTATTTTTGAATGCAGAACCACAGATTACTGGGAAGAATTCTACAGAAGTTGTAGCCTTACGGATACCAGCTTTAAGCTCTTCTACAGTGATTTCTTCACCTTCTAGGTACTTCATCATCATTTCTTCATCAAGCTCAGCTACCGCTTCAATAAGTTTTCCACGGTATTCTGCAGCTAATTCTTTATGCTCTTCAGGAATTTCAACACGCTCGATGTCTGTTCCTAAATCGTTACCGTACATGTAAGCACATTCCTCAACAAGGTCAATGATACCATTGAACTCATCTTCAGCACCAATTGGTAACTGAATTGGGTGTGCGTTTGCTTGTAAACGATCGTGGATTGTTCCTACAGAGTATAAGAAATCCGCACCAATCTTATCCATTTTGTTAACGAATACGATACGAGGTACACCGTAAGTAGTAGCCTGACGCCAAACAGTTTCTGTTTGTGGTTCTACACCAGATTGTGCATCAAGTACTGCTACCGCACCATCAAGTACGCGTAAAGAACGTTCTACTTCTACTGTGAAGTCTACGTGTCCTGGAGTGTCAATGATGTTTACACGGTGACCTTTCCATTGAGCTGTAGTTGCAGCAGAAGTAATTGTGATACCACGCTCTTGCTCTTGCTCCATCCAGTCCATCTGAGATGCACCTTCATGAGTTTCACCGATTTTATGAATACGTCCTGTATAATACAGAATACGCTCAGTTGCTGTTGTTTTACCAGCATCGATGTGAGCCATGATACCAATATTACGAGTGTTTTCTAAAGAGAACTCTCTTGTCATTTGGTGTCTTGCTCCTTCCATATATGGATTGGATTTTTTTATTTTAAGTAGCAAAAAAGCCACTTTATATTGTTACACATGTCAGTATGTCCAGTACCCTCATTATGTAAAACGAGCGCCCAACGAAAGGGAGAGGCATTCTCCCTCTCCACACTTCCATAAGCGACAAATAAAGCGGTTTATGCTTACATTTATTTTACGTTGAATCCTACCAACGGTAATGAGCAAATGCTTTGTTAGCTTCTGCCATTTTATGAGTGTCTTCACGTTTCTTAACAGATGCACCAGCGTTGTTAGCTGCATCTAAGATTTCGTAAGCTAGACGCTCTTCCATAGTTTTTTCACCACGAAGACGAGCATAGTTTACTAACCAGCGAAGACCTAAAGTTGTACGGCGTTCTGGACGAACCTCAACTGGAACTTGGTAGTTAGCACCACCAACACGACGAGCACGTACTTCAAGAACAGGCATAATGTTCTTAAGAGCTTGCTCGAATACTTCCATAGGGTCTTTATCTGAACGTTCACGAACGATATCGAAAGCGTTATAAAGAATTGTTTGAGATTTACCTTTTTTACCGTCAACCATCATTTTGTTGATAAGGCGTGTTACTAGCTTAGACTTGTACATTGGATCTGGTAACACGTCACGTTTCGCAACAGGTCCTTTACGAGGCATATTGAGTTCCTCCTTTCATTATAAGTTTATTATTTTTTAGCAGGTTTTGGTCGCTTAGTACCATATTTAGAACGTCCTTGCATACGTTTGTCAACACCAGCTGTATCAAGCGCACCACGAACGATGTGGTAACGTACCCCTGGTAAATCCTTTACTCGACCACCGCGAATTAATACTACGCTATGCTCTTGTAGGTTATGACCGATACCTGGGATGTAAGCTGTAACCTCGATACCGTTTGTTAAACGTACACGAGCGTATTTACGTAACGCTGAGTTAGGTTTCTTTGGAGTCATTGTACCAACACGAGTACATACACCACGTTTTTGAGGTGCAGAGATATCAGTTGATTTTTTCTTTAAAGAGTTGAACCCTTTGTTTAACGCAGGTGATTTAGATTTCCATACTTTATCAGTACGACCATTTCTCACTAATTGGTTAATAGTAGGCATTTGATTATCCTCCCTTCGCATGTTTGTATGACCACATATCCAGGTGGTTCATTATTAGTTGAAAACAAAGTTTTTGCAAGGAAGAGCAAATGCTCTCTCCTCACAAAAACAGTTTTAACTTATTATTCCTATTGCTGAAGCTCCCACTTGAATCCCCGAAACTTTTCCAAGCTTACGAACTGATTCAACTTTGGTTATGGGTATGTTATGTTGCAAGGCGGTACGAATGATCATATGGGTTAACCGCATATCAGCATCTTCCGCAATAACAACTTCTTTAACTATACCATTTTTGATTGCCTCCAATGTGCGTTTATGACCAACGACTACATTTTCAGCATTTGACACTTTTTGATAAGACATATAAATATCCTCCAAAGCATCGTTCAGGAGCAACCTTGATTATAGTAACATTTTGACTCATACAATGTCAACTAGGATTAACTGTTTTTATACAAAATTTACGACGGAAAATTTTACTGTTCCACATAAACTTCATCGTTTTCTACATTCATGTCACCTTGTGTTGTTTTTACAAGATCCACTTTGCGATAACGATTCATACCTGTTCCAGCAGGAACAAGTTTACCGATAATAACATTTTCTTTCAATCCTAGAAGCTCATCGCGTTTACCCTTAATCGCTGCATCAGTTAAGACACGTGTCGTTTCTTGGAACGATGCTGCAGATAAGAATGAATCAGTTTCAAGTGAAGCTTTTGTAATACCAAGTAGAACAGGTCTAGCCGTTGCTGGTTGTTTACCTTTCAGTAACACCTTCGCATTCGCATCAGTAAACTGATGGATATCTAGTAGTGTTCCTGGTAATACATCTGTTTCACCCGCATCACTTACACGAACTTTACGTAACATTTGACGTACCATTACTTCTACGTGTTTGTCACCAATTTCTACCCCTTGCATACGGTATACTTTTTGAACTTCACGTAGTAAGTATTCTTGAACCGCCGTAATGTCCGTTACTTTTAGTAATTCTTTCGGATCAATAGAACCCTCTGTTAACTCTTTACCGTGGCTAATTGGCTGTCCTAGAGTTACTTTCAGACGTGCACCGTAAGGAATAGCATACGTACGAGCTTCAACTTCACCCTGTACAACTACTTCTTGGCGATCTTTAACATCGTTAATCGCTGCGATAACACCATCGATTTCACTGATAACTGCCTGACCTTTCGGGTTACGAGCTTCGAAGATCTCTTGGATACGAGGTAAACCTTGAGTGATATCATCTCCGGCAACCCCACCTGTATGGAACGTACGCATCGTTAACTGTGTACCTGGCTCACCGATAGATTGAGCTGCGATAATACCTACCGCTTCTCCTACTTCTACGTCTGTACCAGTTGCTAAGTTTCGACCGTAACACTTCTTACATACACCGTGGCGAGTGTTACACGTGAACGCTGAACGAATGTTTACAGTTTCAACACCCGAATTTTCAACGATATGCGCGATATCTTCAGTAATTAGTTGGTTTTCACTAACTAATACTTCACCTGTTTCAGGATGTTTTACAGTTTTTCTTGCAAAACGTCCAACAAGACGATCATATAATGACTCAATTACTTCATTACCCTCTTTAATCGCACCAATTAATAGACCACGATCTGTTCCACAATCATCTTCACGGACAATTACATCTTGTGCAACGTCTACAAGACGACGTGTTAAGTAACCAGAATCGGCAGTTTTAAGTGCTGTATCGGCAAGACCTTTACGCGCACCATGCGTAGAGATGAAGTACTCAAGTACTGTTAAACCTTCACGGAAACTTGATTTAATTGGAAGTTCGATAATACGACCAGATGGATTGGCCATCAGACCACGCATACCAGCAAGCTGAGTAAAGTTCGATGCGTTACCACGGGCACCTGAATCACTCATCATGAAGATTGGGTTGCGTTTATTCAAGGATTTCATCAGTTTTCCTTGGATAACATCTTTTGCATTACTCCAAATAGAGATAACGCGATCGTAACGTTCTTCTTCCGTGATTAAACCGCGACGGAATTGTTTAATTACATTATCTACTTTTGCTTGTGCTTCATGGAGAATTTCATCTTTTTCGCCTAATACAAGAATGTCAGATACCCCAACTGTAATACCAGCTTTTGTAGAGTACTTAAATCCTAAGTTTTTCATACGGTCAAGCATGCGAGATGTTTCCGTAATTTGGAAACGTTTGAATACTTCCGCAATGATGTTACCAAGGATCTTCTTGCTAAATGGCGCCACTTCTTCGCGACTAGCAATAATTTCTTTAATGTTCGCACCTTTTTCAACGAAATATTCCGCTGGTGTTTCTTTTTCAAGGTTTGAGTTTGTTGGTTCATTAATATAAGGGAACGACTCTGGTAAGATTTCGTTAAATATTAATTTACCAACTGTTGTTAATAGAAGCTTACTCTTTTGCTCTTCAGTAAACGTTACATTATTTACCGAACTTGCAGCAACTGCAACACGTGTGTGCAGATGTACATATCCATTTTGGTATGCAAGTATTGCTTCGTTTGCATCTTTGAAGACCATACCTTCACCGATTGCGCCTTCACGCTCAAGTGTTAAGTAGTAGTTACCTAATACCATATCCTGAGATGGAGTAACAACTGGTTTTCCGTCTTTTGGATTCAAGATGTTTTGTGCCGCTAACATAAGAATACGAGCTTCTGCTTGTGCCTCTGATGATAACGGTACGTGAACTGCCATTTGGTCACCGTCAAAGTCCGCGTTGTATGCAGTACATACAAGTGGGTGAAGACGAATTGCGCGACCTTCTACTAATGTAGGTTCAAACGCCTGGATACCAAGACGGTGAAGTGTTGGTGCGCGGTTTAGAAGTACTGGATGCTCTTTGATCACAGATTCTAAAACGTCCCAAACTTCAGGTTGTACACGCTCAATTTTACGTTTAGCACTCTTAATGTTGTGTGCTAAACCTTTTCCAACTAACTCTTTCATAACGAAAGGCTTAAACAATTCAAGCGCCATTTCTTTCGGTAATCCACATTGGTACATCTTTAAGTTCGGTCCTACAACGATTACAGAACGGCCAGAGTAGTCAACACGTTTACCTAATAAGTTTTGACGGAAACGTCCTTGTTTACCTTTAAGCATGTGAGATAGTGATTTTAATGGACGGTTACCTGGTCCAGTAACTGGACGGCCGCGGCGACCATTATCGATTAATGCGTCTACAGCTTCTTGTAACATACGTTTTTCATTTTGAACGATGATGCTTGGTGCACCTAAGTCCAATAGACGTTTTAAACGATTATTACGGTTAATTACACGACGGTATAAGTCGTTTAAGTCAGAAGTAGCAAAACGTCCACCATCCAACTGTACCATTGGGCGTAGTTCTGGCGGGATAACCGGAAGAACATCTAGGATCATCCAAGATGGGTGATTTCCAGAGTTACGGAATGCTTCTAATACTTCTAGACGTTTAATAGCACGAGTACGGCGTTGTCCTTGCGCTGTTTTTAATTCTTCTTTTAAGAAGTCTACTTCTTTATCTAAATCGATGTCTTGTAGTAGCTTTTTAATCGCTTCCGCACCCATAGCAGCTTGGAATGTGCTACCATATCGATCACGATATGCACGGTATTCTTTTTCAGAAAGTAATTGCTTCTTATCAAGTGGTGTATCTCCACTTTCTGTTACAACATAAGAAGCGAAATAAATTACTTCTTCAAGCGCGCGAGGGGACATGTCTAAGACAAGTCCCATGCGGCTCGGGATACCTTTGAAATACCAAATATGAGATACAGGAGCAGCTAATTCGATATGACCCATACGTTCACGACGAACTTTTGCACGCGTTACTTCAACGCCACATCGATCACAAACTACACCTTTATAACGTACACGTTTGTATTTTCCGCAATGACATTCCCAGTCCTTTTGTGGTCCGAAAATACGCTCACAGAACAAGCCATCTTTTTCAGGCTTTAACGTACGATAGTTAATTGTTTCTGGTTTCTTAACTTCACCGTATGACCAAGAACGAATCTTGTCAGGTGAAGCAAGTCCAATCTTCATATATTCAAAGTTATTTACATCTATCAAGGGGCCTACCTCCCTTTTAGTCTACAGGTTATCCCAATTATTCTTTAGTTGTCTCAACTTCGACATTCAATTTATCTGCTGATTGATGATCATCGTCATCTTCTGTATCACGCATTTCAATTTCTTTATCGTCGCTAGACATCATTTTAACGTCCATACCTAAACTTTGCAGCTCTTTAATCAATACTTTGAATGATTCAGGAACGCCTGGTTCTGGAACATTTTCGCCTTTAACAATTGCTTCATACGTCTTAACACGTCCAACAACATCATCAGACTTCACTGTTAAGATTTCTTGAAGAGTATAAGCAGCACCGTAAGCTTCAAGTGCCCAAACCTCCATCTCACCGAAACGCTGTCCACCGAACTGAGCTTTACCTCCAAGAGGCTGCTGCGTTACAAGTGAGTATGGTCCAGTAGAACGAGCATGAAGTTTATCGTCAACCATGTGCGCAAGTTTGATCATATACATGACACCAACAGATACGCGGTTATCGAATGGTTCACCAGTACGTCCGTCATACAGGATTGTTTTCGCGTCATTTGCCATACCAGCTTCTTCAATCGTGCCCCAAACATCTTCCTCACGAGCACCATCGAATACTGGTGTTGCAATGTGAATACCAAGGTATCTTGCTGCCATACCAAGATGAAGCTCTAATACCTGACCGATATTCATACGAGATGGTACCCCTAATGGGTTTAACATGATATCGATTGGCGTACCGTCTGGTAAGTAAGGCATATCTTCTTCTGGTAAAATACGAGAGATAACACCTTTGTTACCGTGACGTCCGGCCATCTTGTCACCTTCAGAGATTTTACGTTTTTGAACGATATATGCACGTACAAGTTGATTCACGCCTGGTGGCAATTCATCGCCATCTTCACGGTTGAATACTTTTACGTCTAAGATAATACCGCCACCACCGTGTGGTACACGTAGTGATGTATCACGTACTTCACGTGCTTTTTCTCCAAAGATAGCATGTAATAGACGTTCTTCAGCTGTTAATTCTGTTACACCTTTAGGTGTTACTTTACCAACAAGTAAATCTCCATCTTTTACTTCCGCACCAACGCGAATGATACCGCGCTCGTCAAGGTTGCGTAATGCATCTTCCCCAACGTTTGGAATGTCACGTGTAATTTCTTCTGGTCCAAGCTTCGTATCACGAGCTTCTGACTCATATTCTTCAATATGAATAGAAGTGTACACATCATCTTTTACAAGGCGCTCACTCATAATGATCGCATCCTCGTAGTTATAACCGTCCCAAGTCATGAAGCCAACAAGCACGTTACGTCCAAGTGCTAGTTCACCTAATTCCATAGAAGGACCATCCGCAAGAATCTCACCTTTTACAACTTCATTTCCAACACTTACGATTGGACGTTGGTTGTAGCAAGTTCCTTGGTTAGAACGAATGAATTTTTGCATTTTGTAACGATCTAAGTCGCCTTTTACTGTTTGACCGTCAACTTCTACATAGCGACGTACCCAAACTTCACGTGCTTCTACGCGTTCAACAACACCAGGATGTTTACAGATTACTGCAGCACCTGAGTCTTTTGCTGATACGTACTCCATACCTGTACCTACAATCGGAGATTCCGGATTCATTAACGGAACCGCCTGACGTTGCATGTTCGCTCCCATAAGTGCGCGGTTAGAGTCATCGTTTTCTAAGAACGGAATACAAGCTGTCGCTGCCGACACTACTTGTTTTGGAGATACATCCATGTAGTCGATGCGTTCTTTATTTGTGACAATGTTTTCACCACGGAAACGAGCTACGATATCTTCGCTAAGGAATTCTCCTTCTTCAGATAATTTCATATTCGCTTGGGCTACAACATAATTATCTTCTTCATCTGCTGTTAAGTAATCAACCTGCCCTGTTACAAGACCAGATTCTGGATCAACACGACGGTATGGTGTTTCAATGAAACCAAACTCATTTACTTTCGCGAACGATGATAATGAGTTAATCAAACCGATGTTTGGTCCCTCTGGTGTTTCAATCGGACACATACGACCATAGTGAGAGTAGTGAACGTCACGTACTTCAAAGCCTGCGCGCTCACGCGTTAAACCACCGGGTCCTAATGCAGATAGTCTTCGTTTGTGAGTTAACTCTGCTAATGGGTTTGTTTGATCCATGAACTGAGATAACTGAGAACTTCCGAAGAACTCTTTAATAGATGCAATAACCGGGCGAATGTTAATTAACGCTTGTGGTGTAATTGCATTTGTATCTTGAATCGACATTCTCTCACGAACAACACGTTCCATACGAGAAAGACCGATACGGAATTGATTTTGTAATAGTTCTCCAACAGAACGCAGACGACGGTTTCCTAAATGGTCGATATCATCTGTATCCCCCACTTTGTATAGTAGGTTGAAGAAGTAACTGATAGAAGCAAGGATATCACCTGGTGTGATGTGTTTTACATCACGAGTAATATTTGCATTACCAATTACATTAATTACGCGTTCGCCTTCTGACTCAGGAGCATAAATCTTAATAGATTGCAGCTCAACATCGCCTTCTACCACTCCACCCATTGGTTTCGCTGTTTTGAATCCAATGTTTTTCTCTAAGTAAGGTAAAATGCGATCAAGTGTACGACGATCTAAGATTGTTCCTTCCGCCGCTAAAATTTCACCAGTTTCTGGATCCACTAATGTTTCAGCTAAACGTTGATTAAACAATCTGTTTTTAATGTGTAACTTCTTGTTGATCTTATAGCGACCTACATTTGCTAAATCGTAGCGCTTTGGATCGAAGAAACGAGACACAAGTAAGCTCTTAGCATTTTCTACTGTTGGTGGTTCACCAGGACGTAGACGCTCATAAATTTCAAGCAATGCTTTTTCTGTGCTATCTGTGTTGTCTTTTTCTAATGTGTTGCTTAAGTATTCGTTATCACCTAAAAGCTCGGTGATTTCTTGATCAGAGCCAAACCCTAATGCGCGTAACAAAACAGTTACAGGAAGTTTACGCGTACGGTCAATACGCACATATACAACATCCTTAGCATCTGTCTCATACTCTAACCAAGCTCCGCGGTTTGGAATTACAGTAGCAGTAAAACCACGTTTTCCGTTTTTATCCACTTTGCCACTATAGTATACGCTTGGAGAGCGAACTAACTGGGAAACGATAACACGTTCTGCACCGTTAATTACGAATGTTCCAGTCTCTGTCATGAGTGGGAAATCTCCCATGAACACATCTTGTTCTTTTACTTCACCAGTTTCCTTGTTGATTAGACGCACTTTTACACGAAGTGGTGCTGCATACGTCACATCACGCTCTTTGCATTCGTCTACAGAGTATTTAGGTTCACCTAAGCTGTAGTCGATAAATTCAAGCGATAGATTTCCCGTAAAGTCTTCGATCGGAGAAATGTCCTGGAACATTTCTCGCAAACCCTCATCAAGAAACCACTGATAAGAAGAGGTTTGAATTTCGATAAGATTTGGTAACTCTAATACTTCACTAATACGGGCATAACTTCTTCGTTGGCGGTGGCGTCCGTATTGAACTAGTTGACCTGTCAACTGCTTCACCCCTCAAATCATGAGTATTATAAATGCACAAAAAAATTTGTGCAAAATCACAAATAAATACAACTACTGCTATTAGCGTAGTTTTTTCTCTTAAAGATAAATACGTTGAGTCTTTCTACCTGCTCAAAAAAGAAAAATGGCTTCTATAAGAAAACCATCATTCTGTTTCATAATCTGCTGATTTTACTATCTTTTCCAAGAGAAACAAAAATATACATCTTTCTCAACGCAGAAAATCATATATTGGCATTGTATAATGTTAACATAGCCAAAAATAACCGTCAACGTTTTTTTGATTTTATGATATAATATCCTTTTTTCTTTTCTACAACTTCGACTTCAGAAAATACTTCCTCTAGTTTCTTCAGTGCAGATGGTGCACCTTGCTTCTTTTGAATAACAATCCACAACTCTCCACCTGGAACTAAATACTCTACAGCCTTTTCTAAAATCTCATGCACGATATCTTTACCTGCACGAATTGGAGGATTAGATAGAATAGCAGCATACATACCATCTACATTTTCATAGACGCTACTTTGAAAAATGCGTACATTTCCAATTCTATTGTTAGCGGCATTTTCTTTCGCAAGCTCAAGCGCCCTTTCATTCACATCCACCATGTGAACTTTACGGTCTTGAAACTCTTTCGCCAACGATAAACCAATTGGTCCATATCCACAACCTACGTCTAATATATCACCTTTAATATCTGGCACTTGAAACGCTTCAATTAAAAGACGAGAACCAAAGTCCACTTCGTTTTTCGAGAACACCCCACGGTCAGATAAGAAAGTAAATTGAGATCCACGAAGTGTAAATTCCCATCGTTTACGATCACTTTTACTAGAAGGGTCGTTAGAAAAATAATGGTCTGCCATATGGCCACCTCTTTTCTTTACAGTTAAAAAAAAAGCTCGCATGAGAGCGAGCTTTTTTTAAAGCATCAAAAGTTAATTACTTAACTTCTACAGCAGCGCCAACTTCTTCAAGTTTAGCTTTCATTTCTTCAGCTTCCTCTTTAGAAACGCCTTCTTTGATTGCTTTTGGAGTGTTGTCAACTAATTCTTTAGCTTCTTTTAAGCCAAGACCAGTGATTTCACGTACAGCTTTGATAACTTTGATTTTTTGAGCGCCAGCACTTGCAAGTACTACGTCAAATTCAGTTTTCTCAGCAGCAGCTTCACCAGCGCCACCAGCTACAGCTACAGGAGCAGCAGCAGTTACGCCGAATTCTTCCTCGATAGCTTTTACTAAGTCGTTAAGTTCTAATACAGTCATAGATTTAACTGCTTCAATGATTTGTTCTTTAGTCATTGTAAATATCCTCCCTTAAATAGGTTTGTATTGTTTTATAGATAACAAGTAATTATCTTTTAAAAAATTAAGCGCCTTGCTCTTCCTTTTGTTCTGCAACTGCTTTAGTAGCAAGTGCAAGGTTACGGATTGGAGCTTGAAGAACGCTAAGAAGCATAGAAAGTAAGCCTTCACGTGATGGAAGAGTAGCGATAGCTTTAACCTCATCAAGTGTTACAAGTTTACCTTCGATTACACCAGCTTTAATTTCTAAAGCTTCATGTTTTGTAGCGAAGTCGTTTAATACTTTCGCAGGAGCAACTACATCCTCGTTACTGAACGCGATTGCGTTTGGTCCTGTTAAGAATTCGTTTAACTCAGCCATTTCAGCAGACTCTGCAGCACGACGAGTTAAAGAGTTTTTGTAAACTTTGAACTCAACGCCAGCTTCACGTAAGTTTTTACGTAATTCTGTTACTTCAGAAACTGTTAAACCACGGTAGTCAACAACGATTGTAGATTTACTTTCGCGAAGTTTGTCCGCGATTTCAGTTACAACTTGTTGTTTAGTTTCGATTACTTTGCTCATGTTATTACACCTCCTGTAGATTATATAGAAGATGTACCGAAAGTGCACTAAAAACCTCCATGCCCAACTTGTAGACATGGAGGCATATAGTCACAGAAAAAAATTCCGTTTCGTATATTAACACCTAGGTAGGAAATTAAGTCTATTGACACCTACTGTCTACGGTACACTAATTAAATTCACAACATAAATGATTATATAAAAACTTCTTTATGAAGTCAACTTCCAAATTTTACGCTAATGTAGAAACGTCTACACGTACGCCAGGTCCCATTGTAGAAGCAACTGTTACGTTCTTCATGTAAGTACCTTTTGCAGCAGCTGGCTTAACTTTTTGTAAAGTGTCAGCAATTGTTCCGAAGTTTTCTACTAATTTAGCATCTTCGAAAGATACTTTACCGATTGGAACGTGGATGTTACCAGCTTTATCAACGCGGTATTCAACTTTACCAGCTTTGATTTCGTTAACAGCTTTAGTTACATCGAAAGTAACTGTTCCAGTTTTAGGGTTTGGCATTAAACCTTTAGGTCCTAATACACGACCAAGTTTACCAACTTCACCCATCATGTCAGGAGTTGCTACTACTACATCGAAATCGAACCAACCTTGTTGGATTTTACCGATGTAATCAGCATCGCCTACGAAGTCAGCTCCAGCAGCTTCAGCTTCTTTAGCCTTTTCACCTTTAGCGAATACTAATACACGTTGTACTTTACCAGTACCGTGTGGAAGAACAACTGCACCACGGATTTGTTGGTCAGCTTTCTTAGGGTCAACACCTAAACGGAATGCAACTTCTACAGTCGCATCAAATTTAGCTGTGTTTGTTTTCTTTACTAATTCTACTGCTTCTGTTGCAGAGTAAGCAGTTGCACGATCAACAAGCTTTGCAGCTTCTACGTACTTTTTACCTCTTTTAGCCATTTTTATTTCCTCCTCGAATGTGGTTTTAGCGGAATAACCTCCCACGTTTACGCTTATTTTCAGGTATAACCTGAGGATGCGCGCCATCCATTTATTTAAAAACGATAATCATTTACGATAATAAAGGTTGCGAATTGGAATTCCAGACCCGCAACCTTTTTAAAAAAACAAATCGAATTAGTCTTCGATAACGATGCCCATACTGCGTGCAGTACCTTCAACCATACGCATTGCAGCTTCTACACTAGCAGCGTTAAGGTCAGGCATTTTAGTTTCAGCGATTTCGCGTACTTTATCACGCTTAACAGTTGCCACTTTATTACGGTTTGGTTCACCAGAACCAGACTCAATACCAGCTACTTTCTTAAGAAGAACAGCAGCAGGAGGAGTTTTAGTAATGAAAGTGAATGAACGGTCCTCAAATACCGTAATTTCAACAGGGATGATAAGACCAGCTTGATCAGCTGTACGAGCGTTAAACTCTTTACAGAAGCCCATGATGTTAACACCTGCTTGTCCTAATGCTGGACCAACTGGTGGAGCTGGGTTAGCTTTACCTGCAGGAATTTGAAGCTTTACCATTTTAATTACCTTTTTAGCCACGAGACACACCTCCTTAAGTCCGTGATGTGGTCAATTGGACAGTGATTTGCCCTCCCACGTCATATTTTATCTGTAAGGATAAAATCTTTCAAAAAACGTCTCCGATAACGAAGACGTACTGACTTAAAAGATATTATCACTTTTTACAATTCATTTCAAGTTTCATTTTATAATTTTTCAATTTGATGGAAGTCAAGCTCAACTGGAGTCTCGCGACCAAACATGTCCACAAGCACGCTAACCTTTTTCTTCTCCACATCAATTTCTTCAATAGCACCTGTATAATCTGCGAATGGCCCCTCATTTACACGCACTGTCTCATGAAGTTCAAAGTCGAAATCAACCACTTCGTTGTCCATTCCCATATGCTTCATAATGGTAACCACTTCCTCTTCTAATAGAGGTGATGGTTTAGATCCAGAACCAGAAGAACCAACGAACCCAGTTACACCTGGCGTGTTACGTACAACATACCAAGAGTCATCAGTCATGATTAATTCTACTAATACATAACCTGGGAACACTTTTCTTTTCATTAATTTTTCTTTACCGTTTTTCATTTCTACTTCTACTTCTTCCGGGACAACAACACGGAAAATTTTATCTTGCATACCCATTGATTCTACACGTTTCTCTAGGTTTGCTTTTACTTTATTTTCATATCCAGAATAAGTATGGACAACATACCAACTTTTTTCCATTCATTTAGGACGAGCGTCCTTCCCTCCCTGACGTACATTTTTTTGCGCAAATGAAAAAACCCGTTCACCGGGCCTTTACACAGTTCTTATAAATAACATTATATCATGGATAAGTGCTTCTTATTCAAGAATTAACCAAGAATTAACCGAATTAAAGAAGAAATGCCCATATCAACCACTGCGAAGAAAATCGCAAAGAAGACAACTGTAGCGATAACAGTCGCTGTTGAACGGAGTAATTCATCTTTTTTAGGCCAACTTACTTTTTTCATTTCGCGACCTACATCGCCGAAAAAGTTCGTTAAACGCATCTACGGGACCTCCAGTGTATTATTTCAATTATTTATTTTGTTTCCTTGTGAACTGTATGCTGATTGCATGTTTTACAAAATTTCTTTATTTCAAGTCGCTCTACTGAGCTCGTATCTTTCATCGTAGAGTAGTTTCGATTTTTACACTCTTCACATGAGAGTACAACTTTTTTCCTCATTAGTTACACCAACCTTGTAACATTATGTCCCTAAAAATGTATCATACAACAAAAGACAATGTCAATGACATGCCTTTTGCACTCTCTACAAAAAGAAAACAGGTGATTTTTTACACCTGTAGCATTTGTTATGAATTTAAAGTAGTACTCTCTCTCATTTCCATATATCGTTCCAATTTCCGCTTCACCCTCTGTAAAGCGTTATCAATAGATTTCACATGTCTATTTAACTGTTCCGAAATCTCTTGATAAGAACGACCATCTAGATATAAAGAAAGCACTTTTCTTTCTAAATCGCTTAATAATTCAGATATTTTAGATTCTATGTCTGTATATTCTTCCTGACTTATAATCATTTCTTCAGGATCCGTTACCTTCGCTTCCGAAATAACATCTAATAATGTCCGATCAGATTCCTCATCATAAATCGGCTTATCTAAAGACACATATGAATTTAACGGAATATGTTTTTGCCTTGTTGCTGTTTTAATAGCGGTAATAATTTGCCGAGTGATACACAGTTCAGCAAATGCTTTGAATGAAGACAGCTTGTCCTCTTTATAATCACGAATCGCTTTAAACAATCCAATCATACCTTCTTGAACAATATCTTCTCGATCGGCACCCACTAAGAAATAAGATCTCGATTTCGCGCGAACAAAGTTCTTATATTTGTGAATCAAATATTCTAGAGCGTCAGTATTACCTTTTCGAACTAACTCAACGATTGCCTCATCCTCTAAATCACGAAATGTAACGTCGCCTACACTTACGAAGCCTGCTTCCACCTTGATCCCTCCGACCGCTATTTATTTAGCAATATTATACAGTAAAAAGATAAAGAGCGTCAATGCTTCAACGCTCTCCTCTTCTTAATTTTTCTAACTTTTCTGTAATATCTTTACTAAATATCTTTCGCATGGCGGGTTGCTTTTCTTTTGTGTCTTGTGTACGCCTTCTTACTTGTTGCTCCATCGCTTGTACTTCCAACTCCAATTCACGTGCAGATTTCCGAAGAGCACCTTGCGCAAATATAACCCATTGTTCCGTATAATCAGAAGTCGCAACATATATTTGCGTATTTATATTTCTAAGCTCAATCGCAAGCTGCTCTATCTTTTCATCTGCAGTTTGATTCTTCCTCGTGAATATGACTTCCACACGCGATTGTTTCATCTTTTTTTCAATACCTTGGACTGTATAAGCATCAAAAACTATCATTACCTTTGTACCTGTGTATCCTTGGTAATCCGCCATCTTATCAATCAGTGCATCTCTTGATGATTGCAAATCTACATCCCGTAGTTTCTTCAAGTCTCCCCAAGCTCCGATAATGTTGTAACCGTCAACGATTAAAATATCGTTCATTTTTTATTTACCAATTTCGTGACGCTTACGATATACCTCATACATTAACAAACTTGCGGCTACTGAAGCATTTAAGGATGTAACTTTACCGACCATCGGTAAAGTAATTAAGAAATCACATTTTTCACCAATAATACGACTCATACCTTTTCCTTCACTTCCAATTACTAATCCAATTGGCATTTTACCATCTAAATTACGGTAATCCGTTTTCCCTTTTGCATCTGTACCAGCAATCCAAAGTCCACGTTCTTTTAATTCATCGATTGTACGAGATAAATTCGTTACACGTGCAACAGGAATATATTCAATTGCTCCAGTCGATGCTTTCGCAACTGATGCAGTAAGTCCCACAGCTCTTCTTTTCGGAATAATAATTCCATGAGCTCCTGTTGCATCCGCAGTACGCATAATAGAACCTAGGTTATGCGGGTCTTCGATTTCATCTAAAATTAAGAAGAACGGATCTTCGTTACGCTTCTCTGCCACTTTAAATAGATCTTCTAGCTCAGCATATTGATATGCAGCCACTTGAGCAATTACACCTTGATGGTTCCCCTCAACTAATTGATCTAACTTCTTCTTTGGTGCATGTTGTAAAATAATCTTATTTTCTTTCGCTAGTGCTAGTACAATTTGTATTTGTCCTTTGGCAGCACCTTCCGCGATCCAAATTTTATTAATATCTCTTCCTGAGCGTAACGCTTCAATTACAGGGTTACGTCCGATAATATATTCACTACTCATGATGATGTGCCCCCTTCCTTTTCTTCTAAAACAGCAATTGCCTTATATACAATTTCGTCTAATCTTTCACGATTATTTAATAAGTGATGATAGCCAATTAGCGCTTCAAAGGCTGTACTATATCGATATGTTTGTACATCAGTATTTTTCGGGACAGTACCTGAATTTGCATTACGCCCTCTTCTTAGTACCGCCTCTTCTTCCTCTGTTAAAAATGCTGTCTCTAATAAATGATAAACAACTTTCGCCTGCGCTTTTGCCGAAACAAAGCTTGTCCCTAATCGATGCAATTGATTAGGACGAACTTTCCCTTTTTGAAGTAGGTGATAGCGGATATATTGTTCATATACCGCATCACCCATATATGCTAACGCTAAGCTGTTTAATTGCTTTGCATCAATCATTCTTATCCTCTTTTCCATCTTGTACCTTGAGCGGTATCTTCTAAAATAATATTACGGTCTTTTAAATCATCGCGAATTTGATCCGATAACGCAAAATCACGATTTTTACGAGCTTCAATGCGCTTTTGAATAAGTACCTCAATTTCTTCATCAAGCAACTCTTCTTGCGCTAATTCTAACCCTAAAATATCAAATAATGTTTCAAGTTGTTTTACGTATGCTTCAATTACAACTGTAGACGTATGTTCTTCCAGTAAATATTGATTTGCATGATTTGCTACATTATATAACTCAGTGATTGCATTAGCAGTGTTGAAGTCATCATTCATTGCTTCTTCAAATGCAGTCTGGAATTTTTCCAGTTCCGCTAACCATTTCTCATTATGATCTGTTAAATCAGTACTACTTTCCATACGGTGTTTTAAATTACCGTAGGCCGTTTTAATTCTTTCCAGTCCGTTATTTGTACTTTGTAGTAAATCTTCACTGAAATTAATTGGGTGACGGTAATGTACCGATAGCATAAAGAATCTAATTAGCTGTGGATCATATTGCTTAATGATATCGTGAACTAAAATGAAGTTCCCCAGTGACTTAGACATCTTCTCATTATTAATATTAATATATCCATTGTGCATCCAATAACGTGCAAATGTTTTTCCTGTTAATGCCTCAGACTGCGCAATTTCATTCTCATGATGAGGAAATGCCAAGTCTTGACCACCAGCATGAATATCGATTGTATCTCCTAAGTATTTACGCGCCATTGCTGAGCATTCAATATGCCAGCCTGGACGACCTTTCCCCCAAGGGCTTTCCCAGAAGATTTCTCCTTCTTTCGCAGCTTTCCATAGAGCAAAATCAAGAGGATCTTGTTTCTTTTCTCCTACTTCAATGCGTGCACCGTGACGTAAGTCGGCGATTGGTTGATGCGATAATTTACCGTATCCTTCAAATTCCTTCGTTCTAAAGTACACATCACCTTCTGATTCATATGCATATCCTTTATTCACAAGTTCTTGAATAAATTCAATAATGATATCCATATTTTCCGTTACACGCGGATGAACTGTTGCATGTTTGCAACCTAGTGCCGTTACATCTTCAAAATACGCTTCAACGAAACGGTCAGCAATTGTCGGCACATCTTCACCTAATTCATTTGCTGCTTTAATTAATTTATCATCTACGTCAGTAAAGTTAGATACATACTGCACATCATACCCTTTATATTCTAAATAACGGCGTACCGTATCAAATACCATAGGTGGTCTTGCATTCCCAATGTGAATATAGTTATAAACTGTAGGTCCACACACATACATCTTTACCTTATTTTCTTCTAATGGAGTAAACTCTTCCTTTTGACGCGTTAACGTATTATAAATGTGAATAGTCATTTTTATCCTTCCTTTCTACCTTTACTTCAAGTTGTTTTTTCAATTTATCAAGTTCTACTTCCATGACCTTTAACTTATCAAAAATTGGGTCTGGAAGGTCAGAATGATTTAATTCTTGACCGATCTTTACTCCATTTTGAATAACGACTCGGCCAGGTATACCTACAACTGTAGAATGTGCAGGCACTTCTTTTAATACGACAGACCCTGCTCCAATTTTAGAATTCTCTCCAACTGTAATAGAACCTAGTACTTTAGCACCTGTTGCAATTAATACATTATCCTGAATTGTAGGGTGCCTCTTCCCCTTTTCTTTACCCGTACCACCTAATGTAACACCTTGATAGATCGTTACATTATCACCAATCTCGCACGTTTCTCCAATTACAACCCCCATTCCATGGTCTATGAAAAAACGACGACCAATTGTTGCTCCTGGATGAATCTCAATACCAGTAAAAAAACGACTAACTTGTGAGATCCAACGTGCAATAAAGAAGAAATTCTTTTTATAAAAAGCATGTGCAATTCGATGGGCCCAAACTGCATGTAATCCAGAGTAAGTCAAAATGACTTCGAAATAACTTCTTGCCGCTGGATCCTGTTCAAAAACGACTTCAATATCTTCCCGAAGCCTCTTAAACATCGACGCTCCCTCCCCTTTATGGGCTGCTTTTTCGAGTGAACTAACTCCCTTAACTCCCTACTTATCCCCCTAAATCTTTATACACGGGGATAAAACTTATACTCATACCCATTTTTACGGTATAAAAAAGACGCCTCTGTCATATTGACAGAGACGCCTTATAAGCGCGGTTCCACTCTGTTTAGGCTAAAGAAAGCCTCAAACTCATCTATGATAACGGTGTACACCGCTTCTGCTTACTTTACGCCCTAAGACGTTTCACAAAACAATTCGCTGTTCAGCAGAAGACTCGAAGGGGCATTTCAAAAATCCGCTTATAAACCACTTCCAGCCTAAAGGTGGTTCTCTCTGTAAAAAGCCTGATTTTCTACTTCTCCTTCTCGTCGCTTTTCCTTATTAGGTTTTAAGTATACTTATTATATTTCTAAATCTAGAAAATGTTAACCAATTACTTTTTGAAGACGATTTAAAACTTTTTCTTTTCCAAGAAGTGCAATAGCATTAGGAAGCTCTGGGCCATGTGTTTGACCAGTAGTTGCAACACGGATTGGCATAAATAAGTTTTTACCTTTATGACCTGTTTCCTTTTGCACTGCTTTAATAGCCGCCTTAATCGCTGCTGGTTCCATCGCTTCTAGTGCTTCTACTTGACTCGCAAATGCACGAAGTACTTCTGGTACTTGTTCACCTTTTAATACTTCTTGTCCTTCTTCTTCATAATCAACATGATCTTTGAAGAACATTTCAGAAAGCTCTACAATTTCAGCTCCAAAACTCATTTGTTCATGATATAACGCAATTACATCACGAATCCAAGCTTGTTCTTGTTCGCTTAAAGTTTCACCTATACGTCCAGCTTTCACTAGATGCGGTAAGCTTAATTCTACCACCGTATCTAAATCTTGCTTTTTCATATATTGGTTGTTCATCCATTTTAGTTTTTGAGAATCAAATAATGCAGGTGATTTTGATAAACGAGCTGCATCGAACATTTTGATAAATTCTTCTTGAGAGAAGATTTCTTCTTCTCCTACTGGCGACCAACCTAGTAGTGCAATAAAGTTAAAGATCGCTTCTGGAAGATATCCAAGCTCTTTATATTGCTCAATAAATTGAATAATAGATTCATCACGCTTACTTAACTTTTTACGGCTTTCGTTTACAATTAAAGTCATATGACCAAATTGCGGAATATCCCAACCGAAAGCTTCGTAAATCATCATTTGTTTTGGCGTATTTGAAATATGATCATCACCACGAAGTACATGTGTAATCTCCATTAAGTGATCATCTACTGCTACCGCAAAGTTATAAGTTGGAATTCCATCTTTTTTCACGATAACGAAATCACCGAAATCATTTGAATGGAATGCAACTTCATCTTTTACGATATCTTTAAACGTGTAGTCGCGATCAACCGGTACACGGAAACGAATACTCGGAATGCGGCCTTCAGCCTCAAATCCCTTCATTTGCTCCTCAGTTAAATCACGGTGGTTTCCAGCATAACGCGGTGTTTCACCACGAGAGATTTGTCCTTCACGCTCTGCTTCTAGCTCTTCTTCTGTCATATAACATTTGTAAGCTAAACCACGTTCTAATAAATCTTCATATAATTTTTTATAAATATCTAAACGCTCTGTTTGACGATATGGTCCAAATTCACCACCAACATCAACACCTTCATCCCAGTCCATACCGAGCCATTTCAAGTATTTTAATTGGCTTTCTTCTCCACCAGCAACATTACGTTTCACATCAGTATCTTCAATACGAATAATAAACTTACCATCTTGATGACGAGCAAATAAATAATTAAATAATGCCGTACGCGCATTTCCGATATGTAAGTGTCCTGTTGGACTTGGCGCATAGCGCACTCTCACTTGCTTTTCCATAATTGGTACACCTTCCATTCTTAATGTCAACACATTCTATAATTGTACACCAAAAAAATGTGATTATCCATCTTACGAATTAAAAACCATTATTTTTTCTGTAATAAAACAACTGCTTGAGAAGCAATTCCTTCTTCTCTACCTGTAAATCCTAATTTTTCTGTTGTTGTTGCTTTTACATTGATATTGTCAATAGACGTTTCTAATAGTTCACTAATACGTTTACGCATACTTTCAATATGTGGTGCCATCTTTGGCTTTTGAGCAATAATTGTACAATCTAGATTCCCTAACTCGTAACCTTGTTCACGTACAAATTCCCAAACCTTTTGCAGCAATACAGCTGAATCAGCATCTTTAAAAGCAGGATCTGTATCAGGGAAATGCTTTCCAATATCCCCAGCTGCAATTGCACCTAAACATGCATCTGCAATCGTATGTAACAATACGTCTGCATCTGAATGACCAATTAATCCTTTCTCATGAGGAATTGTAATTCCACCAATAATTAACGGTCTACCTTCCGCAAACTCATGCACATCAAAACCTTGTCCAATTCGAAACATTTTTTACATCCTCCTCAAGCTAAACTACAGAGCTTTATGATTCTATATTATATCGCTATCCTTATAAAGAAAAGCCCGGCTGTTGCCGAGCTTTTTTTCGCTATAATCATCACTTTCATTTCTTTTGAACATGAAGGAAACTTTCAGCAATTAATAAATCCTCTGGAGTCGTCACTTTAATATTATAGTAACTCCCCTCTACTACACCTACTTGCTTCCCGATACGTTCTACGAGGCTTGCATCATCTGTACCAAGGAAACAACCCTGTTTTGCACTTCTATGAGCTTCTAACAAAAGAGAAACAGCGAACCCTTGTGGTGTTTGTACAGCTTTAAGCTGAGATCTTTCTACCGTTTCGACAACGATACCCTGCTCTACTTTCTTAACTGTATCTTTCACTGGTACCGCACAAATGGACGCTCCATATTTTTCCGCTGCAGTTAATACATCTTGAATCACTTTGTTCGTTACAAATGGACGCGCGCCGTCATGTACAAGAACATACTCAACATCACTAGTATGCTGAATGGCGTTATATACACTATCTTGTCTTTCGGCTCCGCCCTGAATAAATTGTACTGGCTTTTCAATTGGATACTTCTGCATTAATTCTTCAAAATACGGACGTTCTTCTTCGTTAATTGCCATAATAATACTTTTGCACGCTTTATCTTTTTCAAAAGCACGTAACGTATGCACAATAATCGGTACTTCATTAATAAGTAAGAACAACTTATTTTTACCAGCACCCATCCGCTTACCTTGACCAGCTGCTGGAATAATTAATGTATACATATTAATAATCCTCTACTTATAATGCTTTTTCTAATAATTTACGTTTGGCGAAAATCATACGCCCAGCCGATGTTTGTAACACACTAGTAACAAGCACATTGAGTTGTGAACCTACATATTCTCTACCATCTTCTACTACAATCATCGTGCCATCATCTAAATATGCAACACCTTGATTTTGTTCTTTTCCATCTTTGACAACATAAACACTCAGTTCTTCACCTGGGAGTACAACAGGTTTAATTGCATTAGCTAAATCGTTAATATTTAACACCGTTACCCCTTGTAATTCAGAAACTTTGTTTAAATTGAAATCATTCGTTACTACCGTTCCACCAGTGATTTTCGCCAACTTTACAAGTTTGCTATCCACTTCTTGAATATCATCGAAATCGCCTTCATAAATTTCTACCGGAATCGGCATCTCTTTTTGAATACGATTTAAAATATCTAATCCTCTGCGACCACGATTACGCTTTAAAGCATCAGAAGAATCGGCAATGTGCTGAAGTTCTTCTAACACGAATTGTGGAATCACAATTGTTCCTTCTAAAAACTTTGTTTGGCAAATATCAGCAATACGCCCATCGATAATTACACTCGTATCGAGAATTTTCCAATGAGTTGTAGATTCTTCTACCTCAGTTTCTTCATTCTCACTATTATTATTTTTCTTCTTCCCACGTTGTGGTAATGTAAATAATCCTAGCAATTCATTCCTCTTTTTAAACCCTACTTGGAATCCTAAATATCCAAGTAAAAGAGTAAAGAACACTTGCAACACTGTGCTAATAACTGGAATTGTAAATTCACGAATTGGTATTAAAATTAAATATGCAACAATAAGACCAGAGATTAACCCTAATGTACCAAATAAAACATCCGCTACAGGCGCCTTTACAAGAGCCTCTTCAATATGCTTAATAAGTTGAACAATATAATCTACAAGCCAAAATGTTGTTAAAAATAAAATAATTGCACCAATAATTGCACGAACATACGATCCTTCCAATAAAGGAACGGCACCGATGTCTAATACATTAATAACTTTTGGGATTAAGTAAATCCCTAACGCTCCGCCAATTACTAGAAAGAAGAGCTGTACAATCCGTTTTAACATCCAACCACCTCCTACTCATTATTAACCATTGTTTCGCTAATCAAAACGCCGAATGCAAAAGCGGACGTGTTTTTTTTATAAATAGTTTTATTTACCAATATACCATATCTTATACCAAAAATGTTCTAGTGTCGTTATATTATGGAATCAATGTAATATTCTTAATTGTGTCTACTCATATAGAGATGCTCTTGGATTCTTTTTAAGCCTTCTCGTATTTTCTTCGCCCTTACTTCTCCAATTCCTTCCACATCATCCAATTCATTAATAGTTGCTCGACAAACACCTTGCAAAGTCTTAAATCGATTAATTAAATTTTCAATGATAAGTGGCGGAACGCGCGAAATTTTGCTTGTGATTCGGTATCCTCTCGGCGTCACACTTTCTTCTAAACTCATTTGTCCTGGATAGCCAAGCAATTTAACTAAATCGCTATCCTCTAGAAGTTGTGTATTCGCAAGATCTTGTAACTTTTTCAAAATCTGATGATGGTCTTGTGTTTTTTCTTGATAATAATCTTTAATTAATAACGCTGCCTCTGCCTCTAAATCAGCTAGTAGTTCTGTAAGTTGTAAACGAATTAACCTACCTTCCGTTCCTAACTCATGAATATAGCTCAATATTTCATTTTTAATCCGCAGTACCATTTCAACACTATGTAACACATGAACCACCTCGGACATTGTAACGACTTCTTCAAATTCTAGAATGCCCAAATTCGTAATACCATCATTCCATACAGCCTTATATTTTTCTAACGTTTGAATAGCTTGGTTTGCCTTTGTTAAAATAACACCTATATCCTTTAGTGTATAACGTAAATTCCCTTGATATAGTGTAATTACGTTACGTCTTTGTGAAATAGCCACAACGAGACTACCTGTCTGCTTTGCTACACGCTCTGCCGTCCGGTGGCGCATACCTGTTTCAATAGAATCAATAGATGCCTCTGGAACTAACTGTGCATTTGCAATTAAAATTTTACTTCCAGTTTCATTTAAAATAAGTGCCCCATCCATTTTTGCTAATTCGTATAAACTAGCAGGAGAGAATGCACAATTAATGTGAAATCCCCCATCAACGATACTTTTAATTTGTTCATTATATCCAAGAACAATTAGTCCCCCTGTTTGTGCGCGAAGCACATTATCTATCCCTTCGCGCAGTGGTGTTCCTGGGGCCACGAGCTGTAAAATATTAATCATACTTTTGACACGTTGCTTGTTTTCTTCCATAGCCTAGCCTCCTAATGTCAAACGAAGCGCTTCCCCTAAATTAGATACACCTACTACCTCAATCCCATCCGGAATTGTCCATCCTCCCAAATTTTTTCTAGGAATAATAGCACGTTGAAATCCTAATTTAGCTGCTTCTTGTACACGTTGTTCAATTCTTGATACTCTTCTTATTTCTCCAGTTAATCCTACTTCTCCTATTACTGCATCAGTTGGTGTCGTAGATTTATCTCTAAAACTTGAAGCAATACTTAAAGCCACAGCTAAATCAATTGCTGGTTCATCTAATTTCAAACCACCTGCTACTTTTAAATATGCGTCTTGGTTTTGCAATAATAAACCTGTTCTTTTTTCTAGCACTGCCATAATAAGCGATACACGGTTATGATCAATTCCCGTCGCCATTCTTCGAGGGTTTCCAAAACTAGTAGGGGAGATTAATGCTTGTATTTCTACTAAAACCGGTCTTGTTCCTTCCATTGAGGCAACTACTGTTGATCCCGCGACTCCAACGGGTCTTTCCTCAAGAAAAATTTCAGAAGGGTTTAAGACTTCCGCAAGACCGAGCTCTTTCATTTCAAAAATACCCATTTCATTCGTGGAGCCAAAACGATTCTTCACAGCTCGCAAAATACGATATGTATGATGACGATCTCCTTCAAAGTAAAGAACTGCATCGACCATATGTTCTAACATACGAGGTCCTGCAATTGCCCCCTCTTTTGTTACATGTCCGACGATAAAAATAGGGATTCCTTTCGTTTTTGCAAGTTTCATTAATTCCGCTGTACATTCACGTACTTGCGCTACACTTCCTGGGGCTGACGTCACTTCAGGTAAATGTATCGTTTGAATAGAGTCAATAACAACAAAAGCTGGATTCATTTCTTCAATGTGCGCTGCAATTCGCTGTAGATCAGTTTCTGCTACAACAAATAGATTACTACCCTTTACATGCAAACGATCTGCACGAAGTTTAATCTGCTTTGCTGACTCCTCACCTGATATGTATAGTACATCATATGAAGAATCTGCTAATTGCGATGAAATTTGTAATAACAATGTTGATTTCCCAATCCCAGGGTCTCCACCAATAAGTACTAAGGATCCATCTACAATCCCACCACCAAGTACACGGTTAAACTCTTGGAATTTCGTTTCAATACGTGCCTCAGATTTTGTTTCTACTTCTGTTAGGCGTCTTGGTTTTGTTACTTCCGATTGAATTGCATTGGCATAATTAAGGCGTCTTGATGATACAACCGGTTCCATCTCTTCAACAAGCGTATTCCATTGACCACAACCAGGGCATTTCCCCATATATTTTGGTGACTGATAACCACACTCTTGACATGTGAATTTTGTTTTCTTTTTAGCCATATCGTTTTATATTTCACTTCACTTTCATCTATAAACAGTTTATCCTTCTCGTACAAGAAAGAGGGCTATCTCGTAGCCCTCTTAGTTTGTCTATACTTATTTTACCTTTTCAGCACTATGAATGACAAATGATTCCCCTTCAACATCAAAGATAACTTTTTGTCCTTTCTCAATAGCACCTTTTAAAAGTTCTTCCGATAGTCTATCTTCTACATGTTTCTGAATTGCTCTACGAAGCGGACGAGCACCGTATTCTCGGTCAAATCCTTTATCAGCAATGGCTGAAATCGCTCCTTCTGTTAAATGCAATTCAATCTCTTGCTCTTTTAAGCGCTTCACTAACTGATTCACCATAAGTGTTACAATCTCTTGAATATGTTTTTTCTCAAGCATATGGAACACGATAATTTCATCAATACGGTTTAAGAATTCTGGACGAAATGCCTTTTTCAGTTCATCCATTACTTTACCTTTCATATCTGAATAATCGCGGCTCTCATCTTGTACGTTAAATCCAAGATGTTTATTACGTTTTAACGCATCTGCACCAACGTTAGATGTCATAATAACAATTGTATTACGGAAATCAACTGTACGCCCTTTGGAATCCGTTAAGCGACCATCTTCTAATACTTGTAGTAAAATGTTAAACACATCAGGATGAGCTTTCTCTACTTCATCTAATAGGACAACTGAATATGGCTTACGGCGAACCTTTTCTGTTAATTGTCCACCTTCTTCATATCCAACATATCCTGGAGGAGATCCAACTAAACGAGAAGTCGAATGCTTCTCCATGTACTCAGACATATCGATGCGAATCATTGCATCCTCATCACCGAACATAGATTCTGCTAATGCTCTTGCTAGTTCTGTTTTACCTACACCTGTTGGTCCTAAGAAAATAAATGAACCAATCGGACGTTTCGGATCTTTCAATCCTGCTCTAGCACGACGAACAGCTTTCGCTACAGCTACTACCGCTTCATCTTGACCAATAACACGGTTGTGAAGAATGGATTCTAAGTTTAATAATTTATCAGTCTCTGTTTGTGCAAGTTTAGAAACCGGTATACGAGTCCACGTAGAAACGACATTTGCAATATCTTCTACTGTCACTTCTGAGTTTTCTTTTCCTTGTTGCTCTTTCCATTGACGCTTCGTATCTTCTAACTTTTCACGTAAGCGTTGTTCCATATCACGTAAGGAAGCAGCTTTTTCAAATTCTTGACTTTGCACAGCTGCATCTTTTTCTTTTCTAATTTCCTCAAGTTTTACTTCAAGCTCTTTTAGATTTGGTGGTGTTGTATAAGAGCGTAAGCGAACCTTTGAAGCAGCTTCATCAATTAAATCAATTGCTTTATCTGGTAAGAAACGATCTGTAATATAGCGGTCTGAAAGCTTTACAGCTGCATCAATTGCATCATCTGTAATAGATACACGGTGATGCGCTTCGTAACGATCACGTAAACCTTTCAATATTTGAGTTGATTCGTCTAAACTTGGCTCATCAACGTGAATTGGTTGGAAACGTCTTTCTAAAGCCGCGTCTTTTTCAATATATTTACGATATTCATCTAAGGTTGTCGCCCCAATACATTGTAACTCTCCGCGTGCTAAAGATGGTTTTAAAATGTTAGATGCATCAATTGCACCTTCTGCTCCACCTGCACCAATTAATGTATGAAGTTCATCAATAAATAGAATAATGTTTCCAGCTTGACGGATTTCATCCATAACTTTCTTTAAACGATCTTCAAATTCACCACGATATTTCGTTCCAGCTACAACTGTACCCATATCTAGTGTCATAACACGCTTATCTCTTAATGTTTCAGGAACTTCATTATTTACAATTTGTTGTGCTAATCCTTCTGCAATTGCCGTTTTACCTACACCAGGTTCTCCAATTAATACAGGATTGTTTTTTGTTCTACGGCTTAAAACTTCAATTACACGTTGAATTTCTTTACCACGACCGATAACAGGATCTAGACGATTTTCACGTGCAACAACTGTTAAATCACGTGCTAAGCTATCCAGTGTCGGTGTATTTGCATTCGTTGAAGAACCACCTTGGTGTCCTGAACTTGCTTCATTACTTCCAAGGAGTTGCAATACTTGTTGTCTTGCCTTATTTAGGCTAACACCTAAGTTATTTAAAACACGTGCTGCTACACCTTCACCTTCACGGATTAAACCAAGTAAGATATGTTCTGTTCCAACGTAAGAATGACCTAATTTACGAGCTTCATCCATAGACAACTCAATAACCTTTTTAGCACGCGGTGTATAATGTACAGTTTGAGAAGCTTCTGTTCCGCGTCCAATTAACGCTTCTACCTCTTTTTGAACCTTCTCTGGACTTAATCCAAGAGCAATTAACGCTTTTGCTGCAATTCCTTCCCCTTCGCGTACAAGCCCAAGTAAAATGTGTTCTGTTCCAATATTATTATGCCCAATACGAATTGCTTCCTCTTGAGATAAAGCTAATACTTTCTGTGCTCTTTCTGTAAATCTTCCAAACATCATAGAAATCGCCTCCTACTTGCGCTTAGTTTTTTTCAATACGTAATCGCTCACGGATTAAGGTTGCTCTTCGATAATCTCTTTCTTCTGGTCCTAAAGGTCCGCCTGCATATTGTTGTAAAATGCCTGGTTGTGTAAGAACCATTAGCTCAGTCAAAATATTTCTCGATACACCTTTTATATATCCTAAATCAATACCAAGTCGTACATCTGATAAGCAAGTGGCCGCTTCTGCAGATTGAATTAACCGACTGTTTGCTAGTATGCCATAAGAGCGATAAACCTTATCTTCAAGCTCAATACTTGAATTTTGTACAATTAATTCTCTAGCCATTTTTTCTTGCTGTATGATTTGTTGAATGACACTTTTTAAATCTGCAATAATATCTTCTTCAGATTTTCCTAGCGTCATTTGATTTGACACTTGAAATATATTACCTAACGCTTCGCTACCTTCACCGTATATTCCTCTTACTACTAACCCTAATTTTTGAATTACTTGTATAATGCGGCTAATTCTTTTCGTTAAAACGAGTCCCGGTAAGTGAATCATTACGGAAGCCCTCAATCCTGTACCAACGTTAGTAGGGCAGCTCGTTATATATCCAAGTGATTCATCAAAAGCATATTCAACCTCTTCCTCTATCCAATTATCTATTTGATTGGCACTTTGAATAGCCTCTGATAACTGTAACCCTGAAAATAAGCACTGTATCCTAATGTGGTCTTCTTCATTAAGCATAACACTAATATGTTCGCTTTCTGATAATAGACATGCTCCATATTCTGTTCCTGCAAGGTTAGGACTAATTAAATGCTTTTCAACTAATACTCTCCTTTGAAGAGGCGTTAATTCATTCATTTTTAATAGTTCAAACTCTCCAAAAGGTTCTACCGTTTTATTTATAAATTCCTTTTTAAATAATTCATGAATCTGTCTAGCTTCTTCTTCGTTTTGCATAGTAGAGAATTGATATTTTTTAAAATTACGAGCCAAACGAATTCGACTACTTAAAACAATATCAGAATCAGGGCCATCCCCCTTCATCCATGGACTAATCGCTTCATTCATAATTTTGTCCAGTGACATAGAACTATTCCCCCTCTCTATGCTCACTAAGCTGATTTTCAAGACCTCGAATATTATCCCTTACTTCAGCAGCTTTCTCAAACTCCTCTTTCTGTACGTATTGTTTCAGAATGAGTTTTAGTTCATCTAATTCTTTCTTTAAGTGAAGATTTCCTTCTATACGTTCCGGAATTTTTCCACAATGACCTGTATGTCCGCCGTGCAGACGTTTTAATAATGGCTTTAAATGTTCCTTAAATGTATCGTAACAAGAAGCACATCCAAACCGTCCCACCTTTGTAAATTGCTCATATGTCATCTTACAATCTGGACACCTTAATATACTTGTATTCGAAAGCCCGTTTTGTCCTTCTTCAAACATTGTTGATTCACCGTGTAATAACCCAGCAAATAAATCATGGAATGAAAAGTTAGACTGCGGTGATTGAAAGAAAGACGTATAGCCACTTTGTTCTGCACATTGCTCACAAAGATGAACTTCCGTCTTCTTTTCGTTGATTACTTTTGTATAATGTAAAGTTGCTGGTCTTATATTACAGTTTTGACAAGTCATCACTATCCCCACCTTTACAATAGGAACGATCTATCTGATAGTACTTTTCATACATTACTAGATTGTTCACTTTCCTTTACTTGTTTAAATAAAAGTGCGTGTTCTTTTTTCAAAACCTCTACAATATTTAACTGCCTTATCTCTTAGTTATTATTCTTTTACAAAAGCTATATTTATTTATATTTCAGTGTTCTTAACATTGCGCATAATATTCGAGCCCTAAGTTCATCTCGAGAAGGAACATCCATTGATAATACAGAACGATCTAGTACACTTAACATAAGTTTAGCTTCACGATTTGTTATGATTCCCTCTTCTATTAAACGTATAATCATACTCTCTGCATTCCCTTGCGCAACGCTATGATCAATCATATGAAGCATTTGATCAATCATGTCTATATCGTCATGCAGTTTGACTTTTATAATGCGAATGTAACCTCCTCCACCACGTTTACTTTCTACTACAAATCCTCTTTCTATCGTAAAACGGGTATTGATTACATAATTGATTTGAGATGGTACGCACTCGAATCGATCCGCAATCTCATTTCTTTTGATTTCAATCACATTATTATTACTTAAGTCAATAACTTGCTTTAGATATTGCTCAATGATATCAGATATATTTCTCATTTATCCGCCACCTTTATTGACTTTGACTATCTTTGACTTTAATTATATACGTATTAATAAAATTTGCAACTCTTTTGCTTATTCACTATCCTAGCCACATTCCCCTGTATTTAATCAAAATAATAATTATTTAAACACATTTTTTAATTACTATGGATTATAAAAGAAAACACGAAAAAACACGAGTCATTTGACTCGTGTTTAGTTGCTTGGCGACGTC
>NZ_QKQR01000024.1:0-155492 GCF_008042305.1 Bacillus sp. AY18-3 | reverse complement strand
GGCCCGACCGGTTTAACAGGCCCGACCGGTTTAACGGGAACACCGGGAGTAACAGGTCCAACTGGAGTTATTGGACCAATAACAACAACTAATTTATTATTTTACACTTTTTCAGATGGCGAAAAACTTATATATACAGATTCAGATGGGATAGCTCAATATGGTACAACACACATATTACCTCCTGATGAGGTTTCCTATATTAATTTGTTTATTAATGGAATACTTCAACCACAACCATTATATCAGGTTAGTAATGGTCAGCTAACTTTATTGGATAATCAACCACCAACGCAAGGTTCTTCAATTATTTTGCAATTCATCATTATTAATTAAAAAAGACAGATTCTTAAATAAAAAGAATCTGTCTTTTTGTTCTACATTAAAGTAGTTAAACTAAGTGACGATAAATTCGATTGTAATTGGAATTCCGCCGTCTAATGCATCTCCGCCAGGAATTGTAATAGCACCAGTAGGTCCAGTAGTAATACTGGAGTTCACACTAGGTTGAAGAATGCCGTTTACATAAAAGTTGTAATACGTAAAAGTTGGAAAAGCAGTTGCAGTAGTACCAGCATCGTTTAAACAAGCTGTAGCAGCAATTGCAAAAGCTGCACCTGTTCCTGTTCCAGCTCCTAGTGTAGATGTAAATCTTCTAGATGCCATAAATGGTTGGATGATTGGCAATTAATTCTCACCTCCTAAATTATTTTTTGAACGAAGTATAGAATAACTTGTCCGATATATTGTATGAAAGTTTTCTATAATAGAAACGGCTTCTTAATTATTGAGAGAGCATAATTTTAGTAAAGATATTGTTACTTATCTGAAAAGATGGTGTTGTTACTTGTTGGTTATATGCACATGCTTAGTTTTAATATTTAAATTAAAATGTGCTTTTGGACCTAAGAGATAAACGTGGAAAATTAAAATAAACTCTTAAGTTTAGGTGTTTAATCTAAGCAGTCAATTATTAAAAACATATAATTAATATGTGAGTCATGAACATAATTAAATTACGTTTTCAAGTTTGATTATCATTCATGTTTCCTATTTTAAGTGAATGAAACCTATGCACAATTTTTTAGCTCTTATAATAGGAAAACACTCAAATATAAAATAAGTAAGAAGGAAATAAATGTCACATAATAATTGTTTTGGTCACAATAATTACGTCATTAGCAGGTTTCTTTAGTGCAACAGCTGCATTAGCTCCATTATCACCTGTTCAAGTGCAGATACAAATATTAACTGCACCTGCAGCAAGTAATACGTTTACAGTACAGGGAGCACCTCTATTATTAGCACCAGCATTTGCTGTAATAGCGATTGGTGCTACAGCATCGGGAATCATACCTGAAGCTATCCCAGTAGCTGCTGGAGATAAAATACTGTTATATGTTTCATTAACAGCAGCAAGTCCAATAGCTGCATTAGCTGGATTTGTAAGTGCAGGTATTAATATCGTCTAACTTGTTACAATGGTTGTTTGAAATTTAAACTGACATTTGTATATAGCCCTTCCTAATTTTATTAGGAAGGGCTATATTTTATGGAAAGATTGGTGATAAATCAATTGAGAAATTACTCTTTGTTAAGTTGGTATAAAAAAATCAAAATTTATAATTTGTACTCTATTGTTTATGGAGTAAGTTATATCGTTTAAAAAATTACCAATAAACAAAAAAGATGAATTCTATTAAGAACAGAATTCATCCATTAAATAAACAGTGTACAAGGGAAGAAAGGTATTTATCGTGAGCGTTGAAATATTATTGTTCAAATTAGTAATAAACTATTTGTTTTTATTACAGTTGCATCCTTTTTTCTTTACATAGCCTTGCTCGGCTAAATCTCTTTGTGATTGGGAATTGGAAGATTGAGAATTCGAAGACTGAGAGGATGCTGATGAACTACTATTTTTATTATTAGAGTAGTTTTTTCGATAGTTATAATTACTCATAGTACTATCACCTCCAATTAAATATATAAATATTATATGTATGTACTCTATTAATTGTTACGAAAAAAATAGAAATGGAGATATACAATAAAAAATCTCCTGCGTATTTTCCGCGGAGATGAATAATTGTCTTTTCAGTATTTAAATTAATATCCCCAGTAAAGAGGGAAATAATATGAATCTTGGTAATATAAATTTTGTTGTGGATTAGGAGGCTGAGTTGTTGGGTTTATCGTGCTGCGATTCTGATTACAGTTTGCTGGAGGACCAATTACTGTAGTGGATTGAATAGGGGATATTGCTTGTTTCCATTGTTGTTCATCGAGACAGTAAGTATGAGCCATCATATTAGCGGGGGTTAATCTTAAAATATCAGAACCAAAAATAACTTCTGGGGTTGGGGCATCGAAAATAGCTAATAAATGAGTACCATCTGCTGTAGCAATCTCATAATGCCACCACGCTTGTGGAATGTTGGCAACTTGCCCTGGTTTTATCGGTAAGTTTAATATTTGGTTTGTAAAAGGATTAAGTAAGGAAACAACAGCAGATCCTGAAATACAGTAAACAAGTTCAGCTGCATTTTGATGAATATGTGGCTCTACAACATTTCCTGTACTTAAATAGATATCTAATAAAGAAGTATTTTCTAAAGTATTTAATTGTTTTATGCCAAGTACGTTTATATAATTTTGGGCATCTTTCTTAAAAAAATTACTTTTATTTAAATCATGGGTGAAATTGGTTGAGGGGGAAGTGTAGTCGATATTAGAAGTCATTTGTATTACCCGCCTTTCTTATATTTTCATGCAATTTGAATTTAGGATATGAGTCTAGTTATTGAAATGTGAAAGCGTTGCTGCCCTTGGTTTGTAAAGTGATAAAAATGTTCATTTGAATGCACTATAATTACAAGAGTTTCATTGCGAAAAAAGGTGCTATTAATTACAATTAATGTAAAAGATAGCGCTTTTTTAATTTGGAGTACAAGGGGAGTGCAGAAAATGAACCATACTATTTTAAAAGAGTTGGAAGTTGAATTAAAAAATTACTTTCAACCGTTTTTGAATGCACCTGCAACAATAGAAGAAATTCAATATGCCGAAAGTGAAATGGGAATTGCGTTTCCAGATGAATTACGTAATCTTTATCTTGCACATAACGGTGAGGATAAATCAGGACCAGGGTTGTTTTTTGGTTTGCCATTTCTCTCGTTAGATGAAGTTTTGGATGAGTGGAGAATATGGAAAAGAATTGAAGAGGATGATTTTTTTAATTTTGATGCATTTTCAATACCAACAGAATATATTAAGGAAAGATATGTGAATCACGATTGGATACCTATTAGTAAAGATTATGGCGGTAACAATTTAGGAATAGATGTTGATCCGGATGAAAAGGGGAAAGTGGGACAAGTTATTAATTTTGGACGAGATGAAGAAGTGAAATATGTAATTGCAAATAGAATTTCAGATTTGTTACTATTTATTTTACAAACGCTAAAAAATAAAAATTTCACCATTCATCAAGAGGAAGATTATTTATATTGGAGTTATGGTGCTAATGATAATATACATTTTTTAGACGCTTTATTTAATATTGAATTACCTGTTTTACAGCCCCAATTTATATTTCAATCTGAAAATAACGTTAATGATTGGTACGATAGTTTAGATGAGAATTGGAAATATATAGTGGGTGCATCTGAACGTGCAAACAGGTTTATTAGAGAGAAGAGATTATATTTAGGTGGAAAAGGGTTAGTAGATATTAGTCCATTACAAATGTGTACAGAAGTGAGAGAACTAATTTTATCCGGAAATGAAATTCGAGATTTAGCAGGATTAGAACGAATGAATTCTTTAAAGAAGTTATATTTAGTTAATAATCCGGTTCAAGATTTAACGCCAATCATACATCTAAAACACTTACAAGAAATGAATATAAAGAATACGAAGATAAATAATTTATCGGAACTTGTAGAAATGTCATCATTAAAAAAATTAAATATTACACATACAAGTATTCAAGATTTTTCGTTGCTACCGCAGTTTCAAAAATTAGAATCGCTTTCTGTACATATTTCAAATCGTGAGCAGCTCTATGCGATTTCGAGAGTAGATAATTTAAAGCATTTATATATTTTAGGTTTAGAGAATGTTAGTGAATTGGATTTGCTTGTTTTGCAAAATTTAAATAAGTTAATCAAAATTGAATTTGAAAATAGCATCATTGCTAATTTAAATTGTTTTCAACACAATGCGTCAATTCAAAATATAAAATTGACAGATACAAAGGTAAAGGATGGAGCGGCATTAGGTAAAATGAATGGGCTAAAGGAATTAGAATTAGATGGCGCAACAATTGATAACCTTGAAACGATTTGTTGTTCGCATTCATTAGAAATATTTACAGGAACGTTTGAACAATTTTTTATGTTAAAAGACTCGTTTGATAGAAATATAGATTTTTCAAAAATAATTGGAGGAATGAGTGAAGAAGAAAGTGAAATATGGCACCAGCATGTAATTGAATAGAAAATAACATTATTATGTAAATAAGTTTGTTTGTAGAAGGTGTAACTGTTTGACAGTTGATACTGCAATAAAGTGGTTAGGTGAAATAAATTATGTGTAACTGAATGTCACATCCCCCCTTAATCGTTCGTCTTGTATGTAGAACGTATAAGGAGGGATTTTATTATGAAAAATTTTGATGTAGCAATTGTTGGTGGTGGGCTTGCTGGATTAACAGCATCTATATATTTAGCGAAAGCTGGAAGGAAAGTTATTGTATTAGAAAAGTCCAGTCACTTCGGCGGTCGAGGGATGACTATAAATAAAAACGGCATTTGTATGAATCTTGGTGCACATGCTTTATATAGAGGTGGAGAAGCGTTTATAACTTTTAATGAGCTAGGAGTAAATCTTCCAGGTGGAATCCCATCTACAAAAGCAAATGGAATATGGAAAGGGGATATTTATACCATTCCAACAGATTTTCGCTCTATTTTATCAACACCGTTACTTTCATGGTCTGCAAAAGTACAGTTCGCTCGTCTTATGATTCATTTAGGAAACTTAGATGTAGGAAAAGTTCCGAAAATAAGCCTAACTACATGGGCAGAAAATGAAATTAAAGATCCAATGGTTCGAAATATATTTTATGCATTATGCCGAACAACAACATATACGTATGCTCCTACAATACAATTAGCATCTTCCGTAGTAAAGCAAATACAGCTTTCTATGAAAGAAGGAGTACTTTATGTAGATGGTGGTTGGGAGACGATAATAACAAATTTAAGAGGAATAGCGAATACTAGTGGTGTACAATTTCTGGCTAAAAAGCATGTTTTAAAAATAGAGCATTGTGAAGGAAAACAAAGAATACATTGTTTTGACGAGGAAGTATTTGAAGCAGGGGCAGTTATTGTAACAACTCCACCGAAAGAGGCATGTAAAATTATAAAAGGTACAGAAGGAACAAGTTTGCAAAAATGGAGTGAACAATCTATACAAGTGACTGTGGCAGCGTTAGATATTGGTTTAAAACAATTACCGAATCTTTTACATCATTTTGCATTGGGATTAGATCAACCTATATTTTTCACGAATCAATCGAGAGCAGCTAAATTAAGTGAAGATGGATCAATTGTAGTGAGTCTAATTAAATACCATAACCCTGTACTAGAACTGAATCATATTCAAGAAGAGAAAGAACAGTTAGAAAATATGATGGAGTTGTTACATCCGAATTGGAAAAGAGAAGTTGTTGCACAGCAATATTTACCGAAAATAACGGTAGTATATGATTTTCCTCATATTGACCGTGTTGAAAAACCAGGCCCTAACATACCTGGAATGCCAGGTGTTTATGTTGCAGGAGATTGGGCTGGGCATGATGAAATATTAGCTGATGCTGCGGTGGCAAGCGGAAAACGTGCAGCGTTACACATATTAAAGCAATCTGAAAGTGAGGCAGTTCATCATGGAAACGGAGCAATTATATGAAACGTATCAATCATTATTATTTTCGTTAGCATATAGAATCCTTGGGAGTGTTATGGATGCTGAAGATATCGTCCATGACGTATTTATATCACTTAATAATATGGAGGACGTTCAAACTATAGAAAATATGAGAGCCTATTTATGTAAAATGGTAACAAATCGCTCAATTGACAAATTACGTTCGGCAGCACATAAACGGAACGTATATGTCGGAATGTGGTTGCCAGAGCCATTTGTGGAAGAGGTTGATGATCCATCAGAGTCATTTGTAATGAAAGAATCAATTTCTACGGCATATTTATTACTTTTACAACAACTGTCTGAGGTAGAGAGAGTTGTTTTCATATTAAGAGAGGTTTTCAGTTATGAATACGAAGAAATCGCTTCAATTGTAGATAAGAGTAGTGCGAACTGCCGAAAAATCTTTCAACGTGCAAGGAAAAGTATTTTGGATAAGCCGAAGCAGTCAACATTAAGTACGAAGAAGATGGCTGCCTATGTGGAGAAATTTGTATCATCTTTGCAGTGTGGGGATGCGCAAGGCATGTTAGAAGTATTAAAAACAGATGCAATATTAAAAGCTGATGGTGGTGGTAAAACTACAACTGCAATCCATCCAATCTATTCTGCAGATAGAATTATACGTTTATTCTTTGGAATTAGGAAGAAGTTCCCGGAAGAGTACAATGTTGATTATAAAATGGTAAATGGAGGCCCAGGTGTTATTGTTAAAGTAAATAATAAAGTGACTTATGTGCTTTCATTTACATTTGAGAATGAGAAAATCTCAAACATTTATATGATGGTTAATCCTGAAAAACTTATGCACTTAAATGTAATGGTATAAAAAAAGACGCATTTCTTTAGAAGTGCGTCTTTTTTTTATTTCTCTAACATTTCAAGAGGTACATCTTTTTCGCCTGCTACCTCAAATTTAATTTCCCCATCTTCTTCATAAATACGTGAAATAATCGGTATAGTAATCATTAATTTTTTATGCTGTTTTCGTTTTCGAGCAGCATCTAAGCTAATCACGTTCATTGTAAGCATCCTTTCTTCTAGAAATATATAAACAAAAGAAAATGCGTCCGGAAAGGGCGCTTAATTGAATTTGAAATACCGATTCATTTAATTGGGGTTTATATGATTTAACAACTGCAATTGAATTAAAAATAGTATGAATGGAATAATTGCACGTAGAAATTAACTTTACCAAAAAACGAAACAATATGCTATAAAAAAATTCAAATCTTTGTCATATAACGAGAAAAAGGATTTCGTTTCGCATATAATGAAAGTAGACGGGCAGCAAGAGCTTTTTCATCATATTGCTTGGAAAGGCGATGAAAAGAATGGATACGTTAGATTCATTATTATTTCAACTTGAACAATATGGAGAAGAGCATGATCGAAACAAAAAAACACGGGAAGAAAAATTACGGAATATTTCTCGTGAGATGGGGCAATTTTTATCAATTTTAGTAAAAGGATGTAGCGCAAAAAGCATTTTAGAAATTGGAACTTCTAATGGTTATTCTACATTGTGGTTAGCTAGCGCGGTAGAAGAAACAAATGGAAATGTAACAACTGTAGAGCTTTCTTCAGAACGAGTTGGAGAGGCACTAGTCAATTTTGAAAAGGCAAACCTTTTACAAAGGATTGATGTTCATAATCAAGAAGCAGGGGCATTTTTAGATGTGCAACTAGATCATTCATTTGATTTTATTTTCCTAGATTCAGAGCGGACGCAATACATGTGGTGGCTTGAGCATATAAAACGCATTTTACAACCAAAGGGTTTTCTTGTTGTTGATAACGCAACCTCTCATGCAAGTGAATTAACCGAGTTTAGAAAAATGATTGAAGAAGATGAAATGTTTGAAACGGTGTTATTGGCATTTCAAAATGGAGCATTTGTAGCGCTTAAGAAGAGTTAGGATTGAGCGTAATATAATTATCACATTGAAAAAGGGTGTATGTCAAAAGATTGAGTACAGTAGGATGGGAAGGACGTAATTTATATACGTAACATACGAAGAATCCGCCTTCAGCATGTTGTTCTCTAGGTCTTAAGTCTGAGGAAAATAATGTTGAGAACAGGTATACTTATACTAAGAAACAGGGAATGACTGCATAAACAGGCATTTCTAAAAAAATCGATTTCAAGCAGTTAGAATGTATATGAAATACGATATAATAGATGAAATATAGTGCATATAAATTCGCACATATAAATAAAGGAGCGATTTTGTTGACTGAACTCGAGAAAAAAGAACCTGTATCCATTGTGAAAGATAATAATGTAGAAGTAGTAGTAGATACAGTTATAAAAGATCAAGAATTAGAGGAACTGAATAAAGAAGCTGATCTTTATGTACAAAAATTAAATAGCGAGCAAAATACGGATTTATCAAAAGTATTGTCACAGCTAGGAGATTTAGGGGATAAAGAGCAACAAGCAGCAGGACAAACGTTATCAGCATTAAAACGTCCTGTAACAGCGATGATGAATGGCAAGAATGAAGAAATTCCAAATACATTGTTAGAATTACGCAAAGTGGTATCAGAGCTTGATCCGAATTCATTAAAAGCAAGTGGTATGAAGAAAATTATGTTTAAAGTATTCAAGAAAAATCCACTTGAAACATACGTGCATAAATATCAATCTATAGATAAACAAATTGAAGAGATTATAAGATCCCTTCTAATTGGTCGTGACAACTTACAAGAAGATACAGTTGGTCTTGAAATGCTTAAAGAACAATCGCACGATAAAATTCACGCTCTTGATAAACAAGTATACTTAGGAAGAAAACTCGCTGGTATGCTGGAAGCTGAGAAACAAAATCCAGAACGTCAAAGAGATATTCCATTAATTAACGATGCATTAGAAAAAATTCTAGTACGTACACGAAATATGCAGCAAGCGAAAAGTGTACTATTACAATCTATCGCATCTGTAGACATTATTAAGAAAAATAATGAAAAGTTAACAGAGGCAATTCGTAATGCAATTACGATGACGCAAAACGTTGTAACAGTTTCAGCTGCTATCCAGCTAGCGTTAACAAATCAGCGTAAAACAATTGATGCAGTGAATGCGACAAATGAAGCAATTGAATCAATGGTATTAAGTAACTCACAAGCATTAAAACAAAATACAGAAGAGACAACAAAACTTCTTGAAAATCCTGCTATTAGCATGGATAAATTACGTGAATCATTCCAAAATGTATTTGCTGCGATTGAAGCTTCTGAGAAATCATCAGAACGTATTATCGAGTCAAGTAAGAAGTTTGTAGTTGAATTAGACACATTTAATGATGAAATGAAACAAAAACTCATTCAGCGTCCAAGGAAATAACAGACTTTTAGAGGAGGTGAAAAAATGAGTTTCATTCAAACAGTATTAGTACTATTGGGTACATTGCTATTAATCGCATTTACTGTCGTTGTTTTAGTTGTATATTTCGGACGTAAACTGTATTTTTCATGGACGAAACCATATAAAAGAGCACATGATTCTTTAGATAAGTTATCGAATAAATCATTACCGTTTTTACAAGAATTTACACAACACCCACTCTTTTATCGCTGGATTCGTACGGAAGGAAAGAAAGAACAATATACATTAAACACTCTTTTTTGTGCATCGGGTCAACGTACGAGAGAGCAAGTATTCTCAATGTTACCGAAAGAAAAACAGAAAAAAGTACATGTAATGGCAAAAACAACGAAAAAACTTACAAATGAAGATATTGATGTAGCGGCGATGAAAGTAAAAGATTTTTTAAGACAAGAAACGCAGCAAACAGTAAAACCATCAGACCTTTCGTTTTATAAATTGTATTTTTATGATCGATATCCAGATGCATTAAATACAATTCAAACGTATAAACGCTCAATAAACCCTTCATTACAAAGAACGGTTGATGAAATTACAATTTCAGTATTAAATGCCTTGCCGTATTATCAGGAGCAGCGTATGTTTGAACAACAACATAAACTTGAAACGTTCTTAATGAAAGATTTAACAGCGATGCTATCGTTAGTCGTACAATTACCACCTTCACAACGACCAGAAAAAGAAGAAGAATTAAAAATCTACTTGCAAAATTTCCAAAAAGAAATGGAAGTAGTCGAGCGAGATATTCGTGACTCGATTGATCACGATTTGAATGTGAAGATGAGAGCAGCGACTGAGAAGTTTAAAAATAAATAAATGAAAAGCGCCTTAAAGCTATAGTTCTTAGCTTTTAAGGCGTTTTTTTATTAGTTGTTATTTTGCTTTAACGGTTGTATGACTAGAAGCAACACTTTCATTATGCAATCGATCAACTGCAGTTACTACATATGTGTAGGTTTCTCCAGAAATAGCTGTTTTATCTACATAAATCTCTCCAAGTTTTGTTTTCCTTACAGTAGTAAGTAAATGTTTTGGATTTTGTATATCCACTTCATTTTTGCCATTCACACGGTAAATGGCGTAATAAGCAGAGTCATTCTCTCTATTATCAATGATACCTACTGCAATACCTTCATCTCTTGGAATAGCACCTTTTAAAGTCGGTTGTTTAGGTGGATCATGATCAAGCCAAGGCATAGGTGGGATTAATGCAGGATGTTTATATATGTCGTTTGTGAGTCTATCTTTAATGCCTAGAGGATTGTTATTAATATCTTTTAAGCTGAAATGCATACTACCTTTTATCTCAGGAGATAACCGGTTTAATGTAATTTGTCTTGGATATTCTTCAGGATCAGACCAAGCGGGGACAGAATTATTATTAATTTTATAGGCTGCCTGACCGATGTATAGGTGAATCGGTTTATTATGTGTTTCTTTTACCCACCAATCTACTAATATGTCATATGCAGCTGGTGTGAAACCAATATTCCAATATATTTGCGGTGTAATGTAATCAATATAACCTTTTTGTATCCATTCACGTGTATCAGCATAAAGGTCATCATAGTTTCTTTGGCCTGCAGTTGTGTTAGAGCCAGTTGGATCGTCAGCTATATTTCGCCATACGCCGAACGGACTTATGCCAAACTTTACGTATGATTTTTCTTGTTTTATAGCAGTATTTAAACCTTTGACAAGTTCATTTACATTGTCACGTCGCCAATCTTCTATATTTGTAAATTTACCGTTATTATATGCTTCGTACGTTTTTTGATCGGGGAATTGTTCGCCCGCTACTTTATATGGATAAAAATAATCATCCATATGCAACGCATCAATATCGTAATTTTGTACGATTTCTAAAGCACCTTCAGTTATAAACTTTTTCACTTCTGGAATACCAGGGTTGTAATATAATTTCCCGCCATAAGGTACAACCCAATCCGGATGTTGTTTTGCAGGGTGATTATTCGATAATCGATTTATATCGGAGTGATTCATCGTTATTCGATATGGATTAATCCATGCGTGGAATTCTATATTTCTTTTATGTGCTTCTTCAATCATAAATGCGAGTGGATCATATCCAGGGTCTTTTCCTTGTGTCCCCGTAATGTATTCAGACCAAGGACCGTAATTTGAAGGATAAAAAGCATCAGCAGTTGGTTTAATTTGTACAACGACTGCATTCATACCAGTGTTTTTTACATCGTCTAATAATCTAATAAATTCTTGCTTCTGATTTCCGACGGGTAAGCCAGTTTTTGAGGGCCAATCAATATTAAGAACAGATGCGATCCATACAGCACGTAATTCATATTTTTTATACGTAGTATTTACTTCAGCATAAGTAGAGTGAGGAGAAATGAAAGAGAAAGGAATAAAAAAGATGACGATACAACATATCACTAATAAACGTTTCATGATTATTTATACGCCTCCCTATTATATGGTTAGCTAATATGATATCCGAGGTGAGGTTGTACTTACAATTGAGAAAAATAAATATTGAAACATTAATTTAATAGGAAAAATATTTTTACTGAAATTTACTTTCAATATAACTAAATTCTTTTACTTCTTCATATGCTTGTTAGTAAAGTGAAACTTCCTTTCATCCGAAGGGGATAATTTATAAGTATAGGAGGATTAATAAATGAAGGTTTTATTCGTTTGTTCTGGAGGGATGTCCAGTGCAATTGTTGTAAACGCTTTAAAAAAAGAGGCGGAGAAAAAAGGTGTAAACATGGAAGTCCATGCCATTGGAACAAGTGAGATAGAGGAAGAAGTAAAGAATGGCTGGGACGTTGTAATGGTTGCACCTCAAGTAAGACATAGATTTGACTCTGTTAAAAAATTCGCAGAAGAGGAATCTATCCCGTGCGGTATCATACCGCCACAAGCATACACGCTGCTTGGCGGACCGACTTTATTAAAAACTGTAAATGATTTAATTAGTTAGGGGGAAGCGTTATGAATAAATTTGTCACGTTTCTTGATAGAAACTTATCTGGACCGATGGCAAGGCTTTCTGAACAGAGGCATTTACAAGCAATCCGTGATGGAGTTATTTCAGCGTTACCATTTATTATTGTAGGAAGTTTCTTTTTAATCGTAGCATTTCCACCATTACCGAAAGATAGTTTCATATCTGTTTGGGCATTAAAAAATCAAACAAGTATATTAATACCATATCGTTTAACGATGTTTATTATGTCTTTATATATAGCATTTGGAATAGGATATAATTTAGCGAAAAGTTATAAGCTAGATGCTTTATCAGGAGCACAGCTTGCAGTATGTTCATTACTATTAACATTAACGCCTGAATTAATTGATAAAAAAGGGTTTATGCTTCCGATGACAAATCTCGGGGGTCATGGATTATTCGTGACAATGATTGTTTCTATTTTATCAGTTGAGATATTAAGATTTTGTAAGACGAAAAATGTAATGATTAAAATGCCAGAACAAGTACCGCCGTCTGTTTCACGTTCGTTTGAAGCACTTATACCTGCTGCATTCGTTATTATTTTAATGAGTTTAGTAACTGTCGTTTTTAGTATTGATTTACATCATGTAGTTGATAAATTAGCGGCACCGTTAGTAAAAGCTGGTGATAGTTACTTCGGTGTAATCATTCCAGTATTTTTAATTACATTTTTTTGGTCATTCGGAATCCATGGTGTGTCGGTTGTTGGAACTGTTGCCCGGCCATTATGGGAAGTATATTTAGGGAAAAATGGTGAAGCAGTTGCTAGTGGCGCAAATCAGTTACCATTCATTTCACCAGAACCATTATACCAATGGTTTATATGGATTGGTGGTTCGGGCGCAACGCTAGGACTTGTATTAGCCATGATCGTATTTGGTAGATCGAAATATTCGAAAGCATTATCGAGAAGTTGTATTGTACCTGGTATTTTTAATATTAATGAACCTGTTATTTTTGGATTGCCAATCGTACTAAACCCAATATTAATTATCCCATTTATCATTACACCACTAGTAACAGCAACTATTGCATACTCAGCAACTGCGATGGGGTTTGTTACACCAACACATATAATGCCTCCATGGACATTACCAGCTCCAATTGGTGCATATTTAGCAACAGGTGGGGATTGGAGAGCGATTGTACTCGTATTTATAAACATAACAATATCCTTCCTTATTTATTTACCATTCTTTAAAATGTACGATAAAAACATGCTTGAAATTGAGAAAAATGGTGATGGGGAATCTGTTAATCCGTAAGTTTTATATTTTATTTTTGAGTGATAGGCATTTTGTCTATCACTTCTTTCACATGAAGTCCAGAGAGGGTGAAATGGAATGAATATAAAATTTAGTTATAAAGGTGTATTTTTATTATTATTTGGAGTGATATGTGCAAATTTACTTTTTGTACCTTTATTAAGAATGCTAGATTTATCACAAATGCATAGTATATGGCTCGTTACAAGCATTGCGGCAAGTATTTTGCTTACAGTAGTTGTTTCTTTCATTGATGGATCGTTCGCATCGAAAGCTCAGTTGTTTTATAGATTTATATTATTTTCGATCGGTTGTACGTTTGTAACTTACATGATTGTTTTTTAGTAAATAGGAGGTCATGCATGTTATGTATATTGCAGGGATAATGTCCGGTACTTCGTTAGACGGAATAGATGTAGCACTCGTTCATATAGAAAGGAGTGGTGTAGGCTCTAAAGTTGAACTCATCCATTTTACTACTGTACCATTTTATAATGATATGAAAAATGAGATCCAGCAGGCATTATCAATAGAAAATTCAAATGTACAACTCATATGCAGTTTAAATTTCAAACTCGGTTTATGCTTCGCAGGTGCAGTAAAGGAAGTTTGTAAAGAGGTCAATTTTCCTTTGAAACAATTAGATTTAATAGGTTCTCATGGACAAACGATTTATCATCAGCCAAAGCAAGATGGTAATATGATTCCTTCCACATTGCAAATTGGAGAACCAGCAGTTATAGCATATGAAACGAATACGACGGTTATTTCTAATTTTCGAACGATGGATATCGCAGCAGGGGGACAAGGTGCACCACTTGTACCATATTCGGAAATCATTTTGTATCGTCATCAAACTAAAAATAGACTACTACAAAATATTGGCGGGATCGGTAATGTTACCGTAATACCAAGTCACCTAAGTGATAAAAGCGTTATAGCTTTTGATACTGGTCCAGGGAATATGGTAATGGATGAAATGTGTCAAAGGCTATTTCAGTTGTCATATGATCAAAATGGTAAGATTGCAAAACGGGGAGTAGTTGTAGAAGAGATTTTGACATATTGTATGAACCATCCATTTTTGAAAATGAATCCACCGAAATCAACTGGTAGAGAACAGTTTGGAGAAGAATTTGTCAGTGAGTTATTGAAACGGTTTGAAAAACATAGTAAAGAAAATATATTGACGACTGTCACGATGTTTACGGCAAGTTCAATCGTTCATCAGTATAAGGAGTTTATTCTGCCGTATTATGAAATCGATGAGGTGATTTTAGGCGGTGGCGGCAGTTATAATCGTACACTTGTTGAAATGATACGGTATGGATTGAAGAATGAAAAATGCGCCATATTCATTCAAGAAGATATAGGCTATTCTTCAGAGGCGAAAGAAGCAATCGCCTTTGCCATTTTAGCAAACGAAACGTATCATCGTAATCCGAGTAATGTTCCAAGTGCAACAGGTGCAAAGCAATCTGTAGTTTTAGGGAATATAACATTCCCTCCAATTTGAAGAGAATGAGGCGAACATATGAAATATATGATTGGAGTAGACGGCGGGGGAACAAAGACAGAAGCAATTGCATTTGATCAAGACGGAAGTGAACTTGAAAGGGCTACGAGTGGTTTTGGAAATATATTAATAGATTTTGAAGAAGCACTTTTTCATATTATGGAAGCGATTGATCAATGCCAGAGAGGGTTATTAAATGGGAATTGCGTTTGTATTTGTTTAGGATTAGCGGGTGTAAGTGGAGCAAATACGAATGAGTTAACATTACGTCTAAAAAAGAAGTACGGAACACAAATTGAAGTTTTTAATGACGCAACGATTGCTCATGCAGCTGCTTTAAAAGGAAAGGATGGAATTTTAACAATTGGCGGTACAGGTGCGATTTGTTTAGGAAAGAAAGGAGAAGTGTACGAGTATAGCGGTGGATGGGGACATATTTTAGGAGATGAAGGAAGCGGATATTGGATTGGGTTACAAGGTTTAAAGAGAATGGCAAATCAATTTGATCAAGGAGTTCCACTTTGCCCATTAAGCTTAAGAATTCAAGAAGAGTTTCAACTTTTGACATCGTCTCATATAAAAAGACTAGTATATAGTTTTTCAAAAGATAAAGTTGCAGCAATTGCACCATTCATTATTGAGGAAGCGAGAAATGGGAATGATGATGCACATGAAATTATGGTGCAAGCGGCTACGGAATTAACGAGAATTACGGTGAATATTTACAATAAGATGCAGTTTGATTTATCAACTTCAATTGCAGTAAGTGGCAGTATATTACGTTTCGTTCCTGAAATATATGCTGAATTTAAGAAATGCTGCGAGAAAAGTATGGGAGAAGTTATATTTGTATCACCATCAGAACTAGCAGTGAAAGGAACCTATTACTTAATGAAGAATTTATATTTTAATAAATAGCGGTATGAGAATTTTTGTATGATTTGTAAAAATATGATGTTAAGATGTATAAAGGGATGTAAAGTAAGAAAAGTACAATATACATAGTCATTGAATATTGTATAAGTACTCCCATGTAGAAAGTGAATGATTACATGATTAATAGTATACAATTTTTGTATTTGGTGGTTTCTTATTTATTTGGAAACATATTGACCGCTTATATAGTGACGAAATGGAAACATAATGTTGATATTCGGCAGGAAGGAAGCGGCAATCCTGGCGCAAGAAATATGGGGCGCGTATATGGAAAAGGTTATTTCGTCGCTACATTTTTAGGTGATGCGATCAAAGGGGCAATCGTAGTTTCTATTGCAAAATACCTTTTTGAAGATTCTACATTTGTAATGTTAGCTTTACTGGCTGTTTTACTTGGACATATTTACCCGATTGCATTTAAAGGCAAGGGTGGAAAAGGGATTTCAACATTTATTGGAGGATTAATTGCATTTGATTATTTGATAGCGCTTACCCTTGTTGCTGTTTTCATTATATTTTATTTAATCTTTAAAGGATTTACTAAGCCAGGACTAATTACAATCGCTTGTTTACCAGTGTGCATGATTTTGTATTCTTACTCTATTGTTACGACTATTTTAAGTGCACTTATCATTGTACTTATTTTATATGTAAATCGAGAATGAAATGAACTTTTTATAAGTGGAGTTAATCTCCACTTATAATTTTTATTAAATATATAAAGGAGAGAAGGCATGGGGTTAATTTATAAAGTTGCTGATCAAGCTTGGGAATTTGAAAGTATACATAAGTTGAATTATAAAACATTTGTAGAAGAAATTCCGCAACATGAAGAAACGAAAGAGCGTGTTCGTATAGATCGTTTCCATGAAGAAAACACATATTTAATTTGTTTAGATGACGATAAGTTAGTAGGTATGGTTACATTGCGAGGAAAACGACCATTCTCGTTAGACAATAAAATTCCAAATCTAGATTATTATTTGCAAGAACATGGAGAAAACGTATATGAAATTCGTTTACTTTCAGTAGAACGTGAATATAGAAATGGAAGAGCGTTTTTAGGTTTAATTCGCTTTTTACATCGTTATTTGCTTCTAAACGGATATGAATTGGCACTCATTTCTGCTACAACACGTGAACTACCTTTATATGAGCAAATGGGATTCAAATCTTTCCATACGTTAGTTGGTACAGAAGCAGCAGCCTTCCAGCCAATGTATGTTACCCCTGCTATGTTTGAAGCATCGAGTGTTGGGGGAATTATGACGAAAGAATATACGTTTTTACCTGGTCCAGTAGATATTGAAGAAAATGTTCGAAAGGCATTTTCTACTAAGCCTATTTCGCATCGTTCTAAGTTATTTCAAGTGACGATGGACAATGTGAAAAAACGGTTACTTCACATGACAAAAGCAAAGCATGTACAACTTATGTTAGGAACAGGGACGTTAGCAAATGATGCTATTGCTTTACAGTTACGTTCTTTAAAAGGGAAAGGACTAGTATTAACAAATGGGGAATTTGGTAATAGATTAGTTGGACATGCATCACGCGCACAATTACATTTTGATACGTATAAAAAAGAAATGGGAGAACCGTTTATTTATACCGAATTAGAAAAAATAATGGGAACTGGCAATTATGAATGGCTTTGGTTTGTTCACCATGAAACATCAACCGGAATGTTAAATGATTTAGACGAGCTAAATGTTTTAAGTAAAAAGTATAATGTGAAGCTATGTGTAGATTGTATCAGTTCGATTGGAGCAATACCGATAGACTTGAAGGATGTATATTTTGCAAGCGGTGTTAGCGGAAAGGCAATTAAATCGTTTACTGGATTATCTTTCGTTTTTTATAATCATAATGTGAAAGTAAACGAGACATTACCGGCCTATATGGACGTTGGTATGTATGAAGAAAATGAAAGTATTCCATATTCTCATTCATGGAATTTAATGTATGCACTGCAAGAAGCATTAAAGAGATTTGAAGATGCAAAAGCATTTGAAAAAATAAACGAGACGTATGCATATATTGAACAAGCTATTACTAATATGGGTTTAAATCTTGTTTCACCTAAAGAACATGCCGCGCCCATTATAGTTACCATTCAATTAAATGAAAATCAATCTTCTAAGGCGATTGGTGATGCGTTAGCGTTACAAGGATACATTGTTCATTATGAGTCATCGTATTTACAAAAGAATAATTGGATTCAAATTGCATGTTTAAATGATTATAAAGAACGCGATACAAAGAGGATGTTAAATTGTTTGCAAATGTGTATATTACAGAGTGGGGTACATATATAAAGACTTTTTCTTAATATAGATGGTTTCGTATAAAGGAGTTGCTACATACGAAAACTTAGGAATAGACCATTGGAAGAGGTGTTAGTATGATAACTAAAAAACTACCGTTACATATAGACGATATTAAAAAAGCCCAAACCATTTTAGACAGAAATGCTCGTAAAACGCCACTAGTAAAATCTTTTTATTTGACTAGTAAAACAGGCGGAGAAATTCACTTGAAATTAGAAAATATGCAATTAACGGGTTCTTTTAAATTTCGTGGTGCGTTTAATAAAATGTCACAGTTGACAGATCAAGAAAAAGAGAGAGGAGTAATTGCTTGTTCCGCTGGTAATCATGCGCAAGGAGTTGCTTTATCTGCTCATTTACTTGGTATTAAGAGTAAAATTGTGATGCCAATTTCTGCCCCTCAGGCGAAAGTTGAAGCAACTAGAGGATATGGATCAGATGTGATTTTATACGGTGAAACTTTTGATGATGCGAAGGCAAAATGTGAGGAGATAATAAGGGAAACAGGTGAAACATACTTACATCCATATGATGATGTAGAGGTAATGGCTGGTCAAGGTACAATTGGTTTGGATATTCTTGATGATATGTGGGATGTTGATACTGTCATTGTACCAATTGGCGGAGGTGGAATTATTTCTGGAATTGCTGTTGCATTAAAATCATTTAATCCATCCATTAATATTATTGGTGTCCAAGCAGACAATGTTCATGGGATGAAGGCATCTTATGACAAAGGTACGATTGTAGAACATTATGAGGCACCCACTATAGCAGATGGTTGCGCAGTTAAAATACCAGGCGATTTAACTTTTGAAGTAGTAAAAGAATTAGTAGATGATATTGTAACAGTATCAGAAGGTGAATTAGAAGTAGCGATGAAAGACTTATTACAACGTGGTAAAGCTGTTGTAGAAGGGGCTGGCGCATTAGCTACTGCTGCTCTACTTGCAGGGAAAGTGGATCCATATATTAAAGGGAAAAAGGTAGTCGCGGTTATATCTGGTGGAAACGTAGACTTGCAGCGCATTTCCAGTGTTTGTGAGCAATTTTTTGTAGCTAATGAAGTGAAATAGTATTCAAAAAAATAATGTTATGAACGAGGAGCTAAGAGAATTGATCTTAGCTCTTTTTAGTTATACTTGAGCTGAAGTAAATAATGACTCCATTTTCATTTTACTCTTTTCTCGAATTTCAGCATCTGCATGGCGCATTACAAATTTATGCGCTATAGCGATTGCTAAAACATCATCTAATAAGCCAATCCCAATAATAGCAGCTATATCTGGAATGAAGTCGATTGTTAATACGTAATAGGATAAAGCGGCTAATATTATAAATTTCGCTTTAGTAGGTAACCCTTTTTTTCTCATTGTGTAGTATAAAATAATACTTTCATATACGCTAGATTTCCCAAGGTTTGTTGAGCTTTTTTTGAATTTTTTCCAAAGGGTCTGTTTCTCCATATAAACACTCCTTTTACAAAAACATAGATTTTTTAAAAGGATAGACAAAGAAGTAGTGAAATAATCAATTTTATTGTATATTTCCATAAAAATAGGAAATTACCTGTTCAAAATAATAGAATGTTGGTTATGTAACGACTTACAGTGTTTTGTTACATAAGTATGTACAGTAAAATGTATGTGGAGGATTTATTTATTATTAAAAATTGAATACCGGGTATGGGGGAAGAAAAATGAAGATAATAGAACTACCAATTGAATTTGAATTTAACGGGGCAAAACAATGTATTTATCCGAGCTTACTTATATTAAACAAGGAATTAACTTTAGTAGATACGGGTTATATCAATTTTTTACCTTTAATTGAAGACGCAATTTTAAAGCATGGATATGAGATGAAAAACTTAAAAAATATAATTATTACTCATTATGATGACGATCATATAGGATCTTTATATGATTTCAAAGTGAAATATCCTCACGTTAATATTATTGCTAGTGAAATTGAATCCCACTACATTAATGGTGAAATAAAATCGGAGAGGCTAGTTCAAGCTGAAGACATGTTACAACGTATGCCAATTGAAGAGAAAGAATTTGGTGAGTGGTTTATACAACAATTAAAAAATATAAGACATGTTTCCGTCGATGAAAAAGTATATGATGGTCAAATGATTTTGAATGATACATGTCAAATTGTAGCGACACCAGGACATACTTCGGGGCATATTTCATTATATTTTCCAAATCTAAACTGTGTAATTACAGGGGATGCGGCCGTTCAAGATAATTGTGAATTAGAAATAGCTAATCCGAATTTTTGCTTAGATTTAGAAAAAGCGGAAGAGTCTTTAAAGAGAATTAAAAACCTTAAAGCAGCAACGTATTATTGTTATCATGGAGGAAAACTCATTATATAAAATAATAAAAAACCGATCTTTCTTATATTGAAAAGATCGGTTTTTTAATTCATAGATTCTGCAATTTGAATTAAATCCTTTACGTTATATTTTCCTTTTATATAGCGTTTGTTACCAATTGCAATTGTATATTGAAAACCATTCTGCTGAAAGATAAGCTCATATGCTGAATCAAAATGAGGATTATATAATGCTTTTATATTATTTTTTAAGCTGTAGAACTTAGCTCCCCTAAGTGAATAGAAGTATAATTTGTTTTGAACTGGTGAAACAGTGATTTTAAAAATCCCATTAATATCTTCATTGTAGTATTGGAGGTTTAAGTAATCGTTATAGATGTACCCTTGAAATTCGTGAATTTCGAACGGGAATTTTGTAGGAGTAAGTATATGTTCCTTACACTTGATTTCATATTCTTTTACAATAGTAGCTTCTTTCATAAATGGATTCGTTCCATCATAAATTTGATTAATTTGAGATATTTTATTGTTTTTTGTTATTATTTCTAAAATGTAACCGATAGTAAATTCGCCATCAGTTTCTTTGAAATAGGAAATAAGAATTGTAGTATCTTCTTTTGGAGACGGTACTATTTTAATTTCATGAATATGTTTATTTGTTTGGAAAGTAGGTAGTTCAATCCCTTCTGTTACATATGACCGCATTAATTTTTTATCATTTTTGAGTAAAGCTTGTTTGAATTCACTTATTATATCTGTTTGAGATTTCGCCATTATAATTGTGGTGGATTGAAAATATAGTAAGAAAAATACGCAAAAAATTTTTATGAATGTATTAGTCAATTTTATCACCTTGTAACTATGTTTCCTTAACATTGAAATATATATGTATAGGAGGGAAGAAGATGAGTTTATTGCTTGATGTAATAATGGCTATAAGTACATTTTACCCTCGAAATGACATGAAACTAAAACATCATATTGCAAAGTTAAGTGAATTCGAGTGGTTTCGAAGGCTACACGAAGATGCAAAGTATACAAAATTAATTTGGAGTAATAGAAAAATTAAAAAGTTTATTTTGTCTCCTACTAATATGGAAGCATTAATAAAATCAGAGAAAAAACAAATAGAATTTGTCCAACTAGTACACGATGAATATAAAAAAAGAAGATAAGAATTTTTTTATTTTTCATATTTGGCGAAACAAATGGTACAATGAAAGCTAATGTGAAAAATAAGGAAAAGAAGTGGTCTATTTGAAAAACTTTTTAGAATTAGGAATTAGTGAAACTTTTAATCATACATTACGTGAAAATGGAATTACAGAAGCAACACCAATTCAAGAGCAGGCAATTCCAGTTATTATGTCAGGTAAAGATATTATTGGGCAGGCGAAAACAGGAACGGGTAAAACGTTAGCATTCGTGTTACCGATTTTAGAAAAAATCGATCCAGAGTGTAGTGATGTTCAGGCTTTAATTGTTGCACCAACAAGGGAACTAGCACTGCAAATTACAACTGAAATTAAAAAAATGCTTGTTCAAAGAGAAGATATTAATGTACTAGCGATTTATGGCGGGCAAGATGTAGCACAACAATTGAGAAAATTAAAAGGCAATACACATATTGTTGTTGCGACACCAGGACGATTATTAGATCATATACGTCGTGAAACAATTGATTTAAGTAATCTTTCAACAATTGTACTAGATGAAGCGGATCAAATGCTTTATTTCGGTTTCTTATACGATATTGAAGATATTTTAGATGAGACACCTGATAGTAAACAAACGATGTTATTCTCAGCAACGATGCCAAAAGATATTAAAAAATTGGCGAAACGTTATATGGATGAGCCGCAAATGATTCAAGTACAAAGTGAAGAAGTAACGGTAGATACAATTGAGCAGCGTGTCATTGAGACGACAGATCGTGCAAAGCCAGATGCACTTCGTTTTGTTATGGATCGTGATCAGCCATTTTTAGCTGTTATTTTCTGTCGTACAAAGGTTAGAGCAAGTAAGCTTTATGATAATTTAAAAGGACTAGGTTATAATTGTGCTGAACTTCATGGTGATATACCTCAAGCGAAACGTGAAAGAGTCATGAAGAGTTTCCGCGAAGCTAAAATTCAGTACTTAATTGCGACTGATGTAGCAGCTCGTGGACTTGATGTAGATGGTGTAACGCATGTATTTAACTTTGATATTCCTGAGGATGTAGAAAGTTATATTCACCGCATTGGCCGAACAGGACGTGCAGGTGGATCAGGTCTTGCAATTACGTTCGTTGCAGCGAAAGATGAAAAACATTTAGAAGAAATTGAAAAAACGCTTGGTGCACCATTGCAAAGAGAAATAATCGAACAACCGAAGATAAAACGTGTAGATGAAAATGGAAAACCGGTACCAAAGCCGGCTCCAAAGAAATCAGATCAATATCGCCAAAGAGATAGCCGTGAAGGTTCAAGAAGTGGTTCAAAAGGTGGCCCAAGAAATAGTTCGAGAAATGATAACAATCGATCATTTAATAAGCCAAGTAATAAGAAAAGTAGTACAAAACAAGGTCAGCAAAGACGTGGCCGTTAAATAGTTATTATTCAAAAAGAGTCGCAAAGTGTTGCGGCTCTTTTTTTGCTTGTATACAACAAGGGTGATGCCGAGAAAAAACGAAAATTTCATTCACCGTATTTAAAATAAATTTTAAAACTTATAAAGGAAATTTTATAGTCCAAAACCAGTAGAGCAAGGGTATTACTACCATGTCGCAATTCAAAAACAAGTGTAACTTACGTATGAACAATATTTAATCGAAAAAAATCGAGAGAAAGCAATTTGTACTAGCGCCCCTGCTGATGATACGGATTATGAAAAAATCAAATGGTATAACGATACGAAAACATCTTTTGCTAACAAAGAATTGGACGATTTGGTGAAAGAAATTCGTAACACATTCAAACGGTACGGGAATGTTATGCAGCAGCAAAAAGAGAACGGAACTTATTATGTCTACTATTTCGGCAGAATACTTTAGTTGAAAGAAAAGGTAATGAGGCGAGTGAGTATTTTCATTACACATTCTACAATTATCGAAATGGAACAAGAGAAGTTTATAAATGATTTAACTCATATTGGTAGATGAAAAAAATAAGGGCGTGTGAAGATTGAGATTTCTTATTTACAAATTTAAATTAACAATCATTTTCGAACATTGGCCGAACGAGAAAATTATTGTTGCTGAAACGGAAAGTAAAGCAAGTTTTCTGTATTGGCAGCAGTTCAGAACAAAATTTATAACAATGTCGATGGCGGAATTTATGAAGTTTGTAAAGTGCGAGAATGAAGGTGTTTTTGACATCAAGCGCATGTACAGTGCAGAGCAGGCTTTCAAGAAAATGCAAAATTATCGCAACCTCCATTTCGCTTACATGGGTATGCGAGTAATACGATCGCTGGGAACTGGAAAACTCATTTGTTCGTTTTGTTCGAGGGAGAAATTGAAAAGCACAACTGTCACATTTTTGGGGAATTGCTTATTACAATGATGAGGACAATGTGGTTCGAAGCTACCAGAAGGGGGAATATGCGGTATAAGAAAAAAGGACTAGCAGTCGTATCTGCTGTCCTTTAATAGGAGAAAAATTATTCTGGATTAGAACTACGAATAACCAGAAAACGCGCTTTAAATCAGTGTTGTCAAAGATGTAATAATCTATGCAACAAAAAGCTTAGTCGGAATTCAAAACACCAAAATGGCTTGCATTGGTAACAGGCTCAAAACTAGTATATGTAAAATGAAAAATCTCATACATAAAGCAGACAACAATTTTGGTTGTCTGCCAGCGAGTAGAATGAGTTAGCAAATTGTGATAAATTACATTCCCATTACGAGAAGAGTGAAGATGCTAATTCAAAAAGCTTATTATTATTTTCAATATTTAAAAAACGTACAGGAAAAGCAAATAAGTTAAGAACCTACCTGCTTCTACTGTAACAAAAGAAAGAAGTATTAGCCGTGGACACGGCGGCTTGAAAATAGTATGTATTTTTATTTGAAAAATATTCAAGGGATGAAGAAACATGGGATGTTTAATAAAAGGTGTTTGTGAAATTAATCAGCTAATTTGTAAAACAAAAGAGAAAAACAATGAGCAAATATAACAATAAAAAGGTAAATGTTCAAAAGAGCGATGAGTATAAAGTAAAACAAAATAGTTATATTAAAGCCTGATTTTCATAAAAAATAAAGCACACATATAAGTGTGCTCTTATGAACGCTTTAGATTTGTATGACTAGATAGTCACCATACAATAAAATATGCTTGTTTGATATAAATGTGTGTTAAATCTATAACATATATTTTGGGGTGTATAAGGAATATTAAATGTTAATTAGCCAAGCATATTGTTTTTATTAACGAATTTGTGCAACTGTTAAAGCGGCAGAACGAATATCTACTGTACCAATTACTTCAACCGGTACAATTTGAATTAAATCACCAGGGTTTAAGTTTATTAGAATGACACCGCTGGATACATCTACTTCACCAGTGCCAATGATATTAGAACGGACTGCGGTTCCAGATCCTGCAATAATATTAGTTGATGAGTTTAGTGTCAAGAAAAAGCGCGCTGCTTCCGGGGCTACTGGAACATTATCGAGGCTGATTGTTAATGTATAACTGATTTGATAAATACCAGCTACTTGAATTCTAATACCAGTTCCTGTACTAATTGTATCATTGATTACAGGGACAGTAATGTTTGGATTTGGGCCCGTACTAGGTAGTAGTAGTGGCGTGAATAGTGTTGCAAATTGAGGTGAAGTAGCATTAAAAGCAAAACCGAGAGCTGGTAGAGTACTGGGGGCTTGTGCTCCACAATTAAAGTTTGTGAGCTTACAACTAGATGAGCGCATATTTTCACTCCTTTCTTTCATTTAGATTGCGTGAGTAATAACCTCACGTTTTGGACAAGCACAATACAATATATGAAAATTTATAATGAATAGTGCAGAGGTGGTCCTGTTATGGTTAAAACTATAAATAATCTTAAATATTATATAAAACAGGCAGTTAGTCGATAAAACTAACTGCCTGTTGTACAAAGGAAACACTGCGCTTACAGAAATAGTTTGTAACCTAAAGTTGAAAAAATAGTATGAAGAGGGTTAAAAATGTTAATCAGAAATGAAAGAAAACATAATAAAAAAGAGCACGCATATAGGCATGCTCTTTAACAAGAAAGGTAGATTTCTATAAGTGGATTTCCTTCATACAATAACATATGCTTGTCCAGTTGAAAGGTGAAAAGTTTTAACAAAATAGTTAATTAAATAAAAAAGTAGTAGATAATATGGAGAAGGGATTAAATAAATAGTAATTATCGTAGGCGCTGCCATGAACTTGGTTAGCGTTTTTTGTTATTAAGGAAAGATAGCGAGAAAATAAAAAAGAGAGCTAATGCCCTCTTTTTTATTGGTACGGTAATTAATCGCAGATTGGTATTCCAAGCACTCTTAAAGCTAATGCTACTTGAAGAGAAATCTCTAATCTAGCAATTTCGATACCAGCTACTGAAAGAACTAAAAAAGGTTGTCCGTTTACAAACACAACGCAACTATCCATGGTTACGCCTCCTTTCTAACAATCTACTATAGTATATGAAGGAAACGTTAATATGTAATAGTTGAACTGATGGATTTAATAGAATTAATAGATTAACCTATTTAAATAAAACAAACGAACACAATGAAAGAAAAAACAGCGATGTATGAGATTTGTATTTTATTGCATTTAATTTTAAATAAAATGTGAAACTTTTCAAAAATAGATATTTTTATTTTGTATAATAAATCTAAGTTGATGTGAGAAAAATAGATGAGTCAAAAAGACCTTTTTTTGAAACGCAAGGAGAAAAGGGAATGACTTACTTTGTACATGGTTATGGGAAAGGGATAGAACAAAAGATATACTTTGGAGAATTTAACTCATTAAAAGAAGCAAGACAGTTTATTTACCGTTACGTTCATAGGAATCCTGAATGGTTCAATGGAAATGGTAATGTGAATGAATACAATAACAAGCAGTCAAGGCCAGACGCAGATGATGCATGGCATGAAAATGTGTTTGAAAACGAATATACAAGGCAATATAAAGATCTTGAAGATTGGAGAAAATAAAAAAGCATTTTAAACATTTCTTATAGCATCGAATACTTATGTAAATATGGGAAACAGATTTGATTTTGGGAATGAGGGTATCGATGTAGATATAACACATATTATGGCGAGAATAGTGGTTAATGGGAAAAATCTTCCGTTTACTTCAGTTAGAATCTCTGCGTGGATTAATGGACCTGCGAATGATTTAATTGTTACGACTAAGCAAAGAGTTAATGAGCTTTATCGGTTTATGTGGTCACGGGTTCCAGTTATGCTAACGATGTATTTCCTTCAGGGTGCTGACGTGATGAGATTTGCTAGGGTTGCTGGAGTTGATGAAAGTGTGACGGGAGAATATATATATCATTTTATTTGGTGATAAGACAAACTTTAAGTAGCCTAACAGCTGCTTTTTTATTTTGAACAGAAAAAAGCAGCTGTATTGGCTCCTTTTCACAATACTACCTTATACTTATTGGTTTTCCGCTTAACATCTATAAAAACTAATAGTGCTGCAATAGCGCAAAGACCTTTAAACCAAAGAAATTCAGAAGAAAATAGTCCGCCAAAGAAAGCGACCGAGAGTACAAAACAAGTACTACCAAATAATCAAAGCATGAACTTTAATTCTTTTGATGAATATTTATAGTTTTTAAATCTTTCCCACATATGTATCAACTCCTATTCTTATGATGTTCAATAGTTTTACTTGATGATATCTCGCATGTTTCAGACAAAGAAAAGTAGGAGCTTTTTCTTTGTCTGAAAGTTCTAGAAGATATATAATAATTTTCTGACTATTAAAATTTGGAGGAGTACAAATGAAAAATGAAACGTTGCACAAGCAAGAAGATATTATTAAAATGCTTGATTCATTATTAAGACCGGCAGAACCATTTTGGAATGAATTTTATGCGAATAGAGAAAAAGATGTTCCATTTTTTGCAAATGTTCCAGATGAAAATCTAGTTTCATATATAGAAACAGGATGGGTCTCCAAAGGGAAAGTGTTGGAACTTGGATGCGGTCCAGGAAGAAATGCTATTTATTTAGCGATTGAAGGGTTTGATGTAATAGCAGTGGATTTATCTATAGAAGGCATTAATTGGGCAAAAGATAGAGCAAATGAAAAAGGAATTGGAATTCAATTTATTTGTGATTCGATTTTTAATTTAGAGTGTCAAAATGATTTTGATTTTGTATACGATTCGGGCTGTTTACATCATATTCCACCACATAGAAGGATACATTATGTGGATTTAATTAAAAATTCCTTGAAAAAGGGTGGTTATTTCGGATTAACATGTTTTGCAGCAGGCGATTTAGATGAACGAAATGGATCAGAATTAACAGATTGGGACGTATATAGAGGATGGAGTCTACAAGGTGGTCTTGCATACTCTGAAGAAAAATTAAAAGAGATATTTAAAGAATTTGAAGTGATTGAAATTAGAAAGATGAAGCAAATTGAACAACCAAATACTATGTTTGGAGAATCATTTCTTTGGACAGCATTATTTAAGAAGAAATAAGAAAGTAGATAATTGACAAACTTATCGTTTTTATAGACAATAAACTTATGGGAATATACGTTCGTTTTTTTGTTGGCCGATGTATGTTTTGCATAAATACATAACAAGGGATGGTCTCTATATGAGTAACACAAATCAAAAAATTACTACGTTTTTAATGTTTGAAGGAAAAGCTGAAGAAGCCATGAATTTTTACACATCGCTATTTGATCAATCAGAAATTGTAAGTATCTCTCGTTACGATGAAAATGGACCTGGTAGAGAGGGGGCAGTAATTCATGCAACTTTTACGCTAAATGGCCAAGAGTTCATGTGTATCGATAGTTATGTAAATCATAATTTTACATTTACGCCAGCTATGTCTCTTTATGTAACTTGTGATACGGAAGAAGAAATTGAAACGGCTTTTAATAAACTAGCCCAAGATGGAGCAGTACTTATGCCTTTAGGTACTTATCCGTTTAGTAAAAAATTTGGTTGGTTAAATGATAAGTATGGTGTGTCTTGGCAGTTAACTCTTGCTGAATAAAAATTAAAAAAGAAAAGCGTAACCTATTTATAGTTACGCTTTTCTTTTTAAGCATTTTGCTGGCCGAATCTTTACCCAAGTTTAGCTAACAATTCAGGCTGATCCCCTTGGCTCATTACAACTTCAACAAAGGTAAGTTGATTCTTATTAAAACTCATTTTTGTTAAGACCGCTGTTAACTCTATTTCATTGTCTGCTTTAAATGCTTGCTTTTTTTCTGATCCGAATAGGCTTACTAGTTTTGTGTAATCAAGAGAGACTTTCCCTATGTGAGAAAGAAACTTTGGAAAGAAATGTTTTGGTCAAGAAGGTTTTGCTTGATTACTACGGGTGGTTCGCCGATAGGTGTAGTAAGAAATATATTGAAAATCAAGGGAAAGATGAGGTGTAGAAAATGTTAAAATCATACAAATATCGTATCTATCCAAATAAAGAACAACAAATATTTTTATTAAAAACATTTGGATGTGTTCGGTTTGTATACAACAAGATGCTTGCAGATAGAATCAAATCTTATCAAGAATCACAGGATAAACTTGATAAATCTGTTAAATATCCTACGCCTGCACAATATAAGGCTGAATTTCCATTCCTAAAGGAAGTGGATAGTCTTGCGTTGGCGAATGCTCAAATGAATTTGAATAAAGCATACGCTAACTTTTTCCGGGATAAATCTGCTGGATTCCCGAAGTTCAAAAGTAAGAAAGATAACCATCGTAGTTATACAACAAATAACCAAAAAGGCACGGTTTACATCGAGGGTGGTTATATCAAGCTGCCAAAAATAAAGACCTTGGTAAAGATTAAACAGCACAGACAATTCTTTGGATCAATTAAGTCTACTACAGTGTCTCAAACACCTACTGGCAAATACTTTGTATCGGTTTTAGTAGAAGAAAATGAGCAATTGTTTTCTAAAGTTGATACAAAAGTTGGTATTGATGTTGGACTAAAAGACTTTGCAATATTGTCTAATGGCAAGAAATATGAGAACCCTAAATGGTTGAGAAAAGCCGAAAGAAGATTAGCTTTTCTGCAGCGCTCTTTGTCGCGTAAAAAGAAAGGTTCAAACAATAGAAACAAGGCCAGATTACAAGTTGCAAGACTTCATGAGAAGATTGCGAATCAACGCAATGATTTTCTTCACAAGATAAGCAATGAAATCACAAACGAAAACCAAGTAATTGTGATTGAGGACTTGAAAGTGAAGAAAATGCAAAAGAATCACAAATTAACAAAAGCAATCAGTGAAGTATCTTGGGCTAAATTCAGAGAGTACCTTGACTATAAAGCAATATGGAAAGGTCGTGATTTGATAATCGCACCTAAGAATTATGCGAGTAGCCAATTATGTTCTTGTTGTGGTTTTAAAAATAAGGAAGTCAAGAATCTAAACCTTAGAGAGTGGACTTGCCCTGAATGCAATAGCCACCATGACAGAGATGTAAACGCAAGTATAAACTTACTAAAATTAGCCATGTAATTGGTATTTTCTTTAGGGGTAGGTACTACCCTTATAGCTTGGTAAATATAGGTAGCTAATAAAAGTATCTACTTCCCAAGAAGCTCCCACTTCAAACAGTCTGTAAGGACGTTAAGAGGTGAGTAGTTCACTTCATTACAATTGCCAATCCATTCAAATTTTTCATGTGCTATCACATCATCTAAAAAAGCCAAATTATAATCACCAGGAACACCAAATATATGCTCAATTCCTAATTCGCTTAGTCGATCTAATAAATATGTACTTACAGTATATTGCGATTTTAAATGAATCCTCTCCTAATTTTGCAATGTATATTTCAATAAACTAAAGAAGTTCTAATGTGTTCGTTAAAATATTCAATACTAGATTGTGGTATAATTTACATACAGGGGGAAAGTAGATGACACAACATAAAGAAGAACAGATGAATGAAGCATTAGCATTATTTTATTTTGCATATAAAACATTTACTGAAAAGCCAGATGAAATTATAAAAGAGTATGGCATACAACGAGTACATCACCGAATTTTATTTTTTATCGCACGATTTCCAGGGATAAGTGTAAATGAGTTATTATCACTGCTAGAAATAAGTAAACAAGCTCTTCACGGACCACTACGACAACTTGTGGAAAAGGGCTTAATTGAGAGTAATGAAGCTACACATGATCGCCGTGTGAAACAGTTATCTTTAACAGAAATAGGTGTAGATTTAGAGAAAAAATTGAGCGATGTTCAAAGACAACAGATGAGTGCTATTTTTTCAAAATTTGGTGAATCGTGTGAAGAAAATTGGCATCAAGTTATGAATGAAATGGCAAATAGTCGATCAGGTTTTGATGCTTGGATATCAAAACGAGAAGTTGTAATCGATCAAAAATAATAAGAAATATATCTGTTTATATAGTTTGAAAAAGAACAAATTTTATCCATACATTTGGCAACTATGGATTGCTCATAAAGTGAATGGATAAAAAGATACATTACTAGATACTTTATACGTGTACGCAATGGAACAATAAAATTCACATTTCCGAGAGGGGAATTATTATGATAAAACTTGTACTTATTCGTCACGGACAAAGTTTATGGAATCTTGAAAATCGTTTTACTGGTTGGACTGATGTAGATTTATCAGAGAATGGATTAGGTGAAGCGAGAGAAGCAGGAGCGATATTAAAGAAAAATGGATATACTTTTGATGTCGCGTATACATCTGTATTAAAACGAGCAATTCGGACGTTATGGATTGTACTTCATGAGATGGATCTTGCTTGGGTCCCAGAACATAAATCTTGGAAGCTAAATGAAAGACATTACGGTGCATTGCAAGGGTTGAATAAAGATGAAACTGCGAAAAAATATGGTGAGGAGCAAGTTCATATTTGGAGAAGAAGTATTGATGTAAGACCACCTGCTCTTACTGGGGATGATCCTAGATATGAAATGAATGATCCAAAATATAAAGCACTTAAAAAAGGTGAATTTCCATTGACAGAATGTTTAGTGGATACAGAGAAAAGAGTACTTGATTATTGGCATTCAGAAATTGCGCCAGCATTAAAAAGTGGTGAAAAGGTAATTATTTCATCGCACGGTAATACGATTCGTTCGCTAGTGAAATACTTAGATAACCTTTCAAGTGATGGTGTTGTTTCATTAAATATTCCAACGAGCATTCCGCTCGTTTATGAATTAGACAATGATTTACGTCCAATTCGTCATTATTACTTAAGTATGGACGGAGAAGTACCAGAAGGGGAAATTCCGAGACATATTTCTTTTTAACATGAAAATTTGAAACGTATGCTTGTCTACATATACAATGTAGATTCAAGATAATAGACGTGGTACCTTCTAATGTATATGCGATATTGCTAAATTTAGAAGCTTGTCCACGTCTTTTGTCATAAAGAGAGCTGCTTGTGCATGTAATGATATCGTGAGTAGTTTTTGAAAGGAGGGTGATGTCATTGGTGATCTCTAACATTCGAATCGGCTTATTTATTTTAGCAATCGTTTTTCTCGTTCTTGTGTTCTTTTACTGGAGAAACGAAGAGTTGTACGAGGAGAAAAAGCAACGTATTAGAAAGACTTGGTATGGGTTGTTTATAATATCAGTCACCGTGTATTTCATGATAAAAGGAATTGATTTAACCCTCTGGAAAAACCTTTTAATGTTCACTGCAATGGTTATTTTCGTTGATATCGCATTTATTTTAACACCTAATATTTCCGAAATATGGGGAGCAAAATTTAGCGATATTGGCAAGACTGTTCAATCGATAAAACGGTCTTTAATTGCTTCTAAAGCAAGAGGAGAAATATACACAACAATTATTCAAAATGTCAATCCAGCAGTATTCGGGACAATGGAATGGGATACGGAAGAAGAATATAAAAAAAGCTTAAACGCATTTTTAGATTCATATGGTGAAAAGATTGGAGCGAAAATTGTTGTATTTGAAGCGGCAAAGGAATTAAATACAAACTTTCGCGGTATCCGTTCTCAATTTAGTATTATCGTTCCGTTAGACCACATTGAGCAATTGAATGAGCAGAAAGCGATGCAAGTAGATAACGTCGGAATTATACCAGCAAAAATAGTGAGTGATGTTTTCATTGTTATTGATGGGAAGAAAAATAATCTTCAAGATCGGGATTTTGAAAATGTATATAATTTAACAATACATCATAGTTATTTTAGTAAATAAGGACAGGGTTTTTTTCTGTCCTTTTCACTTATACATAAAGGTAAAGTAAATTTAGACGAACTTGTATAAAATCGGACAATCATTCCTACACTAGCACGTAGAGGTGATTGTAGTGAAAAAAGATTATGACAATGATTTTTTTAAAGAAGATAATGAAGATACGACAGATTTCTCGTTAATAAAAGGAGATACATTACAGCAAGTAGAAGAATTAGAAGAAGAATTAAAAAGAAAATGATACGTGTACACCCTATCTGCATTTGCTATATAATATAAATAAAAGGTTGTATCTTTTTGAAAAGGGGGAGAAGAGATGGCTGAAGTAAATGTACAAAAGTCTTCGTTTTTTAAAGAAAAAAAAGAAGAACCAAATACAGATTTCTCTCTTGTGAAAGGTGCATTGACTCAAAATGTGGATCGATTAGAAAAATTTGTAGAGGCAATTCCATATAAGTATATAAAAAAGGGTAATTTAAAAGAGAATGCGTAAAAACATTCTCTTTTAAATTACCTCTTTATGATTTGTTTATGCGTTATTTCTTTTTTTGTTTAAAAATGATTTTATACATAAAATACCCAAGGGCTGCAAAAATGAATCCAATAGCAGCACCAACTATTTGTTTCATAAACAATAAGTATAACGAAGCAATAATTAGGGTAAATAAGATTAAAATTAATACATACTTTGAAATAAATTCTAACCCTTTGTACACTAGTAGAATGACACCTGAAAGAACAGTGATGATAGGTAATATCCTATTTTCGAAAAAGCCTTCCTTTTTTTTGCTAGAATGCTGTTGTTTATTCAATATAAATATACTCCCGTCTTAAAGGATTAATCTTTTATTAGTTTTGCTAGTTCATTTTCGAAAAGTTTTTTGGTTAAATAGGTTATATCAAAGGAATCATTTATTATATTTCGAGTTAATAGCCATTGGGTGTTTGGTGATTCAATAACAAAGAATCCATTGTCAGAAATAACCTCATTCTTTTCGGTTGTATCTAGACGCATAATAGTGTAAATAGACTGTGTTGTTTTTAAATCTATTATAAAATTTTCAGCATATAAGGAATTAAATCCATTCTCTATTAACATTGTTTTCCCTTCTTGAATAGACAAAGGGAAAAACTTTTCAATATTTTGTACGATATGGTTTGGAAGAGTTCCTACAATGTTACTTCCTTTTTCCTCTTGCTGAAATACTAGCTGTAATAAATTTTTAGATTCTAAAAATAATCTATCGTCTGAAATTTCTTCGATTTTATGTGTAATACCATCTAAACTCTGATATGTAACGTTTGAAGTGTTATCTATATAAATGTTAGCAGTAATCGTTGTTTCGTTTATAAAATCGACTTTTTAAAGTAATATAATAATGGAAGGTGCGGATTACATAAAGTGCTGAATAATTTCTCTATACTAGGTTGTAACTGTATTTTTTTATTAATCTCTTTGTATGAAAAATTATTTTAACCAAGAGTATATTAGATGAAAATCCCATTAAAATTTACTTTTATATAATATCAAATATTATTATTAAATAGTAGATTAATATTGGTAATTTTATGATAATTAACAAAAATAAAAAAGAGAGAATGCCAGGTAGGAGTTAAAGGTACATCAGATTTCTCGTTAATAAAAGGAGATACATTACAGCAAGTAGAAGAATTAGAAGAAGAATTAAAAAGAAAATGATACGTGTACACGCTGTCTACATTTGCGATATAATATAAATAGAAGATTGTATCTTTATGAATAGGGGGAGAAGAGATGGCTGAAATAAATGTACAAAAGTCTTCATTTTTTAAAGAAAAAAATGAAGAACCAAATACAGATTTCTCTCTTGTGAAAGGTGCATTAACGGAAAATATAAATCGATTAGAGAAATTGATGAATAATAGTACTTCAAAATATATGAAAGCAAAAAAAGAAAAAGAAAATGCATAGTAGTGCATTTTCTTTTTCTTTTTTTAAGCAATTAAATGTTTAATGAGCAGATATTAAAGTATGAAATAGAAAGTGAAAATAATGAATCATGGTGTAACATTTTCTTTTTCTTTTTTTAAGCAATTAAATGTTTAATGAGCAGATATTAAAGTATGAAATAGAAAGTGAAAATAATGAATCATGGTATAATGATAAAAGACTTACATATTATTTTGTCATTTTGAGAGGAGCTTAAAAATGTATTCTACTTTAGAACAATTAACAAAGCATCCTGTATTTTATCATTTTGCAGAAATTTCAAAGATTCCTAGAGGATCGGGTAATGAAAAGGAAATTAGTGATTATTTAGTGGGCTTTGCAAAAGAGCGTAATTTAGAAGTGATTCAAGATGAAGCAATGAATGTCATTATTAAAAAAGAAGCAACTGCTGGCTATGAAAATGTACCAGCTATTATCATTCAAGGTCATATGGATATGGTGTGTGAAAAAAATCAAGCAACCGTACATGATTTTGAAAAAGATCCAATTGAATTACGAATCATTGGGGACATGTTATATGCAAATCAAACGACTTTAGGTGCTGATAATGGTATTGCAGTTGCGTATGCAATGGCTTTATTAGATTCAAAAGATATTCCGCATCCAGCACTTGAAGTAGTTATTACTACTGAAGAAGAAACAACAATGGGTGGAGCTTTCGCTGTTGATGCAAATCACTTTGATGGTAAGATTTTTATAAATATTGATTCTGAAGAAGATCATAAATTACTTGTAAGTAGCGCAGGTGGTGCGAAAGCTGTTGAAACAATTCCAGTAATATGGGATGAAGCGCCAGCTAATACGGATGCATACCGTCTATATGTTGGTGGTCTAAAAGGCGGACATTCTGGTATGGAAATTGATAAACAGCGTGGTAATGCAAACAAAGTATTAGGACGAGTATTACGTGATTTATCAGCAAATATTCAATTTGGTATAAGTGAAGTTCACGGCGGATTAAAAACAAATGCAATTCCGCGTGAAAGTGTAGCTACAATTGTATTACGTACAGAAGATGTAGAGAAAGTAGAAGAAAAACTAGAACCTTGGACTACAGTATTACAAGAAGAAATGCGTGCTGTTGATCCAGATGTTCATGTTACAATTACAAAATTGGATGAAAAAGTAGAAAAAGTATTTGCTAAAGAGACACAAAAGCAACTTATTTCATCATTATTCTTAATTCCAAACGGCATTCAAAGTATGAGCATGGATATTAAAGGTCTTGTAGAAAGTTCAACAAATTTAGGCGTTATTGAAACGTTGCAAAATGAAATTAAATTACGTAACGAAGTGAGAAGTTCTGTAAGTAGTTTAAAACAACATGTTGCAGATGAGATTAAATGTATTGCCGAATTAGTTGGTGCAACATTTGAAATAGAGTCAGAGTATCCAGAATGGCCATACAATCCGAATTCACAAATTCGTAATTTGTTTGAAAAAGTGCATCAAGAAAAATACAACAAGGATGCTGAAATCTTCGCTGTACATGCAGGTATTGAATGTAGTGCATTCGTTCAAAAGATGCCTGACTTAGATGCGATTTCATTTGGTCCAGACATTTTTAACGTTCATACACCAGATGAACATATTAGTATTTCTTCTGTTGTGAATAACTGGGGATTCTTCGTTGATGTAATGAAGGGTACGAAAGAATTAGCTAAATAATATGGATGAAATGAAAAGTAGCCAATAAAACTTTATAGGCTACTTTTTTGTATAGAATTTTATTAGAAATTCTTTTTTATGTTAGTATTTAATTTTTACTTTTATTTCTAGAGGATATTGTACCAAAGATTGCTCCGGATACTGCTCCGATTAAAGTCATAAAAATTGCACTCCATGCTGCAAATGACATTATTACACCTCCAAATAATAAATTATTGTTTCTTAGCCTTTTGAATAGAAATGATAATTGCGACAACTATTAAGAAAATAAGAGGAGACCAAGAAAAGAAAGACATGTAATATTCTCCTTCCAATATTAATTTTAGACCTTTATATAAATAAATTATCGCATGTTTAAAGAATGAACATATAGAATGTGCAATATTGCATATCGAATTGTAGGGCATAAAGAAGTGAAAACGGTTCGTGAATAAAAATGCTAATTTATAAAGAAAGTAAGGATTTTTTCTAACCTTAAAAAGGGCAGACAATCAAAAAGCTCTCTACCTTATATAAGGCAGAGAAGCTTTTAAAATAGTTTTTGTCTAATAACAATGGTATCCAATATTTATTGGTGAGATAAACGTAAATTATTTTGAGATTTTAAAGCTGCCCCCATAATAATAATTTTCTCCAAGTTTCATAACGGCTACATATGTTCCTGGATTATAAACCTTAGTAATAGGTGTTACAAATCTACCATAATTATGTTTCAAACCCGAGTCATAAATGGTTTTATATCTATGCAAGTTTATTTCATCATTTTCATTTCCACTCAATTGATATATTTTTACAATACCAGTATCCTTACCACCAGTATATATAGTAACATCGAATGTATCTCCATGCTTTAAGTCATCAACTGCTAACTCTTCTATAAAATCTGCATTATGATGTAATAAAAAATAGCTTTGCCACTGCCAATTATCTAAAAATCGTGATTCTTTTTGTGTAAGTTGCGATTCAGCAGACACAGGTGTGATTGTACTAATTGTATTCGAAAATAAAAATCCTCCGACAGTCAATGCACCAATAATTGTTGATTGCCTTAAAAGTTTCATGTTCTAAACCTCCTATTTACTTAAGGATTCAGAAATCGTTTTTGTGAAAAACTAGCTGTGAAATCTAATGGGTGATAATATCTTCTATAATCATATTAACATTTGTTGATTTATCAGACAAATTAAAATGTAATAGGACTATATCGAGGAAGTTACGGCTAATACAGGAAAGAAGTTAGATGTATAGTTAAGAAATCTTTATCATATGTAATTGGGATTTGTTATTTGAAAACTCGATTGTTTTAATGTTAAATTTCAATGCACACTCTAAGTTTCGGTACATAATTTTACAATTTGACTTATGTAATTTATCACGTTATGATTTTTTTATTATAAAAGAAAGGCTTGAATATAATGATTCGTCGTTTGAGAAAGCTAAAAAATGTAGCAGTCGTATTAAGCTTCTAAGTGAATTACAAAGATCTACAATACTTAGAAGCGAGGAATAAAGTTATGAAGCATCCATTATATAATCATTGGTCAGAAACGAAGTATTTAAAAGATATAGTAACAAATCCACTCATTGAGGTAGGAGAGTACTCCTATTATTCAGGTTATTATGGTCATCAAAATTTTGAAGATGGCTGTGTAAGGTATTTGTGGGGAGATGCTAAGTCCCGAACACTTTTCAATCCAATTGAACAGATGGGATGGCATCTTGATAAACTCATTATTGGGAATTATGTTTGTATTGCTAGTGGAGTAGTCATTTTAATGGGCGGTAATCATAATCATCACGCAGAATGGATTACAGTATATCCATTCGCTGAGCAAATTGAACATTCATATGAACCGAAGGGTGATACAGTCATTAAAAGTGATGCTTGGATTGGAATGAATGCAATAATAATGCCTGGCGTTACTATTGGTGAAGGAGCAATTGTTGCTGCAGGATCTGTCGTAAGTAAAGATGTTCCGCCGTATACAATAGTTGGTGGAAATCCTGCTAAGGAAATAAAGAAACGATTCACTGATATAGAGATAAATATATTAATGGAAATGCGTTGGTTTGATTGGGATAGGAAATTGATTGAGCAGGCAATCCCGCTGTTATCTAGTCCATCCATCGAACCATTATTTGCTTTTTATAAAAATCAAGTGAAAAATAAATAAATCAGTTAGAAAAACTACATCCAGTATAGGATGTAGTTTTTTATTTTTTGTAAATGTGGAACAAATGTATTACTTATATTGTCTATTAAGTGTAATCCTAAAAAATATGAAAGTACGAATCATTTTGAAAAATACAAAGGTATTAAAAAGAGGGATATGTGTGGGAATACTAAGTGTCAGTGTGTCTAAAAGGGTGGGATGAGATGTTCTATATGAAAGTGGTCCTAATGTCTTATATGTATATAGAATTTGATAACGCTGTCTATTTTTTGAAGGGTTATGTTAGAACAACGTTTTTTGAGTACAAAAATATTGGAGGTAACAGAAGTGAAAGATATGTTTTGCAAGGGATTTATTGCAATAGTAACAGTGCTTACACTATTTTGTAGCATGGTCGTTACATTTGGAAGAACATCAGCGGAAACAATTCCTGCTATAGACGTTGAAGCAGGATCAGCAATTTTAATAGAAGCAAATTCCGGAAAAATTTTATATGAAAAAAATGCAGATGAATCATTGGCAATTGCTAGTATGACAAAAATGATGAGCGAATACTTAGTTCATGAAGCGGTGGATAAAGGAAAACTTAAATGGGATCAAAAAGTTAAAATCTCTGAATATGCACATAAGATTTCGCAAGATCGTTCATTATCAAATGTTCCATTAGAAAATGGTGGCTCTTATACGGTAAAAGAGTTATATGAGGCAATGGCAATTTACTCTGCAAATGGTGCAACAATTGCTTTAGTTGAACAGATTGCTGGTAAAGAGATCAATTTTGTAAAAATGATGAACGATAAGTCGAAAGAGTTTGGAATGAAAGATTATAAGTTTGTAAACTCTACAGGCTTAACAAATCAAGATTTAAAAGGATATCACCTAGAAGGGACGACTCTAGACGAGAAAAATAAAATGTCTGCAAGGGATTGTGCAATTTTAGCACAACGTCTTATTCAAGATTTTCCCCAAATATTAAATACAGCAAAAATTCCTAAAAAAACATTCCAAGAGGGTGGTAAATATCCAATTGATATGGCGAACTTTAACTGGATGTTAAAAGGTTTAATTAAGCAATATGAAGGTGTAGATGGTTTGAAAACAGGAACGACTCCAGAAGCGGGAGATTGTTTCACTGGTACAGTAGAAAGAAACGGTATGCGCCTAATTTCTGTAGTGATAAAAGCAAAATCTCATACGGCACGTTTTGATGAAACAAAGAAATTATACGATTATGGATTTGCGAATTTTGAAGTGAAGAATGTCTACGGAAAAGATTCAGTAGTAAAAGGACATGAAACAGTTCGAGTGGCAAATGCAAAAGACAAAGATGTAGTGGTTCAAACGAAGCAAGCTGTTTCACTTCCAATGCCGAAGGGCAACAAAGACATTTATAAAAAAGAATTTAAAGTATTGAATACGGAACAAGAAGCGCCTATTAAAGAAGGTGTAACTATTAGTAAAATGATTATCTCTCCTAAAGATAATACAGATTCTGGGTTCTTATCAGGTAAATCATTACAAATAGACCTTGTAACAAAATCTGATGTGGAACAAGCAAATTGGTTTACACGTTTTATACGTAAAACAGGATCTTTTTTTAGCGGTATGTGGGATAGTACGGTTGATATAGTAAAAAGCTAATTTTATAGGATACAACTAAATATTAGTCTGAAACAAAACGTTTCAAAGTATTATAGATTCTTATGTGGATAGTTTGGAATGAAAGATTGTATTACTTTTCAAATTTGGTCCTTCGGAACTTTTTGTATTTCTATCAAGCTAAAATAAATTTGTATCCATATACCCCAAAAACGCTATTCTTTTTGTAGAAATATACAGAAAGGATGGCGTTTATTATGAATCTTTCGATTTAAAGGATTTTGGTGCAAGGTTAGTTTAATAAAGTTACATGATGAAAAACCACCCATTATTCCATCAAATGACAATAAAAAAATAATATCCGGTAAGTATTTCTGTAATTAGATTTTATCCCGCATTAACGGGCAGTAAGACCCCACTGATTAAAGTTTCACTTTATAAAAATTTAATAAAATCTTTTCTTTGTATTAAATATTTTGTTTTAAATTATGTATATAAAGAAATGGAGGTCAAATTAACTTTGTACTGCTTATATTAGGAATTTAAAGAAACAATATGTACAATTCTCCCACTACATTTGCATAGTGGCCTTTATGAAAAGAAAAATCTACAATTTACAAGGAGAACATTTTATGAGTAAGAGAATAAAAGAATTAGATTCCATACGAGGGTTAGCGGCACTTACTGTGGTATTTGGACATTTTTGTTTAATGCTACCATCCTTGCCTAATTCTATTAAATTTTCCCCGCTTAGGTTTTTATGGGCGGGTGGGGAAGCTGTTATCGTTTTTTATGTACTAAGTGGTTTTGTGTTATCTATGGCACTTTATCATTCAAAAACAAATTATTGGGGATATTTAATTAAGAGATTTGTAAGAATCTATATTCCTTATTATTTTTGGATAATCGTTACCTTTGTTTTATTTATTTTATTTTCGCCATATGAAGTGGTAGGACTACGGGATTGGTTCTATGATAGGTGGCAAGGGTCTATAACAAAATTAGATATTATAAACCACTTTGTGCTTCTTAATAACTTTTTTACGGAAAATTATAATCCAGTTATTTGGTCATTGGCTCAAGAAATGCGTATATCTATTGTGTTTCCTTTGTTATTCCTTCTTTTTTATAAACTGAATTGGAAGAAAACGATACTATTTGCTTTGAGCTTTTCTTTAATTAGTGTTTTTCTTAATATGTTGCATATTGGGAAAGCTGAAGGATTTTATAATGGTTATGCCGATACACTGCATTTTACATCTATGTTTATGGTTGGAATGTTACTTTTTAAGCATCAGGAAAAACTTATCTACTCATATAGGAATATGAAAAAATTTAAAAAAGGATTTCTTATTGCCTTAGGAATTATTCTATATTTATATTCCATTTTAATTTATGGTTTTTCCCGTAATGATACTACTTTCTTATTAAAAGATTGGGGTGTCGTAATGGGGGTTAGTATATTTATTATAATGGTTATGAGTAACCTAAAAGTAAAAATACTTTTAAATAAGAGTGTGTTTGTATACTTAGGAGAAATTTCATACAGTATCTATTTGTGTCATTTTCCAATCATGATGGTACTATTTAAACTTTTGTATACAAAGATACCTATCTTTTTCCTTCTTACTTTGTGCATTACAATGACACTACTTTTTTCTATAGTTTCGTATCATTTAATCGAAAAGAAATGTATCAACTGGGCAAAACAAAGAACAACAAATTTTTTGAAAAAAGTATAATACCTAGAGGGATTATATCCCGCTATTTGCCGGACAGTAAGATCCCTCACTTCAAAATTCAGCGAGAGCAAAGAAGTTAGGTGGGAAATTAACTGTCCGTAAAAGCCCAATTGGTTCAACTAATAATCAGTGAGGGATGAAGAAAACCTCTACTGATTAAAATTTAACTTCATTTCTTTAGTAAATATATGAATATGACCGATTCCTAAGTATACTTAGGAATCGGTCAATTTTGGATTCTAAATGTAAATATAATAAAGTGGAATATAATTGAAATCAAAAACATTTAGAAAGAACAATTACATTGTGAGCTAATGTATAGTATAGATATGAATAATAAAAAGGGGGAATAGATATGTGGAAGCGATTTGTCTCGATTGGTGATAGTTTTACAGAGGGGATAGGGGATGAAGTTGAGGGAATTGCATTAAAAAGCTGGGTAGATCATTTGGTTCAACTGTGTGAAAAAGATATAGAATATGCCAATTTTGCAAAGCGTGGGTTAGTAACTAAAGAAATTCGCTCGCAGCAATTGGAAAAGGCATTAACTTTTAATCCAGATTTGGTTAGTCTCATTGCAGGGGCAAACGATGTTTTAAAAGGAAGTTGGAATCATGATGCATATAAGAACGATATGGAATTTATGATAGATACATTAAGTAAAGCAGGGGCGGATATTATTATAGCAAACCTTCCCGATTTTACAGTTAGGCTTCCTTTTGCTTCTGAAAAAAAACAAGTAATAAAAGAACAATTATTAGAGGCAAATGAAGTTATACATTCACTGAGCAGAGAGTATAAGCTTCATCATGTTGATTTTTGGAATCATCATTTAGTTAATGACAATACGCTTTGGTCTAAGGATTTAATTCATCCAAACTCAAAAGGATATGTAAAAGTTGCTGAATTGATTTTTAGTAGTTTGCCTGTACAGAAGACAAAATAATTGTTTGCAATTTAACAAATATGATATTAATTGTATTAAGCTATGTTTTTTAATAAATGGAAAGAACTAAAAATTTAGCAAATAAAGTGTATCTACGATATATTTCTACAGTAGTGAACAAATGCAGTATCACAAGAAAAGATCACCTACGGAAATAGGTGATCTTTAAACATTCTTATACCTAAATTAATATATTATATTACTAAATAAATTCGTACTACATAAAAATTAAGTTCTTTTATAGAAAAACTGATGTTACATTACCTTAAAATATATTATATTTTATAAGAGATTCATAACGATATTATATAATAACATAGTCAAATCATATTTTGGGGATTTATCCCGATTGCGTATAATGTGTAATTTTTTTGAAGCAGTAATGTCCAATAAGTTAAATAGGTAGTAAATGTAAAAAAATCAATACTATATATTATTCAATCTTTGTTATGAGTGCATTAGTAATTGTTAGTATTATATTTTTAATATCTATTTTAGTTATTGAGATTAATTTGAATAGAAAATATGTAGGATAGGGAAAGGTACATATACTTTATTGTATATGTACCTTTTTATTTAGTAGGATTTATAGTCTCTATAAACTATTATGTTAATAAAATTAAAAAACTTAATTCTTAATATTCTTATGGTTAAAGCTATCTATAAAATGAAAATATAACTAAATAATAGTTTGTTATAATTTGTGGATTTGGTTTTTTATCCGAATTTTCTGATTCAAATATTTCAACTTTATGAATATAGTAGGTGAAATATTTGTGTGATAGTATTTGAGATAGAAAAAAGCCAACTTTAAAAAGGATGTGAATTGAATGTGCAACAACTGTAAATGGTTATATTAAGTTAATGTTTAACTGTTTTTAGTGTAAGGTAAAGGGCTATTTTGTAAAAGTTGATATAAAGACGAAGAAATAGGTGCACTTAAATTTATCTGACTATTTGAAATACGCTAAACCTTGAGATTAGTCTAGGTTTTGACGAAGTTAAATTCTAGGTGAAATCTTTATAATGATTAATTAGGTTTAATAAAGGGGTACCTTATACACAAAGGTGTTTATATTAGTAACCTAAGGAGCTTGCTTTTATGAAAACTATTGATTCAAAAGGCCTATTAGGAAATAGGGTTTATTTACAAGTTTTCTCTGCCTATTCATTGCTTATGCTTGGTGTTTTTATTGATATGTTAGCGATTATGACTATAGTTGGGTTTGAATGGGAAGTAGATCCTACTATGATTGGATTGATTCCTGTTGCATATGCACTTCCAGGAATTATTTTTGGCTCATGGGCGGGTGTTATTGCAGATCGTTTTAGAAAAATTCCAATTATGATGTTCTGTAATCTAATGGTTGGTCTAATAACGATTGCTCTTTTATTTGTACAAGATATCCACTGGCTCTTAGTGGCATTAATGATTCGTTCCATTTTTATTGTTTTCTATTATCCTGCACAGCAAACACTAACAAGACAGATTGTCTCTCCGGATTTGCTTACTAAAGCAGTAAGTATCAACGGAATAGTAGAGCAGGGTACCAAAATAGTAGGCCCACTTATAGGGGGCATGTTGCTGAGCTGGTTTCAACCAGAGTTCTGCCTCATTATAAGAGCTATAAGTTGTTTATTAGCTACCTTAGTTCTGATACCCACAATAAAATTTAAAGAAACTATATCGAAAGAATTTGTTGAAAAGCAAAAACAAAGTACTTGGACCGCTTGGGTACAAGGGTGGGGTTATGTGTTATCTAATCGGATAATATTATCAACTATGATTTTCGTTACAATAGCCATGGCAGTATTACAATTAGTAGACTCACAATTCCCAACTTTATTTAAGAGCTTATTCCCACATGATAAAAGTAAAATGGGATATATCATTTCTATTATTGGTCTTGGCGGAATACTTGGTGCATTACTAACTCAGAAGTTAAAACAATTTCAATATGGCTGGGTAGTATGTGGAGGTATGGTTTTAATGGGAATTGGTTTTGGGGGGATTGGTTTGATAACGCCCGGTACGGTCTTCGTTTTGGCCTATTTAATTAGTTTTATCGCTGGTATTGGAAGTGGGCTGATGCTTGTATCTAATCAAGTCATTTTACAAATAGAATCCGATCAAGATCAAGTAGGAAGAGTATTTGGTATTCAAAGCAGTTTAACAAACGCAGTTTTAATTATTTCTCCTGCTATGAGTGGCCCATTAGTGCATTTGTTCGGAGTAACTCAACTCTATGTTTATGGAGGGATTGGGCTTGTTATCATTGGAGTAATTGGAGTTTCACTGCAGAAATATTTATGGGCTAAACATAAACACGAACCTATAAGAGCAAATAATTTTTGAAGGGAAGATTTTTATGACCAATGAGGAATGTTATTCATTAAGCCATCCGCAGCGAAGAATATGGTATACAGAAGTTATTCATTCTGATAAAGGAATATGTAATTTAAGATTTTTATTTAAACTTCATCGAAAAATGAATTATTCAAAATTAAACCAAGTTGTGAATCGAGTCATTAGTGAAAATGATGGTCTGTGCATTAGGTTAAAAGAAAATGGGCATCAGGAACCGAAACAATATTTTATTAAACATGAAGAACAAGAATTTGAGTTTTTTGATTTCAGTAATGTGGAGAATACAAATTTGCTTGAGGAATGGATTGAGCAGAAAACAAAAGAAACGTTTACATTATTTAATTCAAATTTATACTATTTCGCTTTAATAAAATTAAACGATAATGAATGTGCAGTCTTTGGAAATGTTCATCATATTATTATGGATGGTTTATCAATTCAAATATTTACTGAGCAGATTGCAAAATATTATTATGAAATGTATAACGAGAATGAGGAAGGTGAAAGTGAAAATTCATATGTTCAATTTCTGACTAATGAACAAACATACTTGAATAGTAGTCGCTTTCAAAAAGATCAAAAATTCTGGTTAGAGGAATTTAAAACACTGCCATCTGTGACTGGATTGAAGCCCTATAATACGTACCAAGCTAGTACCAAAGCATCACGTGAGACATTTATATTAACGGAGCATTTGAAGAGAAAGATAGAGAAATTTTCTGAAGATTACAAAATTAGTTTATACACTTTTTTTGTTGCTGCTTTCTCGTTGTCCATGTATCGGTGGACCTCATCGCTTGATATTGGTTTAGGAATGGCTTACGGCAATCGTATGACTAAAATGGAGCGAAAATTGATTGGAATGATGGTGAGTACAGTTCCTTTAAGAATGGATATTGATCCGGAAGAAGAAGTACTTTCATTTATTAGTAGGGTATCCAGAAAACAAAGCAAATTATTGAGACACCAGAAATATCCATTTGATTTGTTATTAAAGCAGATTAATAAAGAGAATAATAGTAATGTGAGACTTTTCGGAACTACGATTGATTATAGGGATCGTGATGAAAGTGGTGACTCACTATGGATTCCAAACCATGAAGAGGTGCAAGATTTTGCAGTGCATATTGAAAATCTAATTGATATTGACTCTTTACATGTACATATTGATTATCGTGAGGAGCTATTTTCTAAGGAAGAGATAAAACGTTTTTTTAACGTGATGTTAGCGATAATGGAAAACACTTTTGAAAAACCAAAGCAGAAGGTAGCTGAAATCGAAATCATTTCTGATGAAGATAAAAGAAGAAGTTTAGTTGAGTTCAACAATCCTAAGCTGGATTTCCCATCTCAAGTAACTATTCATGAATTGTTCGAACAGCAAGCGTTGAACTATCCACGCGATATTGCAGTTACGTATGGAAAAGAAAAAGTTACTTATAGAGAGCTTAATGAACGCGCAAATCAGTTAGCTCATTATTTGCAGAAAAAGGGAGTAAGACCTGATACTTTAGTGGGACTGTGCGTTGAACGTTCTCTCGAAATGATTGTAGGTATTTTAGGGATTTTGAAGGCTGGTGGGGCTTATGTTCCACTTGATTCAACATATCCAGAGCAGCGACTTCAATATATTTTAGAAGATGCTAGTATTCAGTTATTCGTAACGCAAGAAAGTTTAAAAGAATTGAAATGTTTACCAGAAAATGTTGAGTCGATTTGCCTGGATCGTGATCAAGATGAAATTGGGAAAGAAAGTAAGACTTTACCGGTTTCTGATGTCAGTTCCCAAAATTTAGCATACGTGATCTATACTTCGGGATCAACGGGGAATCCAAAGGGTGTTATGATAGAGCATCACAATGTCATTCGGTTATTTAAATCAACGGATTGTTGGTATCAGTTTAATGAAAAAGATACTTGGACGCTTTTTCATTCTTATGCATTTGATTTCTCAGTATGGGAAATTTGGGGAGCATTATTATATGGTGGAAAATTAGTTGTTGTTCCGTACTGGATTAGTCGATCACCTAAGGATTTTTATCAATTATTGGTGGAGGAAGAAGTCACAGTTCTAAATCAGACACCTTCCGCATTTCGACAATTAATACAAGTGTGTGAACAAGAAGATATGAATAAAAATTTGCAACTGCGTTATGTCATATTTGGCGGAGAAGCGTTAGAACCTACTAGCTTGTTACCGTGGTTTCAAAGGTATGGGGATAAAAAACCACAGTTAATTAATATGTATGGAATTACAGAAACTACCGTTCATGTTACATATTATCCAATTACTCTAGAAGATGTGCAGCATGCTTCAAGAAGTAATATTGGCAAGCGGATTCCCGATTTAGAAGTGTATATACTGGACGCTTATCAACAACCTGTTCCTATAGGTGTTGATGGTGAACTTTATATTGGTGGGGCAGGACTGGCACGTGGGTATTTAAAGAGACCTGAATTAACAGCAGAGCGTTTTATATCTCATCCATTTAGTAGTGATCCGAAAGCGAGATTATACCGGACAGGAGACTTAGCGAGGTATTTGCCAGATGGAAATCTGGATTATCGTGGAAGAATTGATCATCAGGTTAAAATACGTGGTTTCCGAATTGAGATTGGGGAGATTGAGTCTACTTTACATACATATGCATCTGTAAAAGAGGCAGTTGTAATTGTAAGAGAAGATCAGCCAGGCGATAAAAGATTAGTAGCATATGTTGTAGGAGATGGAAATGTAGATGCGTGGAGAGAGTATCTTAAAGCGAAACTACCAAGTTATATGGTTCCTTCGGGATTTGTGGTGATGGAAGCTATTCCACTTACAGCTAACGGTAAAGTTGATCGTGAGGCCTTACCTATGCCGGAGGAAAAGCAGATTAATAGTGAATCTGTTGGCCCTCGGAATAGTAACGAACAGATACTGACTACCATTTGGAAGCAAGTATTAGGTGTTAAAAAGGTGGGAATCTATGATAATTTCTTTGAAATTGGTGGCGACTCGATTCTCAGTATTCAAATCATATCTCAAGCAAGTCAAGTGGGGTTAAAACTTACTCCAAAGCAAATGTTTGAATGCCCAACTATCGCTGAGCTGGCACAAGTGGCTATAAAAACGCAGGGAGTACAAGCGGAGCAGGGAATTGTGATAGGTGATGTGTCTCTTACTCCAATTCAGTGTTGGTTCTTCGAGCAAGAACATCCACATCTGGAGCATTGGAATCAATCAATGCTATTAAGAGTAAAAGAAAGATTGGATGTGAAGTTACTAGAGGGAGCGATAGTAACTTTACTCAAACATCATGATGCTTTACGTTTCCGGTACAAACAGTTACCAAACGGAACGTGGAGGCAGAGAAATGAAGGGACTGATGAGCTGTCAGTACTCCATGTTGTAAAACGGAATCAAGTTAATGAAAAAGAGTGGAATACAATAATACAAGAAGAGATGAACATTAATCAAGCTAGTTTCAATCTAGTTACTGGTCCGTTAATGAGGATAGTGTACTTTGAGGATAACTTGACTGGAAATGATCGAATATTCTGGGTGATTCATCATTTAGTAGTAGATGGAGTATCATGGAGGATTCTATTGGAAGATTTACAGACGGTATATAACCAGATGAAACAAGGTCAAGAAGTTCGCTTACCTGCGAAAAGTACTTCTTTTAAAGAATGGTCTGAACGACTCCAGACGTACAGTGATTCGGGTATTTCGAAAGAAGTACAAGATTATTGGAATGAACAAGTAGAAAAAGAAACGATGAAAATTCCAATGGTCTATCCAATACAAAAAACAACAGAAGAATCGATTGATCAAGTGACAGGGACTTTAGGAATAGAAGAAACACATGAATTGTTACACGAAGTTCCAGTAACTCATAAGACAAGGATTGATGAGGTACTATTAACGGCATTAGGACAAGCTATCGTCGATTGTACAAATCAGCAAACGGTTTCTATTCATCTAGAAGGACACGGAAGAGAAGAGGTAATTGAAGGTATTGATTTATCAAGGACAGTGGGCTGGTTCACGAGTATTTATCCCGTTCATCTCAATTTTCAAGGAACTCAAACACCTATTGAAGGGTTAAAGGCTGTCAAAGAACAATTGCGTCAAATTCCGAATCGTGGAGTTGACTATGGTATTTTACGTTACTTGAATAAAGGATTACTTCCGTTTTATCAGCAAAAGCCTTCAATAAGTTTTAACTATTTGGGCCAATTTGATCAGGTTTTCTCAAGGGAATCTTTGTTTATGCAAGAGACAGGATTTACATTTTTAGATCATGCTCCAGATTCCAAACCATCTCATCTAATTGATGTTATTGGAATGGTGAAAGATGAAAAGTTACATTTTGTTTGGTTGTATAGTAGAGAACAGTTTTCTAAATTAAAAATTCAATTGATAGCAGATGGTATGTTGAGGCACCTTCGTCAACTTATAAATAAACCAACAATAGAGTCTGCTTTTACGGTATCAGATTTTGCTGATGCAGAGGATCTTACGGAAGAAAGCTTGAGCAAAGTATTACTTAAATTAACAAAGAAGAGGGTGTAAAAATGGGAGACGTTATTGATATATATGGTTTATCACCTTTGCAAAAAGGAATACTGTTTCATACTTTATACGATCAAGATGATGAACATTCATTTTCCTATATTGTACAAGTAGGTTTCTTGCTCGGGGGGCAATTGGATATTGCTACTTTTGAAAAGGCCTGGGAATATGTTATTCATCGACATGAGGTTTTACGTTCAGTATTTGTGTGGGAGGAAGTAGAAAAACCACTACAAGCGGTTTACCAACGTCTTTCTTTTACTATTCATCAAGAGGATTGGAGCGCCCATTCACACAAGGAAAGGGCGAAGAAATTACAACAGTTTTTAAATGCAGATCGTAGAAAAGGATTTTTATTAGATGAAGCACCATTGATGAGAGTCACTGCGATTAAAGAGGCAAAAGAGGAAACGAGGATTATTTGGACACATCATCATATTTTGCTAGATGGATGGAGTGTGTCATTGGTCTTTAGTGAAGTGATGGAAGTTTATCTCAAGATGATAAGGGGAGAATTATTAAATCTTCCTAAATCTCTTCCTTATAAAAAATATATCCAGTGGATAAATAAACAAGATCAAAGTCAAGCAGAGGAATTTTGGAAAGAAGAATTAAAAGGGTTCTATGCACCTACGCCATTAGCAATGGAAAGAAAGAACCAAGGACAAGAGAAGGGCTATGGAGAGTGTGTTTATCAAGTATCTGAGGAACTTACTGAGAATTTACAAGAGTGGGTACGAAATAGTCGATTAACGTTGAATACGTTAGTACAAGGTGCATGGGCTTATTTGATGAGTAGGTATAGCGGTGAAAGTGACATCGTATTTGGCGTAACTAGCTCTGGACGTCCTACTGATTTAATGGGAGCAGAGAATATGGTGGGGTTATTTATTAACACCTTACCTACTAGAATTCGATTAACGGATAATACATCAGTAGTAGATTGGCTTCGTAAAATACAAATGAAAGAAATGGAACGAAGACAATATGAGTATAATTCGTTGATAGATATTCAAGGATGGAGTGAGGTTCCACGAAATAGTTCCTTGTTTCATACCTTGTATGTGTTTGAAAATTATCCAATTCAAGGTGAGAGAAATGAAGATTTAAGATTATTAGATGTTAAAAGCGCGGAACAAACCAATTATCCTTTAACACTCATTGTAATGCCCAGTAAGAAAATTACTTTAAAGTTAATGTATGATCGAAGCTATTTTAATGAAGGAACAATAAATCGGATTCAGAATCACTTATTGCAAATACTAATTCAGATGACGAAGAGCCTAGATTCAAAACTCTTTGAAATTACTCATTTAACAGCGGAAGAACAGATACTGTTACTAGAGGAATGGAATCATACTCAAGTAAATTATTCGGCTGAAGGCATGATTCATACGATATTTGAGGAGCAAGTAAAAAAAACACCGGAAGCAATCGCGGCTATTTACGAAAATGAACAAATTACCTATAAAGAGTTAGAGAAGCGTGCGAATCAACTAGCTCATTATTTACAAAAGCATGGTGTAGGACCAGAGTCTCTAGTTGGGGTATATATGGAACGTTCATTACAAATGATGATAGCGTTATTAGGGATTCTAAAATCAGGAGCAGCGTATGTTCCACTTGACCCTACTTATCCAGAGAGTCGGCTTCGATATATATTAGAGGATGCTGGAATCGAAGTACTAGTGACGGAAGAGAATTCTGAAAGTTTGTTTGTATCTGAAAATATTGAAACGATTTGTATGAATAAAGATTACACTGCAATTGAAAAAGAAAAATCAACCCCATGTATAAGTGGTGTAACAGGAGAAAGTTTAGCGTATGTTATGTATACTTCAGGATCTACAGGGAATCCAAAGGGAGTAATGATTGAGCATCATTCAGTAATCAATTATCTAGAATGGATGCAACATAAATATCCACTTTCTGAAAAGGATGTGGTCTTGCAGAAAACGCCATTCTCATTTGATGTCTCTGTTTGGGAGTTGTTTTGGGGTATTCACGTTGGTGCAAGTGTATCTTTCCTACCTCCAGGTGGAGAAAAAGATCCTTCTATTATAGCTGAAGTGATTAAAAAACATCAGGTTACTATAGTTCAATTTGTACCTTCGATGTTATCAGTTTTCTTAGATCATTTCAATCGTATTGAATTGAACATGAATTGTTCGTCCGTACGCCATGTATTTTCTGGTGGGGAAGAACTAAGTTCAGGGTTAGTTAGACGATTTCAGCAGAAATGGAATTATAGTGGACAAGTGAAATTAACCAACTTTTATGGACCAACTGAAGCCACTATTTATGTGAATGCATTTGATATTCAGCCTAATCAAGAATTTGTTTCTATTGGGCGGCCAATACAGAACACGCAATTATATGTATTAGACCAAAATCAACGCCTGCAATCAATAGGAATTGAGGGTGAGTTATATCTTGGTGGTGCTGGTTTAGCGCGTGGATACTTAAATCGTCCGAATCTTACTGCTGAAAAATTCGTTTCACATCCATTTCGATTGGGGGAACGACTATATCGAACAGGAGATTCAGTAAGATATTTAACTGATGGAAATATAGAATTTATAGGTCGAATGGACCATCAAGTCAAAATGCGTGGTTTTAGGATTGAATTAGGAGAAATTGAAGCGACTTTAGAAAAATGTTCGTTTATTAAAGAGGCTGTTGTATTAGTTAGAGAGGATCGTCCAGGTGATCAACGATTGGTTGCATATGTAATAAGCGATGGAAATACCCAAGAGTGGAGAGAGTATTTACAAAACCAATTACCAAATCATATGATTCCAGCACACTTTGTAGAGTTAGAACACTTCCCGCTTACTCCGAATGGGAAAATTGATCGAAAGGCCTTGCCAGCACCTGATGATCAAGCTATTGGAGATTTAAATGTTCTACCTCGGACGCCATCGGAAGAGCTTATTGCTTCGGTTTGGGGTCAAGTGTTAGGGGTGGGGAATATTGGTATTCAGGATTCCTTTTTTGAACGTGGTGGACACTCACTACTTGCTACTCAAATTGTCTCTCGATTGCAAGAATTGTTCCAAATCAAAATTCCCTTACGTGAACTTTTCAAGCACGATACAGTGGCAGCGTTGGCGAAACGAGTAGATCAGTTACGAAAAGAAGATAAAAAACGAGAGATTGCCCCTCTTGTACCTATGAAACGGGAAGAAGCTATTCCACTTTCCTATGCGCAGAAACGTCTATGGTTTATTGATCAATTAATGCCAAATAGTGCTATGTACAATATTCATGCAGCGTGTCGCTTAACAGGTAAATGGTCAATTGAAGCATTGGAGGCCGGATGGAATCAATTGTTGGAGCGTCATGAATCATTACGAACGATAATTCTAGAACAAGAGGGTGAACCTTTTCAACAGGTTCAATCTCATGTATTCGGGCATATCCCTCAAACGAATCTAACAGATCTCTCTTTGGAAGATAGGGAAAGAGAAATGAAACGGCTCATTCAAAACGAAGCTGAGGAACCATTTTATTTTGGACAAGGTCCTCTAATTCGAACACGCATATTGAAAGTGGACAGTGAAGAGTGGATTCTCATTTGTACGATGCATCATATTATTTCAGATGGATGGTCAATGGGAATCTTACTTGAAGAATGGATGGCTTTTTATGAAGGAGCATTAAGCGGCAAACCGGTGGAATTGAAGGAGTTATCTATCCAATATGCAGATTTTGTCATGTGGCAGAAGGAATGGAAAAAAGAAGAGAATTTGAATCAGCACCTTCAATATTGGAAGGAAGAATTGTCTGGGGAACTACCGGTTTTACAATTACCGATGGATCGTCCTCGACCTGCAGTTCAAACCCATCGTGGTGCAAGTCAGTCTTTAATAGTGGCGAATTCCCTACAGGAAAAGCTCAAAGATTTAAGTCTGCAAGAAGGGTGCACTTTATTTATGACATTGATGGCAGCGTATCAAAGCTTCCTTTCTCGTTATACAGGACAGGACGACATCATAGTTGGAAGCCCGATTGCTAATCGAAATGTGAAAGAGATTGAGGGATTAATAGGTCTCTTTGCAAATACGTTAGTTTATCGAGCTGATTTCAGTGAAAACCCGACGTTCCAAGAACTTTTGTCGCAGGTAAGAAAAAAAGCACTAAAAGCATACGAGTATCAGGATATTCCATTTGAGAAAGTGGTAGAATCCGTAAAGCCGGAACGGAATACAAGTCATTCACCAATATTCCAAACCATGTTTACTTTACAGAATACGAAACAAGAGTTTCTTCAGCTATCTGAAAGACAAATGGAACTCATGGAAAACCATGTTTCTGTTGCAAAATTTGATTTGAGTTTATTTGCTTCTGAGACGGAAGAAGGATTATCACTAACCTTTGAATATAATACTGATTTGTTTAATGATACAACCATTGAACGTATGGTAAGTCATTTTGAACATTGGCTAAATCAAATTGCCTCTTATCCAAAATGTTTATTATCAGAATTGAATATGTTATCGAAAATAGAATATAAGCAACTACTAGAGGAATGGAATGAATTAGCTGTTATTGATATAGAAGATAGCATGATTCATACAATGTTTGAAGAACAAGTGGAAAAAACACCAGAAGCAATTGCAGTAGTGTGCGAAGATGAAGAACTAACATATCGAGAGTTGGACGAACGCTCGAATCAGTTGGCACATTATTTACAAAAAAATGGTGTTACATGCGAATCATTAGTTGGGATTTGTGTTACACGTTCATCCGAGATGATTGTCGGTCTCTTAGGAATTATGAAGGCAGGAGGAGCATATGTCCCAATTGATCCAGCATATCCGGAAAGTCGACTGCAGTACATTTTAGAAGATGCTCAAATAAAGGTACTGGTGACACAGGAAAAGTTACAACAAAAAATGGTTATACCTACATTCGTCAACATCATTTGTATTGATCGTAATCGATCAGAAATAGAACAAGAAGTTACTACGGTATGCACGAGTGAAGTGACGGGCGATAACTTAGCCTATATTATCTATACTTCAGGTTCCACTGGAAATCCAAAGGGAGTAATGATTGAGCACAGGAATACAGTAACAATGATTCATTGGGCGCATCACACGTATTCCCGAAAGGCATTAGCGGGAGTATTAGCTTCAACTTCACTATCTTTTGATTTATCCGTTTTTGAAGTATTTGTTCCCTTAACGATGGGGGGGAAGGTGATTGTCGCTGAAAATGCTCTACATCTAGACAAGTTGTCTACCAAAGGTGTGACTTTGGTTAATACTGTGCCATCGGCAGCAAAGGAACTGGTTCGAGCAAAGACAATTCCTTCTTCAGTAAAGGTAATGAATTTGGCTGGAGAACCGTTACCATATCCGCTTGTTCAAGATTTATACGAGAGAAGTACGATTGAGAAGGTATACAACTTATATGGACCGTCTGAAGATACTACGTATTCCACGTATATGGAATTAGAAAAGGGTGTCATGCATAGGGTACCACCAATTGGTAAACCAATCTTCAATACAGAAGTATATGTACTGAGTGCTGAACAAAAAATGGTTCCAATTGGTGTAGTTGGTGAGCTGTACATTGGTGGATCAGGGTTAGCACGTGGATATTTAAAACGCCCTGACTTAACGAAAAATCGATTTATACCGCATCCGTTTAAAGAAAACGAGCGAGTATACCGGACTGGAGATCTAGTAAGGTATTTGCCAGATGGAAATTTGGAGTATGTTGGACGAATTGATCATCAGGTGAAAATTCGTGGGTTCCGGATTGAACTAGGAGAAATTGAAGCGGTATTACAAAAGCATACATTAGTTAACGAAGCTATTGTGATGGTGCGGGAAGATTATCCTGGCGATCCACATTTGATTGCCTATGTTGTAGGAGACGGGGATGCTCAAAAGTGGCGTGATTATCTCAAGGACCAACTACCAAATTATATGATTCCATCCTATTTTGTTGGATTAAATGCATTTCCACTCACTCCTAATGGGAAAATTGATAGGAAGGTTTTACCAACACCAGAGAAACAGGAGATAGCAAGTGGTTATATTGCTCCTCGTACGTCTACGGAAAAAACAATTGTTTCGATATGGCATGAAGTTTTAGGTATGGAAAACATCGGAATTCAGGATTCGTTTTTTGAAATTGGTGGACATTCATTACTTGCTACGCAAGCCGTTTCTAATCTTAAAGAGGCTTTTGGAATCGAGATACCATTGCATGATTTATTTATGTTTCATACGGTGCAGCAATTGGCAGAACAGATTGATCAATTGCTCGATAACAAAAATCAAGAAATGCAGAATGATAGTAAGGAGAATGTAAGTCTTCAAGACTATATTCAAAAAGAAGCAGAAGTGAGTAATGATGAAGAATTACTGGAACTGCTTAAGCAATTAGAAGAGTTATCAGAGGAAGAAGCACAATGGATATTCGAGAGTAATTTGATTGAGGAAGGGGTAAAAAAATGAGAAGTGATTTACTTGCAAAGCTGAGTTCACTTTCTCCTGAGAAGAGAGCATGGCTTCAGAAGCAAATGCAAAAAAAGGAGAATAAAGAAGCACTCCCGTTGTCTTATGCGCAACAACGTTTGTGGTTTATGGACAGATTTAATCCAAACAGTTCTTTATATAATATTCCAACGGTATGGCATCTAAAAGGAAATTGGATACCTGAAGCATTAGAAAAGGGATTCAATCGACTCATTGAACGCCATGAATCATTACGAACTGTTTTTAAAGAAGTAGGAGAACAACCTGTGCAACAAATTGTCGAATTCCTCCCTAGAGCATTACCTGTAAGAGATTACTCTCAACTTCCTCTAGAAGTAAAAGAAAAAGAGGTAGATAGTTTAATTGCGAGAGAAGCGCAAGAACCATTTGATTTAATGAATGGTCCTTTAATTCGTAATCAGCTTGTTCAATTAGAGAAGGATGAATGGTTATTACTGTGTACGATGCATCATATTATTTCTGATGCTTGGTCCATTGGTATATTCATGAATGAATTACTTGCTTTCTATGAAGAAGAAACGGGCGGAAATCCTGCTAAATTAAGCTCATTATCCATTCAATATGCAGACTTTGCGAAGTGGCAAAAGGAGTGGTTGCAAGGTGATGTGCTAAATCGTCAGCTTACGTATTGGCAGGAAGAATTGTCTGGTGAGCTTCCTATCTTACAACTGCCAGTGGATCGACCTCGACCGGTTAAGCAGACTTACTCTGGGGCTACGCATCACGTAATTTTCCCTTATAAATTGCTTAGTCAATTGAAGGATATAAGCCGACAAGAAGGATCTACTTTATTTATGACTTTAATGGCTGCATACCAGAGCTTTCTTGCTCGTTATACGGGACAAAAAGATATTCTAGTTGGTAGTCCGATTGCAAATCGGAACCACAAGGGAGTAGAAGGATTAATTGGTTTCTTTGTTAATACGTTGGTTTACCGATCAGATTTGAGTGGCACCCCTACTTTTCGGGAGATTTTGAGCCAAACAAAGAAAAAGGCGTTAAAAGCTTACGAATATCAAGATATACCATTTGAAAAAGTGGTAGAAGCTGTGCAACCTGAACGAAGCATGAGTCATTCGCCTATCTTTCAGACCATGTTTACGCTACAGAATATAAAACAAGAACGACTAGATTTGTCTGGTAAAAGTATTGAAATGGTAGAAAGTAATATGTCTATTGCTAAATTTGATTTGAGCTTAACTGCCTATGAAGTGGAAGAAGGTCTATTTGTCTCATTTGAATACAATACGGATTTATTTGATAGTAGTACCATTGCACGTATGGCAGGCCATTTTGAGAACTGGCTAAATGAAATCACGTATCATCCAGATGAATCATATACAAAGCTGTCAATGTTATCGGACACTGAGCAAAAACAACTCCTAGAAGAATGGAATGATACGGACGTAGTTTATGGTCATGATTGTATGATTCATGAGCTATTTGAGCAGCAAGTTTCACGGACACCTGATGCAGTGGCGGTAGTTTATGAGGGTGGAAAGCTAACGTATCAAGAACTCGATGAAAAATCGAACCAATTGGCACATTTTCTACAAAAACGAGGTATCGGACCTGAATCATTAGTCGGTATATGTATTGAACGTTCTCCTGATATGATTATTGGTCTCTTTGGGATTTTGAAAGCAGGTGGGGCTTATGTCCCACTGGACCCAAGTTACCCCGAAAACCGCCTGAGATACATTTTGGAGAATTCACAAATTCAAGTGCTGTTAACAAAAGAGGCACTACAGGACTGGTTACCTAAAGGTATTCAAGCAATTTGTTTAGACCGGGATCGAGTAATGATTTCTAAAGAGAGTAATTTAGCTCCAGTGAGTGGAGTGACAGCAAATAACTTAGCTTATATCATATACACCTCGGGTTCGACGGGAAATCCAAAGGGAGTAATGATTGAACATCATTCCGTTATAAACCGCTTACAGTGGATGCAGAAAAAATATCCATTATCCGAGGAGGATACAATCCTACAAAAGACACCGTTTTCGTTTGATGTTTCTGTCTGGGAATTGTTTTGGTGGTCATTTGTAGGGGCGCAGGTTTGTTTGCTTCCACCAGGAGGAGAGAAAGATCCTGCGGTGATTGAGGAATACATTGAACGATATCGTGTGTCCACCATGCACTTTGTTCCGTCGATGTTATCTACTTTCTTAGATTATATGGAACTATATAATTCGAAAAGGGATCTATCGTCTTTAATTCAAGTTTTTACTAGTGGAGAAGCGTTAAACACTGAGCAGGTTCGACGATTTAAGGGGATCTTTTACAATGTTCAACAAACAAAGTTAATTAACTTGTATGGTCCTACTGAAGCGACTGTGGATGTGACTTATTATGATTGTGATTTAGAAAAAGAACCAATGCTTATTCCGATTGGTCGTCCGATTGATAATACAGAGTTGTATGTGTTAGATCAATATCAACAAGTGGTCCCGATTGGTGTGGCAGGGGAACTTTACCTTGGGGGAGTAGGATTGGCACGTGGCTACTTCAATCGACCAGATTTAACTACTGAACGTTTTATTTCGCACCCCTTTAAGAATGGGGAACGATTATATCGAACGGGTGACCTGGTGAGATATATGAATGATCGTAACTTAGAATATATTGGAAGAATAGATAATCAAGTCAAAATTAGAGGATTCCGAATTGAATTGGGAGAAATTGAAGCAGCTTTACATGATCACCCATCTGTAAAAGAGGCTGTTGTGTTGGTGAGGGAAGATCGACCAGGAGATAAGCAGTTAGTAGCGTATGTAGTGGGTGAAGGGGATACTGGAGAGTGGCGTAAATATCTTAAGAAGCAATTGCCACATTATATGGTTCCAGCATACTTCTTCAAAATTGAAGGGATGCCACTCACTCCAAATGGTAAAGTGAATCGGAAAGCCTTATTGGAATTGGAAGAACAGTTCATAAGTGAAGATATTACTTCATCACGAACACCAGTGGAGGAGCTCATCGTTTCCGTATGGAGCCAAGTGTTAGGAATAAAAAATATTAGTGTACAGGATTCCTTTTTTGAAATCGGTGGTCACTCACTATTAGCTACTCAAGTAGTTTCACGTTTACAGGAAATCTTTCAAATCGAATTACCAGTACGTGAACTATTTGAATGTACGACGGTGGAGTCACTGGCAAAGCGAGTAGATCAGTTACGTAAAGGAGATAGAAAACGAGAGATTCCGCCACTAATACCGATGGAACGAGGAGAAACTATTCCACTATCTTATGCTCAACAACGCTTATGGTTTATTGATCAATTTACACCTAATAGTGCCCTTTACAATATGCCAATGGTATGTCGCCTTACAGGGAATTGGCTACTTGAAGCATTGGAAACGGGATGGAATCAACTAATAGAACGTCATGAATCACTGCGGACGGTCTTTCACGAAGTGAACGGTCAACCCGTACAGCAAATTAAACCGTATGCTTTTCAATCAATTCCGAAAACGGATTTAACTATGCTTTCTTCTGAAGACCGAGAAGGAGAGGTTAAACGTTTTATTCAACAAGAAACAGAAGTGCCATTTGATTTAACAGAGGGGCCGTTAATCAGGACAAGTATTTTGCACGTGGGAGAGGAAGAATGGATACTCCTTTGTACTTTACATCATATCATTTCAGATGGATGGTCAATGGGAATCCTACTTGAAGAATGGATGGCATTTTATGAGGAAGCAACGGATGGAAAGGTAGCGGAACTTGAACCATTACCGGTTCAATATGCCGACTTTGCTCAGTGGCAAAAAGGATGGCTAAAGGAGGAAGTGCTTGATCAACAACTCCAATATTGGAGGGAAGAATTGTCTGGGGAGCTTCCTGTACTCCAACTTCCTATGGATCGCCCGCGTCCTGCAATACAAACTCATCACGGGTCCACATACACTCTGGTTCTGCCAAGCACGCTACATGATAAATTGAATGAACTTAGTCGAAAAGAAGGGGCTACACTCTTCATGACGCTTTTAGCTGCATATCAAAGTTTTCTATCTCGTTATACGGGACAAGAAGATATTCTGGTCGGAAGCCCAATTGCGAATCGGAATTATAGAGAAATTGAAGGACTAATTGGTTTCTTCGTTAACACGCTAGTTTATCGAGCTAATTTGAGTGGTAGACCGACATTTCAAGATGTACTGTATCAGGTTCGTCAAAAGGCCTTGAAGGCGTATGAATATCAAGATATTCCATTTGAAAAAATTGTAGAAGTTGTGCAACCGGAGCGAAGTACAAGTCATTCGCCAATCTTCCAGACTATGTTCATCTTGCAAAATATGAAACAAGAGTTTCCGGTGTTATCTAGTAGAAGTATTGAAATGATAGAAAGCCATAGTCCAATTGCAAAGTTTGATTTAAGTGTAATGGCAGTTGAGACGGAAGAGGGATTACTTTTTACTTTTGAGTACAATAAGGATTTATTCAATGCTACTACTATTGAACGGATGGCAGGACACTTTGAGAAATGGCTACATGAAGTTTCTCATCGCCCACAAAATCCGTTGCATGGCCTGAGCATGCTATCGGAATACGAGCGTACTTTGTTATTAGAAACATGGAATGACACTGTAATGGAAATGTCTCATCAGGGTCTTATTTGCGACAGATTTGAGGAGCAAGTAGCGAGGCGTCCTGATGCGATTGCGGTAGTCGATCAAACAAAACAGTGGACTTATGGTGAACTGGATACACAAGCAAATCAGTTGGCAAATGTTTTACAGCGAAAGGGAGTAGCCCCAGAGTCAGTGGTGGGAGTTTATCTTCCGAGGTCAGCTGAGCTAATGGCAAGTTTACTAGGCATTTTAAAAGCTGGTGGAGCTTATGTTGTTTTAGATCCGTTGTATCCAAAATCAAGGTTAGAATACATGATTGAAGATGCAGGAATTCAATTTGTAGTGACGGCGGAAGGACAAGAAGGACATTTTGCACACGTCGAAATGGTGAGGTTAGAAGAATTAACGGTGGAAAGCGTAATCGCACCTACACGTCAGATAAATCCAGAGAACTTAGCCTATATTGTCTATACCTCTGGTTCTACAGGAAAACCGAAGGGTGTCATGGTTGAACATCGCTCATTAATGAATATGGTTTCTTGGCATCAAGAAGTTTATCGTATTTCAGCAGAGGATCGTGCGACTCAGATTGCAGGTGTTGCTTTTGATTCGGCTGTTCAGGAGATTTGGCCGTATCTAACTGCTGGTGCAGCACTCTACTTGTCAACAGAGGAACTGAGAATTAATCCAGAAGCACTAAGGGACTGGCTCATTGATTCACGAATAACAGCTAGCTTTGCACCTACACCTATTCTGGAAAGACTCTTGAAATTATCTTGGCCAGATAAAACGGATCTTCGTTTTATCATTACTGGTGGGGATCAATTAACGCAGTATCCATCTAACGATATTCCTTTTGCGGTAATTAATCAGTATGGTCCATCGGAAAATACAGTCGTTACCACAGATTGTTATGTACCTGTAGGAGTGACAACAGGTACGCCATCGATTGGTCGACCGATTGCGAATACAGAAGTTTATGTATTAGATTCTCATCTTCAGCTAGTACCAATTGGTGTAATTGGAGATCTCTATATTGGAGGGAAGAGTCTTGCACGTGGATATGCTAATCGTCCGGATCTTACAAAGGAAAAATTTATTCCACATCCTTTCAAGTCAGGAGAACGTCTCTATTACACAGGAGACAAAGCAAGTTATCTTTCTGATGGTAATCTCCAGTTCCATGGACGTATAGATGACCAAGTGAAAATTCGTGGTTTCCGAATTGAATTGGGAGAAATAGAAGCTGTTTTGCAGGCGCATTCTTCTGTGAAAGAAGCAGTTGTATTGGTACGAGAGGATAATCAAGGCGATAAGAGATTAGTAGCTTATGTAGTTGGTGAAGGAAGTGTCCATGAATGGCGAGAATATCTACAAACACATTTACCTAATTACATGGTTCCAACAAACTTTATTGAGATGGAATTTTTACCACTTACACCGAATGGAAAACTTGATTTGAAGGCATTGCCTATACTTAGTGAACAATCCGAAGAAAATACTGTTTACCCACGAAATCCGCTGGAAGAACTTATCGCTTCAGTGTGGAGTCAGGTGCTAGGAATAGGAGACATTGGTGTTCAGGATTCTTTCTTTGAGCTTGGTGGTCACTCTCTACTTGCTACACAAGTGGTCTCACGCTTACAGGAAGTCTTTCAAATCAAATTGCCAGTACGTGAACTGTTCGAATATTCAACGGTCGAGGCATTATCGAAACGAATCGATCAGTTACGTAAGGGGAGCGAAAAACGAGAAATTCCACCACTGGTGCCGATGGAACGAGGAAATAATATTCCACTATCTTATGCCCAACAGCGCTTATGGTTTATTGATCAATTTGCACCTAATAGTGCACTTTATAATATGCCAATGGCATGCCGCCTTACAGGGAGTTGGTTACCTGAGGCATTGGAGTTGGGATGGAATCAGTTGATAGAGCGTCATGAATCTTTGCGGACTGTATTTTATGAAGAGGATGGCCATCCTGTGCAGCAGATTCAACCGTATATTTTCCGTCCGCTTCTGCAAATGGACTTAACGAAGCTTTCATTAGAGGAGCGAGAAAGAAAGTTGGAGCAATGGATTCAAACTGAAGTAGAATCTCCATTTGATTTAGAACAAGGGCCGTTATTCCGTGGGAAACTCATAAGAATTTCAGAAGAAGAATGGGTTCTTCTGTGTAATATGCATCATATTATCTCGGATGGATGGTCGATGGAAATCTTGCTTCAAGAATGGATGGCATTTTATGAGAATGCGATTGGTGAGAAACAAGCAGAGCTGGAACCACTACCAGTTCAATATGCCGATTTTGCTCAGTGGCAAAGAGAATGGTTGAAAGATGAAGTACTAAATCAACAGCTTGCATATTGGAAGGAAGAATTATCTGGTGAGTTACCAGTCTTAATGTTGCCAATGGATCGTCCGCGTCCGCCAGTGCAAACCCACCATGGATTAACTCATAGTGTTTTGTTGTCACGCTCATTACTGGATAAATTAAACGAACTAAGTCGTCAAGAAGGGGCCACACTTTTCATGACCTTATTGGCATCGTATCAAAGTTTCCTTGCTCGTTATACGGGACAAACGGATATTATTGTTGGCAGCCCAATTGCAAATCGAAATTATCGAGAAATTGAGGGGCTGATTGGTTTCTTTGTCAACACCTTGGTTTATCGAGCTGATTTAAGTAATGCACCGGCATTTCAAGAGTTGTTGTCCCAATTGCGGATAAAAGCATTGAAGGCGTATGAGTATCAAGATGTTCCGTTTGAGAAAATTGTAGAGGTTATCCAACCTGAACGAAATACAAGCCATTCTCCAATTTTCCAAACCATGTTTACTTTGCAAAATATGGGACAAGAGCTACCGGAACTACATGGAAGAAATATAGAAGTAATGGAAAGTCACGCTCCAATCGCTAAGTTTGATTTAAGTTTAACTGCTGCAGAAGTGGAAGAGGGTTTATTACTTACCTTTGTTTATAGGACTGATTTATTTGACAGCTTAACTATTGAATCTATGGCCGAACATTTTGAAAACTGGTTGAATGTAATCGTGAAAAATCCAGATAAATCATTAGCTAAGTTGCCTATATTATCAGGATTACAGCAAAAACAGTTGGAAGAGTGGAATAATGATGCTGTAGCATATCTACAGGAAAGTACGATTCATCAGCTGTTTGAAGAGCAAGTAAATCGTACACCTGATGCGGTAGCAGTGGTAGATGAAAAACAGCAGTTAACGTATCGAGAGCTGAATGAAAAAGCTAATCAATTGGCCCACTATCTTCAGCAATGCGGAATTGGGAATGAATCATTGGTTGGACTTTGCTTTGAGCGTTCAGTTGAGATGATTGTTAGTATTATGGGAGCTTGGAAGGCTGGAGCAGCCTATGTTCCATTAGACCCATCATATCCAGAAACTCGCCTACGATATATTTTGGAGGACACTGGAATTCAAGTATTAGTTACGAACGAGTCATCGGAAGACTGGATACCTAAAGAAATCAAGATAGTTTGTCTAGATCGGGATCAAGCAATGATTTCACAAGAAAGCATTCTTTCACCAAAATGTGAAGTAACAGGAGAAAACTTAGCGTATGTTATCTATACTTCAGGATCAACGGGGAATCCAAAGGGTGTCTTGATACAGCATCATTCTGTACTAAACTTGTCGCATGGTTTACAAAAAGAGGTTTTCGAACATGAGATACCATCTAACATGCATGTCGGTTTAAATGCGTCAATTGCCTTTGATGCATCTATTCAGCAATTACAAATGCTGCTTTATGGTTCAAGTTTGTATATTATTCCGAATGAAGTACGAAGTGATCCGGAGCAGTTTGTAGCTTATATTAGGGAGAACAAGTTAGAAATCTTTGATATAACACCTTCATTGCTTCAATTACTTATAGATGTCGGATTGTTAGAAACGTGCGATGGCGTTCATGTTCCAAGTAAGGTACTGGTTGGTGGTGAAGCGATTATGCCGTCATTATGGGAACAGCTAGTAGAGACTGATAAAATACAGTTTTATAATGTATATGGTCCTACAGAATGTACGGTTGATGCAATATGCTATCATATCAAAAAAGATAGCAAGAGAGTAACAATTGGGCGTCCATTGCCTAACGTCCAAACTTATGTATTAGATAGAAATAGTTTGCCAGTTCCAGTTGGTGTGATGGGGGAACTTTATATCGGAGGAGCAGGTCTAGCAAGGGGATACTTGAATCGTCCAGAATTAACGTCCGAGCGATTTATTTCACATCCATTCAAAGAAGGCGAGAGGTTATATAGAACAGGAGACCTCGTGAGATATCTTCCTGACGGTAATATAGACTATTTAGGAAGAATAGATAACCAAGTGAAGATTAGAGGATTTCGAATTGAACTTGGAGAGATTGAGTCCACCTTACAGGAGCATTACTTGGTAAAAGAGGCAGTTGTAATAGTTAGGGAAAATCAGTCGGGAGATAAGAGGCTGGTAGCTTATGTAGTGGGCGAAGGCAGTTTAGAAGAATGGCGAGAGTATCTTAAAACAAAACTGCCAATCCATATGATACCTTCCTACTTTGTCGAAATGAAAGAATTACCGCTAACCATAAATGGAAAGATTGATCGGAAATCGTTACCTATATCAGATTATCAAGGAACACAAGAAGGATACGTGGCCCCAAGAAATGAACATGAACGTAAGCTTTCTATCATTTGGGAACGTGTGCTGGGTTCAAAACGTATTGGTATGAATGATAACTTCTTTGAAATTGGTGGAGATTCAATTCTTAGCATTCAGATTGTCTCTCGTGCGAAGCAAGTTGGTTTACAATTGACACCAAAACAAATATTTGAACACCAAACGATTGCTGAGTTGGCGCAAGTAGTCAAAGAAGAACAAGGTGTACAAGCTGAACAGGGAATTATAACTGGAGAGACGATACTTACACCTATTCAGCAAAGGTTTTTTGCACAAAATCATCCTAACCCACATCATTGGAATCAATCCATGTTCTTTAGAACGAAAGAGAAATTGGACATAGGATCACTTGAAAAGGCAGTGGGTAACCTTCTACTTCATCATGATGCCCTGCGTTTAAGATATGAACGTTTACCTAATGGGGTTTGGAAACAGTGGAATGAAGGAATAGAAGAGCAATTGATGCTTACTGTCATTTCATTAGACGAAGTGCCGGAAGCTGATTGGCATCAGGTTATTCAAAAAGAGATTAATATTGCACAAGAAAGTTTGAATTTACATGATAGTCCGTTAATGAGAATGGTGTATTTTGATGAAGGTGAGCACGCTGGCCGATTATTTTGGACAATTCATCATTTAGCCGTTGATGGTGTTTCTTGGCGAATTTTATTGGAAGATTTGCAAACAGCGTATACGCAAGCAGTCCAAGGGCAGAAAATTCAATTACCTATGAAAAGTACATCCTTTAAAGAGTGGTCGGAGAGATTACATCATTACGCTGAATCTGGAATATCACAAGAAGTGCTGCATTACTGGGAGGAGCAGGCGGAACAAGACGTAGTTATACTGCCGGTAGATGGTACTATAAGTAATCCAGTAAGCGCAGTGACTGAGGAAATTACTGTGGTGTTAAATGAGAATGAAACCCGTATGTTATTGCAAGAGACTTTAAGCACTCACCGTGTCCAAATCAATGAAGTATTATTAGCAGCATTGGTACAAGCTACGGCAGCATGTACGGGGCAGCCGATATTGAGCGTAGATTTAGAGGGACATGGTCGAGAAGAGATTATAGAAGATGTTGATTTATCGAGAACAGTGGGATGGTTTACAAGCATTTACCCAGTTCATTTAAATATTACTAGTGCTCATACGCCAATTGCAGCATTAAAAGCAGTTAAAGAACAAATTCGCAAAATTCCTAATAAGGGTGTTGATTATGGGGTGTTGCGTTACATGAACGCAACAATGTGTGAGCAATTAAGCTCGCAATATACACCGTCTATTAGTTTTAACTATCTTGGACAATTTGATCAAATGTTTTCTAGCGATGCAATGTTTATTCCAGAGAACAAATTTAAGCGTTTAGATCATGCTGCCGGTTCCAAGCGCTCGCATGTAATTGATGTAATTGGGGTTGTAACGGATGGAAAACTTCAGTTCACTTGGGTATACAATGTTGGGCAATTTGCCAAATCAACCATTCAAAGTATTGCACAGAATATGCTTTATCAACTGAGTACATTGATTCAATCTTCAGATAGAGAATCTGCATTGACCATTTCGGATTTTGCAATGACTAATCTTAGCCAAGAAGGTTTGATAAATGTACTAAACAAAATGCATCGCGGAAAGAACAATCAGATTACTGATTTATATCCACTATCACCTTTGCAAGAAGGTATGATTTTCCACACATTGCATGACCAAGGGGATGAACATGTTGCACCGTATATAGTGCAATTGAGTTTTATGATTCGAGGAAAAATGAATATTCCTACTTTTGAGCAGGCGTGGAAATCTGTAATTCAGCGACATGAAATTTTTCGTACAGCATTTGTATGGGACGAAATTGAAGAACCTGTACAAGTGGTGTATGAAAATATCCCATTTAAAGTGAACAAAGAAGACTGGCGTACAATGACAAGTGAAGAGATAGATGGAAAAAGAAAAGTCTTTTTGGCATTAGATCGAAAACAAGCCTTCCAATTTGATGAAGCGCCATTGATGCGGGTAACAGTCATTCAAGAAGGTGAGGAAGAATATCGGATTGTTTGGACCCATCACCATATTTTACTGGATGGATGGAGTTTACCATTAGTATTTAATGAATTACTTACAGTCTATCAGAAGAGAATGAATGGAGAAGCTGTGAAGTTACCTAAGTCTTCACCATATAAGAAATATATCCAATGGTTAAGAGAGCAAGATAAGGAGCAGGCGGAACAATTCTGGAGGGAGAAGCTAAAAGGTTTTACTGCACCAACTTTGCTGGGCTTAGAAAGTAAAGAGGAAGAAAAAGGTTACACAGAGAAGGTTACGTATTTATCAGAAGAGCAGACTCAAGCGTTACAAGGATGGGCGAAACGCAATAAACTTACTTTGAGCACAGTAATTCAAGGTGCATGGGCATATCTCATGAGCCGATATAGTGGAGAAAATGACATTGTCTTTGGTGTAACAAGCTCAGGGCGTTCTACGGAGATTATTGATGTTGAAAACATCGTAGGTCCTTTTATTACAACGTCACCGACGCGAATTCAATTGATGGATGATATAAAAGTAATGGATTGGTTGCAGAAGATACAAGAGGAAGAGATAGAAAGAAGACAATATGAGTATGCTTCTTTGACAGAAATTCAGGGGTGGAGTGAAGTTCCTAGAGGAACACCTCTGTTCAATAGTTTATATGTGTTTGAAAATTATCCAGTGAAAGAAGAGGCTTCAGAAAATCTGGAAATTGGTGAATTGGAAGGAGTAGAACAAACCCACTACCCATTAGGGTTGGCTGTAGTTCCAGGAATCCAGTTATCGTTAAAGTTAATGTATGACCGTAGTAAGCTTAATAGAGTAACCATTGAACGAATGCTGGGTCATTTACAACAAGTGTTAATGCAAATGCTCAAAAACATTGATCAAAATCTATCGGAGCTAGTATATATTACGGAAGCTGAACAAAGAAAGCTATTGGAAGAATGGAATAATAATGCTATATCCTATCCACGTGAGAATGTAATTCATCAACTATTCGAAGAGCAAGTAAATCGTACACCTGACGCGTTGGCAGTGGTAGATGAAAAACAGCAACTAACGTATCGAGAGCTGAATGAAAGAGCTAATCAATTAGCCCATCATTTACAGAAATGTGGAATTAGGACAGAGTCATTAGTTGGCCTCTGCTTTGATCGATCAGTTGAGATGGTTGTTGGTCTCATGGGAATTTGGAAGGCTGGAGCAGCCTATGTTCCGTTGGATCCATCGAATCCGGAAAGCCGCCTGCAATATATTTTAGAAGACACAGGAATTAAAGTGTTAGTTACGAATGAGGTATTACTAGGATGGATACCTAAAGAAATCAAGACAGTTTGCCTAGATAGGGACCAAGCAATGCTTTCTCAAGAAAGCAAAATTTCACCAATATGTGAGGTAACAGGGGAAAACTTAGCGTATGTTATCTATACTTCTGGTTCGACAGGGAATCCAAAGGGGGCTTTAGTACAGCACCATTCTGTAATAAACCTATCATATGGTTTACAAAAAGAAGTTTTCTCACATGAGATACCTAGTAATATGCGCGTCGGTTTGAATGCGTCAATTGCCTTTGATGTATCTATTCAGCAATTACAAATGTTGCTTTATGGTTCAAGTTTATATATTATCCCAAGTGAAGTTCGCACTAATCCGGAACAATTCGTGTCCTATATTAGGGAGAATAAATTGGAAATGTTTGATATGACACCTTCATTACTTCAATTACTTATAGATGGAGGATTGCTAGAAATAAGTGCTGATGTTCATGTACCAAGTAAGATATTAGTCGGTGGTGAAGCAATCATGCCGTCATTATGGGAACAGCTAGTAGAGACCGGAAAAATTGATTTTTATAACGTATACGGTCCTACAGAATGTACAGTTGATGCAACGTGTTATCATATTCAAACAGATAGTAAGAGAGTTACAATTGGACGTCCGTTGCCGAACGTTCAAACTTATGTATTGGATAAAAATTTGTTACCTGTTCCAGTTGGTGTAACAGGTGAGCTATATATTGGTGGTGCAGGTATAGCGAGAGGATACTTGAATCGCCCAGAATTAACAGCAGAGCGATTCATCCGTCATCCATTTAATGAAGAAGAGCGTTTATATCGTACGGGAGATTTGGTTCGTTATTTACCTGATGGTAATTTAGATTACTTGAGAAGAATTGATAATCAAGTGAAAATTAGGGGCTTTCGTATTGAACTTGAAGAGATTGAAGCGAATCTAAAGAGGCATCCATTGGTAAAAGAAGCAGTAGTTTTGGTAACAGAGGATAAATTAGGAGAGCAGAGATTGGTTGCTTATGTAGTTGGAGATGGTAGTATGCATGATTGGCGTGAATATCTCAAGACACAAGTACCGAATTATATGGTTCCCGCACACTTTATTAAGGTAGACGAGATTCCTCTTACAACGAATGGCAAAGTTGATCGAAAGGCATTGAACAATTTAACTATTCAAAGAGAAAATAACTTCTCTACACCAATCATTCCAAGGGATGAAATTGAATATCAGTTGATTAAAATCTGGCAGGATGTCTTACAGATAGAAGATGTCTATGTAAATGATGATTTCTTTAATAGAGGAGGACACTCTCTCCTTGTAATTAAATTAGTTTCAAAAATTAGGGAGAAGTTTGGAAAAGAAATTAAGGTGTCTACATTGATTAAGAATCCAACAGTGGAAGGAATCGCATGCCTTATTCGTGATAAGCATGATATGACGAAATCAGTAGCAGCGCTAGTTCCACTACAAGAATCAGAAAAAAGACCTTTCTTCTGCGTTCATCCGTTTATGGGGAATGTATTCTGTTACATTCAACTAGCAAGATTACTTAAGAACCATTGTTCATTTTACGGTTTACAGAATCCTCTTATAGAAAAGGGAGAAATTGACGAGTTGACCTTGCCGGAACTAATTCAACTTTACATTGAAGAAATAAAACATGTTCAGCCAGAAGGCCCATATCGTCTTGGAGGATGGTCTTTAGGCGGTGCAATTGCTTATGAAATCGCAACTGTACTAAAGAATCAAGGTGAGGAAGTTGAGTTGTTGGTACTCATGGATACAAAAGTACCTTCAAAGCAGGACTATAAAACGAGTGAGGATATGCTCTCATATATATATGAGCATTTCATTCCTAGAGATCTTACTGAGCAGGAAGGAGACCTTGTCCATAAACAAGATATGCTTGTGGAGCAATTAATTATGGAAGGAGTACTCCCGCCTGATGCAGATCTTATCAATTTGAAGCAAGTTATCAATGCACATAGGAAATGCCTGAACATAATGGCAGAGCATGATTTAATACCATACTCTGGAGAACTTCTCTACTTTAGTGCTGAGGAAGGAAAAGAGTTGTTTACAGATTGGGGACCTTTATTAAAAGGAAGAGTAAATAAGTATTCTGTCCCTGGATCACATGAAGAAATAGTAGACTTACCCGCAGTTGAAAAGATAGCTAAGTATCTATTAAATGAATTTGAAGAAATAAAAGAAACATCCCTTTCATTAACGGAAAATTAGAGAGTACAAAAGATGCAACGCTATGAACGAAAAGGGCAGCCCAATACCTGCATATCAAGTGTAGGGAATAATGAATATATTAAGAGCATTACTTTTTAAGGGGATAATGTAAAAAGAAATTGGTAGAGACATAGAAATCTTAATGAGTTACCCATAGTAAGATGTAAATGCTCTGAAATCTTTGTAATAGAAGCGAATACCTGATGATATTACTGAGGAAAGGTGCATATTTTCATTGATATGTAAATATGCACCTTTCCTATTGTATATGCAATTTAATAAAGTGAATTTGAATTTCTGTAACGTTCATATATGAAGTAATTCTTAAAAAAAGGAAGTGATTTATCATACAAATTCAAGCTGTGAAAATACCAAGGAATATTGAAAGTCATTTGTTTAAGCAACTTAGTAACTTAGTTTCAAATGAGAAGAAAGAACGAATGAAGCGTTTATTAAATTCATGCGACATTAATAGGACCCTGATAGGAGATTTACTAATCCGATCTCTAATCTGCCAAAAGTATAAAATTAATAATGAAGAAATTAGATTTATATATAATGAGTATGGAAAACCTTTGGTTGAAAATTTTTCTGACTTTCATTTTAATTTGTCACATTCAGGAGAATGGGTGGTTTGTACTACTGCTAATTTTCATGTGGGTATTGATATAGAAAAAGTTTCAGAAATAGAGGCTTTTAAATTAGCACATGAATTTTTTTCAGAGGAAGAATTTTATGAACTATCTAATATGAATTCTGATGAACAAATTAATTATTTTTATGATTTATGGACATTAAAAGAAAGTTATATAAAAACGATTGGAAAAGGGCTTTTTACCCCGTTAAATTCATTCTCTATAAAAAAAGAGTCACGAACTTTAATTACATACAAGAATATACCTAAAAACTTTTACTTTAAACAATATAACATTGATCCAAATTATAAGATATCTGCTTGTGCAACAAGGAATGAATTTCCGCAAGAGATAATAATTAAAGACATTTATACAATTTGCCAAAATATATACAAATTTGAAAGTAAGGAGAAAATCAATGCAGAAGACTAAACTTTTTTGCTTTCCACATGCTGGGGGATCTGCGTTTAGTTACGCAAAATGGAAAAATTACTTTAATCCATATATTGAGGTAGTCCCGATAGAGTTAGCTGGTAGAGGATATAGAATTGAAGAAAGTTTGCACCAAAGTATGGAAGAGGTGGTGAATGATGTCTATAATAATATCGTTATGCAGATAGATGATTCGCCATATATTTTATTTGGGCATAGTATGGGAAGTTTGATTGCCTATGAAGTAGCTAGAAAAATACAAGATTCTAAAAATGTATTGCCTAAATTTCTTGTTTTGTCCGGTAGAAATCATCCAAATAGTAAAATAAAAAATATTCGACATAATCTTTCTAGTGAACAATTTAAAAGAGAAGTTATTGCAATGGGAGGTACACCATCTGGGGTACTTGAATCAGAAGAATTAATAGAGATTTTTCTACCTATTCTAAGAGCAGATTTTAAAATTGTCGAGACATATATTCATGACAATAATACACAACCATGTGATATTGATTTTCTTATATTTAATGCGGAAAAGGATGAGTTTACTACATATGATCAAGTAATAAAATGGAAGCAATACACAAGTAAAACGTGTACTTTTCATTCTTTTGAAGGTAATCATTTCTTTCTAGATGAAAATATTGAAGAAATAGCAAATAGTATTATAAGAAAGTTAGATTCTAAAAGATTATCAAATAGTTTTTAGAGATTTTCTAACTATACTCATGGCTAAGAAACAAAAATATTAAAGATGAAAAATACAGGCATTGCTGAAATACCTTTGAACAAAGGCAGGGCAGTTTATACGAACTGTTTAAAGGTAGGTGTTGATGGAATTTTAAGTAAAATATATGAAGTAACTTTAGTTTAAGTTGACTTTACCGGAAGGTGAAGCTTTCTTTCTTCATCAGACAGTCGTTGGATAACTGATGAGTTAATCGATGCAAGTAGCGGATCTTGCTTATAATGCTAATTGTAAGTACTATGTACTTTAAAAGCCCAAATCATCGGGCTAAGAAAAATAAATCTATCATTTTCTACTGTAGAATCCTTACTATAAGGATTCTATTTTTTGTATCAAAAATCTATAAAGATAATATCGACGAAAACGAATTAAAAGGTATTTTAAATGAATTTTTTAAAACAACACTAATACTTATAACGTTCGCTAAATATATTCGCTCCTTATGTTTGCAAGAAGCTTACAAACTTCCCTCTTCCAATGCAACTTAAGCGTAAATGAAATTTTTTGTAAATGTGGAACAATCTCATTACTTACACTGTCTATTAAGCGTTACAACATTTTTTATTTAATAAATCAAGAAAGGAATAAATATTTTTAACAAAGGGAGAAGATTGAATTGAAAAAATTATGGATGCTGGTTTTCTTTTGTTTTGCAGTTATGTTGGTAGGGTGTAATAAAAACGAACCGCCAAAACAAACATTTGAAGAATATATCAATTTATGGAATGATAAAAAATTTGCAAAAATGTATGATCATTTATCAGAGCGTGCCAAAAAAACGATTTCTAAAAAGGATTTCACAGAGAAATATCAAAAAATCTATGAGGGTATTGGAGTTAAGAATTTGAAAATTAAAACGAAAGGAGAGAATGCTAAAGATAAAGAGCTTTTTCTTTTTGAAGTTAAGATGGATACGGATGGAGGAACAGTTTCATTTATCCATGAAGCAAAACTCGTGAAAGAAAAGGAATCTTGGAAAATAGATTGGACACCAGATTTCATTTTTCCAGCTATGAAAAAAGATTACAAAGTACGTATGCAAATAGAACAAGGAAAACGCGGAGAAATATATGATCGAAATGGAAAAGCTCTTGCAACGAATGGGAAAGCGACTGAGGTTGGAATTATTCCAGAGAAACTAGGCGAAACAGCAGCGCAAACGAAAGAAATAGTAGCACAATTACTTGATATGTCTACAGAAGAGGTTGAACAAAAGCTCACAGCGAAATGGATAAAACCAGACTCCTTTGTACCAATTGGCATTTTAAAAGAGGGAACCAGACAGAATGATTATATTGAATTAGAAGGAGTTTCATCTCGTCCAGTAAATATTAGGACGTATCCATTAGGAGAAGCGGCGGCACACTTAACTGGTTATATAGGAAAGGTGAGTGCGGAGGAGTTAAAATCACTTCAAAAACAAGGTTATCAAGCAGATGATTTAGTAGGTAAGACTGGTTTAGAGAAAGTGTTAGAAAATAAATTGCGTGGTGAAAAGGGTGGACGCGTATTTATAGAAGATGAGAATGGGAGAGAGATTAAAAACGTAGCAAAAAAAGAAGCAAAAGAAGGAGAAAATGTTACGTTAACAATTGATGCTGCAATTCAAGAAAAAATCTTTAATGAGATGAAAAATGAAGCAGGATCTAGTGCAGCGGTCAATCCTAAAACGGGTGAAACAATCGCACTTGTAAGTAGCCCTGCTTATAATCCAAATATAATAGTTAGAGGGGCATCGAAAGCCCAACGAGAAGCATGGAGTAACGACTCGAAACTACCAATGATAAATCGCTTCACACAAGCATTTGTACCAGGTTCTGTATTTAAAACGATTACAGGTGCAATTGGTTTGGAAACAAACACAATAAATCCGAAGGAAGAATTTAAAATTCAAGGATTGAAGTGGACAAAAGATTCATCTTGGGGAAATTACTATGTAACGCGTGTAAAGGATGCAAGTCCAATTGATTTTGATAAGGCAATGAAGTACTCTGATAATATTTATTTTGCTCAACAAGCTTTGAAAATGGGAAAAGATCAGTATGTAAATGAATTTAAAAAGTACGGATTTCATGAAAAATTACCAATCGAATACGAATTTCCTATTTCAATCATTGCAAAAGATGGGATAAAAAACGATATTCAACTAGCAGACACAGGCTATGGACAAGGACAAGTATTAATGACACCACTTCATTTAGCATTAACATATGCACCGATTGTGAATGAAGGGAATATTCCGTCGCCACATCTTTTAAAAGAAGCAAAAGTAGCGGGGAATTGGAAAGAAAATGTGGTTTCTAAAAAGAATCAAGAGATATTAAAGAGTGCATTAATCAAGGTCATTAATGACCCTGATGGCGCAGGGAGAATTGCAAAGGTTGATGGTGTAACGCTTGCTGGTAAAACTGGTACAGCAGAACTGAAAGAGTCGAAAGAAGCAGACGGAAAAGAACTGGGATGGTTCGCAGCTTTCGATGCAAATGCGCCAGACATGATTGTTACCATGATGATTGAAGATGTAAAAGGAAGAGGAGGAAGTAACGTTCCAGGTGAAAAAGTAAAACATGTATTTCAGAAATAATACTTAATTATAAGGTGAATTTTTTGACTAAATTTATTACATGTTTGCTTAACTCAAAGATATAAATTGGGGGAATATAGAACAATTAAATTTCAAAAAAGCATTCTTTCTAATCGAGAATGCTTTTTTGCTGTGACTCTAGAAAGTTAATACCTTATCTTAATTTTCATTTCTGAAAAGTTGGCATTGCTAATGGTAAATAGAAAGAGTATAGCAAATTGAAATGGACAAGTGGAGTGTTACGTTAAATTCAAAAAACAGATTTTCATGAGTAGAATTTTATCATTGTATGCTTTACTTGTTTTTTAGTAGTATTACTCTGCTTGAAAAAAGATAAACAATGGAACAAATGAAACTTGTATCTTGTCTATATATTGAAACCATAATAAAAGTGAGGGCAGTTTTTATGTTTATTCAAATAAGTTTGAGGTGTGGAAATGGAACAGACGTTTATTGAAAAGTGTAATCATGATGAGCTGGACTATGTTATAAAAGACTATTGGCAAGATGTATGGAATTATTCATTTATTATTACGAAAGATCCACACTTATCAGATGATATCACGCAAGATGTATTTATAAAGGTGTTTAAAAATTGGAATTCATTTCGAAAGGAGTCATCTATTAAAACGTGGATATTAAAAATCACAAGAAATACGGCAATAAACTATTTGAAATCCTCTTATTTTAAAAGGATATCTTTAATAGGATTTTTTAGTGACGATAAGCAATCCCTGTCAGCAGAACAAGAATTTTTTAACCAAGAAGAGATGAATGAGGTGTGGAAGGTTGTATTAAAACTACCTAAAAAGCACCGTGAAATAATTATATTGGACGCAAAATATGAATTATCATATGAAGAAATGGCTGAAACATTAGGAGTATCCATTGGAACTGTAAAATCGAGATTAAGTAGAGCGAGAAGTAAGGTTTCAAAATTAATAGGGGAGGGTAGTAGTGATGAACAATAAACAAAATCCTGACTGGTATAGAAAAATAAAAAAAGGCCCAATGGAGAATCGTAAAGATGAAGAAGAATTTATTTCTAAAATAAAGCAGTCTATATACGAAAATAATGAAGTGGATTTTGTAAAACATAAAAGACCATTTCGTAAAAAAGCATTACCTATTGTAGTTGTTTTAGTTTGTACAATGTTATTTTTCATTGTTCAACAACCTTGGCTTGATGATAATAAATCACCAGTACAAAGTAGTACTCAAATTAAGCCTAAAACAAAAGATGAGTCTGCTCAAGATTCATCATTAAAACAATTTATGAATGAACTATATCAAAGTACGAACTCAAAAAATGAAAATGACCTGTACAAAGCGTTAAATGATGAAGTTCTATTTAAAGGGAAGAGTTATAAGAAGGATGAACTGAAGTTTGATGAAGATATTTTTCATGAGTTGCAAGTTGCTCTTACCATGGGGGGAGAATTTACAAATGATACAAAGCAAGCATACAAAGTACCAAGTGGATTGACAGAAAGTAACGAACCAAAGCAAGCGCATTATGTATATGCAACTGTTACTGGAAATAAAACGAAAATTTTAGCTGAACCAAAGCGAGAATCACAAGTTTTATATGAAGTATCTAATGAAATGGTAAAAGCTTGGATTCCAGAAAAAGTGCAGAATAATGGATATATAAAAGTATCGACAATTAGCGGTAATACTGGATATGTACAAAAAGAGTATGTTTTAACTGATATTAAATATTCTTTCATGTTCGAAAAGGATCATGAAGGTAAATGGAAAATAACGAATATAGATTCTATATGGTAAAGAGGAAGGTTCACTTTAATGAACCTTCCTCTATGTTTTTATTCTCTTATTGAAGAGTATTCCAGTACTCTAAAATTTCTGATGTAACGAGAGCAGCAATGTTTTTTTCTGAATTACTACCAGGAATAACGACAGAAACGGCAATTTGTGGATCTTCGGTGGGAGCATATGCAATGAAAAGAGAATGGTTTATCATTCTTTCTTGCTCATTCGGAGCACCTGTTATGCCTGTTTTACCTGCGACATGAAAGGGTAAGTTTTTAATTTCCTCTATATTTTGGCTCATCCCACCTTGCACGACACTCCAAAATTTCACCGGGTAACGATTTGAACTTTCTAAAATTGGTTTAAACTTTTTTGTTCCCTTACCATTTTGATCAATAATAGCACTTACGATTTGAGGTTTATATTTATCACCTTTACTTGCTAAAGTTGCTGCATATTGAGCAAGTTGAAGAGGAGTGTGTACTTCATTTCCTCCCCAAGAGGCATTTAATAAGGCGGAGATACCATTTTCAAACTTGTTTGTTGGATGAAATTCATATTGTCCGTCTTCTTCAAAAGGTAAATCAATCCCAGTTTTAGAACGAAGGCCGAATTGCTTTAAATACTCTGTCCATATATGTGCAACTTTTTCTATATTCCCATTATTTTGGTTGAATAAGGGTAGAGCTACTTTTGCTGTCATAAATGTGTTAGATGAATTAATGATAGCCTGCCTCGGTGTAATCTCACCTGTTGGTGTTCCAGGTGCATTCGTAATGTTATTTTGATTATCATACTGAAAAGTACCTTTATCTAAATAAGTATCTTCGGGTTGAAAAAGTTTTTCGTTTAATCCAATTAAAATAGTAAGTGGTTTTATAGTAGAAGCCATATTTACATAAGATTCACCATACTTTAATTTTTGAATCGCTTTATTTTGCGAAAGAGATTTAATATTTTCTTTTCTAGAAGATACATGTGTATTTAATATATTTGGATCAAAAACTGCCGAGTTGACCATAGTTAAAATCGCGCCAGTTTTTGCATCGCTCACTACAGCATAACCAGCTTTAGCATCAGGTGTTTTCTTAATTTGCGATCTTAATGCTTTTTCTGCCTTTTGCTGCAACTCAGAGTCTAAAGCTAGCCGTACATCTTTTCCTTTTTGTACTTTTTGAATGTTCCATAAGAACTTTTTATTATTCAATTTAAAAATAAGAGTTTTACCTGGTTTTCCTTTTAAATCATTTTCATATTGCAGCTCAATCCCGCTTTTTCCAACAGCCATATGCTTTGAATTAAGGTCATTTTCTACATACCCAATTACCTGTGAACCAATTTCGTGTTTAGGATAATATCGAATCCATTCATCTTTAATTATTACATTATTGGGTTTGTTTTTGTTTATGAATGCAAGTTCATTCTCAGTTATATCAGAGTATAACGGTATATCATTCATAGTCTGCTTTTTACAAGATTGTTGTAATTGAGATTTTATGTCCTCTGTAGAAATGTCATGTTGAAACTCGCTTGAAAATTGATTGAAAAAAGCTAATGTGTTTGCTGTATCTTGTTTCGATAGCTTCTCATCATTAAAAGTGCAATATAAAGACTTAACTTTCTTATTTGTAGCTAGTATTACACCATTTCGATCAAGTATTTGTCCTCTTTCGGCCGAAGAAGTTTCGATAGTAATTGAAAAGAAATGGCTTTTTAACAAAATTATTAATATCAAACCTACAATAGAAAGAATCGCTATAAATCTCCATCTTTTTATTTTTGTATGTAACATAAAACCCTCCCTTTTTAGCTTATTTCATCTTATAGTTAATTATTTTTTTTGTAAATGTGGAACAACTTTATTATTTAGATTGTCTATTAAGTATTACAGCATGAAGAAAGGAATAAATAGTATGAAATTTTACTTTTAAGATGAGTCGTTATACAGTGTAGCATTTCTAATGCAAGCGACAAAAAATAGTGAGAAAACAAGACAGGAGAGTTTTGAATTACGTAGCAAAACGAAAAGAAATGGATGCTTACAAGGGTTTAGTGAAAAAGTCGAACCGATATTTATAATCGGCCATTGTTACGTAATATATAAGCAAATATATGGAGGATTTATGGAAAAGCAAAAAGGAAAGAAGAAGACATATATATCTGTTCGATTAAATATAATGTTCCTTTGCATATTTTTATTATTTTCAGCTATTATTATGCGGCTAGGAAAAGTGCAAATCGTAGAGGGAGAGGCTTATAAGAATCAAGTGGAAAGCAGTCAAAATACAACAACTAGCATTCCAGTTCCACGTGGACAAATACTAGATCGAGAAGGGAAAACAGTTGTTAATAATAAATCTCTTCGCACAATTACGTATACAAGGGTAAAGGGAATTACTAATGAAGATATTTTAAAAACAGCAAAAGACTTAGCGAAAGTGCTTGAAATGCCTGAACAAGATATAAATAAATTAACAGACATCGATAAAAAAGATTTTTGGATGCAGTTGAATAGGCAACGTGCGGAGACAATGATTACTAAAAAAGATATAGAAAAGTTAAAAGATAAGGGAATAGAGGGAAAAGAGTTAGATAAAAAAATAGAAGACTTAAGACGAAGTCGTGTTACAGAATTAGAATTGGCAGAATTAACAGCACAAGATTTAAAGGTGTTAGCTATTAAAAGTAAAATGAGTTCTGGTTATCAACTAACACCACAAATTATTAAAAAAGATGTAACAGATGAAGAGTATGCGCGTATAAGTGAAAATCTTGCGGAGTATCCTGGAGTAGATGCAACGGTTGATTGGGAACGTAATTATGTAAATGGTAATTTATTTCGTTCCGTGTTAGGTAATATTACGAGTAGTGAAGAAGGATTACCGAAAGAAAACTTAGATTCTTATTTGGTGCGTGGATATAACCGTAATGATCGTGTCGGAAAAAGTTATATTGAACAACGATATGAAGATGTATTACACGGTACAAAAGAAGAAGTGAAAAACATTACTGATAAATCAGGAAACATTATAAACACAGAAATAATCTCTAAAGGAAAAAGTGGTAATAGTATAACATTAACGATTGATATGGAATTACAAAAGAAAGTGGAAGAATGTATAGAGAAAAATTTGAGAGCTTTTAAGAGTTCAGAGCCGCTGCTCGATCGAGCTTTTGTCGTCATGACGAATCCAAATAACGGACAAATCTTATCTATGGCAGGCAAAAAGATTGTAGAAAAAGAAGGGGGAATAGAGGTTGAGGATTTGGCATTAGGTAACATGACAACTTCGTATGAGCTAGGATCAGCTGTAAAAGGTGCAACTTTATTAACTGGATATGAGACAGGGGCGATACAGTCAGGAGATCAATTTTATGATGCACCGATGAAATTTAAAGGTACACAACAAGCTAAGAAATCGTGGAATGTATCCGGATTTGGTAATATTAATGATTTACGAGCGCTACAAGTATCTTCGAATGTATATATGTTCCATACAGCTTTAAAAATTGCGGGAGTTAATTACGTACCAAATGGTTCATTGGATATTAAACAAGGAGCGTTTGATACGATGCGCTATTATTTTAAGCAATTTGGTTTAGGTGTCCCAACAGGTATTGATTTACCAAATGAAATAATTGGACAAACTAGAAAAGTAGATAGTCAACCTGGCTTTTTACTAGACTTTTCTATCGGTCAGTATGATACGTATACGCCGTTGCAATTAGCGCAATATATTTCAACGATTGCTAATGGCGGTTATAGAATGCAACCTCAAATTGTACAAGAAATACGAGAGCAATCAATAAAAGAAGAAGTTGGCAAAGTTATTCGTTCTATAGAGCCTGTCGTATTAAATCGGATTGATATGAAGACAGAACATATTGATCGAATAAAAGAAGGGTTTAGATGGGTATTCCAAGAAGGTGATGGAACTGGCGTGAAGTATTTTAAAAATGCTCCATATAAACCAGCAGGAAAGACAGGGACAGCTCAAACTGTATATGGTGGAGATGATCCAATTGGTAGAAATGCAAAAGGAGAACGTATGGAATGTTACAACTTAACGTTAGTTGGATATGCTCCATATGATAATCCAGAAGTAGCATTCTCAGTAGTAGTTCCGTGGCTTAATAACGATAAAAGTGGAATTAATTCTATAATTGGAAAAGAAGTTTTAGATGTATACTTTGATTTGAAAAACCAGCGTATAAATGGTGAGGTTGCTGGTATAGATGCTTCGAATCAAAAGCAGTAAAATTTGTGGACTTTTCTCAGGTGAAGAGCCCCTGTTTATATAAAGGCATTAATAAGTAAAAAGATGAGATGTGAAATAAGCGATAGTGGCGATTATAGTTGCTATCACTTATTTTGTTAATAACTCTGATACTAGTTATAAAGTTTTTTAAGTTTATGGAACAAATTTGTTTCGGTGATTGTCTATTATGTGTACGTATAAAAAGGTATTAAGAATTTGAAAGGAATGATGATTTTGAAAAACAAGAGGATGCTAAAAATAGGTGTATGCGTTGGTATATTAGGTTTAAGTCTTACAAGCCTAGAAGCTTTTAAAGGAGGGACATTGCAAGTTGAGGCGAAAGAAAAGACAGGACCAGTTAAACATAATAATCATGCGATGTATAAAGACTTCTCTCAACTTGAGAAAAAATTCGATGCAAGATTAGGTGTATATGCTATTGATACTGGTACAAATCAAACAATCTCTTATCGACCTAACGAAAGGTTTGCCTTTGCATCAACCTACAAGGCGTTAGCGGCAGGGGTATTACTACAGCAAAACTCTACTGAGAAATTAAATGAAGTTATTACTTATACGAAAGAAGACTTAGTGGATTATTCACCTGTTACCGAGAAACATGTAGATACTGGAATGACACTAGGAGAAATTGCTGAGGCTGCTGTTCGTAACAGTGATAATACTGCAGGGAACATTTTATTTAACAAAATAGGCGGACCAAAAGGATATGAAAAAGCGCTTAGACAGATGGGTGATCGGGTTACTATGTCTGATCGCTTTGAAACAGAATTAAACGAGGCTATTCCAGGAGACATTCGTGATACTAGTACAGCGAAAGCAATTGCTACGAATCTGAAAGCCTTTACGGTCGGAAATGTGCTTCCGGTTCATAAACGTAACATTCTTACAGGGTGGATGAAAGGAAATGCTACAGGAGACAAACTTATTCGTGCAGGCGTACCAACTGATTGGATAGTTGCAGATAAATCCGGTGCTGGAAGTTATGGGACACGAAATGATATTGCTATCGTTTGCCCGCCAAATAGAGCACCAATTATTATCGCAATTTTATCTAGTAAAGATGAGAAAGAAGCTACTTATGATAATCAACTCATTGCAGAGGCAACTGAAGTTATAGTTAAGGCTCTTAAGTGATAATCTCTCAATTCTTTATTTAATGTAATTGAAAATATGAACCTAGAAAGCGATTCTTTTCATGTGAAAAGAATCGCTTTTTTGTATTTCTATAATGAATAGTAAGTATATAAGTAAAAAAATTTATTACATAGACATTCTATCCCCTAGAGTGCATGAGGGGAGTTTTCTCCTGTGGTGTTCGTAGTAACAATAATATTATTTAAACGATAATAATATTGTTGGCGTATGTATGCTAGTTACTCCTATATGGATATGTAATTTTACATATCCATATAAAAGACACATATGTACTAATCACTATTAAATTATATTGAAATCATTTTTAGGTAAGGGGATTCATATAGATTTAAGGGAATCAAAGAATTTTTATGTTTAATTATCATAGTATAATTATTTCACTTTATGAAATGAAATTTGGATTTAACTTTTTTAAATATAATATTTTATAATTTGAATAATAAATATTTGAAAAATCAAATTTAATAAAAGCGATTTTCTGGTTTACTTATGAAAAACATAGTGTTTAAAATGAGGGGGAAGTAAGGTCCTTATATTCTTTCAAAAATAAATAAAAAACGAGATGGAATTACTTTTTTGAAAAAATCTCTATCCTCAAGTATGTGTGAAGAAATCCTAACGTTAGGTTGTACAACATTTACGATTAAAACTGTAAAAAACAATAGTGAAGAGGTGTACGGAATGAAGAATAAAATTATGACAGGATTTTTAATAACATCAATCGTTACTGGAGCGACTATTCCTATCAATACTCTCGCAACGCCAACCGTTCAAGCAGAAACGAAACAAGAAAATATAGATATTTCCTCAGCATTACGAAAAATAGGTGCACACTCCAAATTAACACAAACCTTTATAGATGGAGCCTTAGCAAGTCCGAATGTGCAACTTGAAGAAGTTCCATCTTTAAATACAACTCAATTTCTAATTAAACAAGATATGAAAGAGTGGTCCTCAGAACTATATCCAAAATTAATTCTACTAAATTCAAAAAGTAAAGGATTTGCAACCAAATTTAATAGCTATTATCCAACATTAAAAGGATTTGTAGATAATAAGGAAGATAAAGAAGGGTTTTTAGATAGACTGGAAGTTCTTCAAGATATGACTATAACAAACCAAGAAAACGTGCAACGTCAGATTAATGAGTTAACAGATCTTAAACTACAGGTAGATAAGAAACTGAAAAATCTTGATACAGATGTGGTAAAAGCACAGAGTGTACTTAGTTCAGAGGGAACAGGAAAAATAGACAAGTTAAAAAATGAAATGCTAAATACAAAAAAATCAATTCAAAATGATTTACAGCAAATAGCATTATTACCAGGAGCTTTAAATGAACAAGGGCTAAAGGTATTCCAAGAAATTTATAGTCTATCAAAAGATATCATTGAACCGGCTGCTCAAACCGCAGTAGTGGCGTATAACAAAGGAAAAGAAATAAACAATGCTATTGTAGAAGCAGAGAAGAAAGCAGAGCAAGAAGCAACAGAAAAGGGAAAATCAGTTATAGAAATTGAAGCCGCCAAAAAAGAAGCACGCGAAGCGATAGAGAAAAGTAAAAAAGGTGAAATTGCTGCAGCTGCAGTTACAAAAACGAAAGAGTATGATCTTATGAAAGTGATTGATCCTGAAAAAATAAAAAAAACATATAGTACCTTTGCCAAAATTAATAAACTAACAGCAGAGCAAAGAGCATATTTAAATGATTTAGAGAAACAAAATCAAAAATTATATGACTTAACAACTAAATTAACAGTAGCAGATTTACAAAAATCAATGATTCTTTTCATGCAAAATGATTTGCATACATTTGCTAATCAAGTAGATGGAGAGATTGAGCTAATGAAACGTTATAAAGAGGATTTGAATCTAATAAATAATAGTATTACAAAATTATCGAATGAAGTTGATACGAATAACACTCAGTCTCAAAAAGATACATTAAGACGACTAAAGAATGTAACAAATCAACTCGAAGAGCAAGTTAATAAATTTTAATATTAAGAAATTAGGTTTAACAAAAAATTATAATGCAACTGAAAATAAGGAGGAGAATCAAATAATGAAATTTCCATTTAAGGTCATAACTTTGGCCACTTTAGCAACGGTTATAACTGCTACGAATGGTAGTACTATTCATGCACTTGCACAAGAACAGACAGCACAAGAACAGCAAATAGAAAATTATGCGTTAGGACCTGAAGGGTTAAAGAAAGTGTTGGCTGAAACAGGCTCTCATATTCTTGTAATGGATTTGTACGCAAAAACAATGATTAAGCAACCGAATGTAAATTTATCCAACATTGAATTAGGTTCAGGAGGGGGAGAATTAATCAAAAACATTCACCTGAATCAGGAACTGTCACGAATCAATGCAAATTACTGGTTAGATACAGCGAAGCCAAACATTCAAAAGACAGCACGTAATATTGTAAATTATGATGAACAATTTCAAAATTATTACGACACACTAGTAGATACTGTAAAAAAGAAAGATAAGGCAGGCCTCAAAGAAGGAATAGAGGATTTAATCGGTACAATTCATACAAATTCAAATGAAGTTACGGAAGTTATTAAGATGTTAGAAGCTTTCAAAACAAAGTTGTATACAAATACTGTAGATTTTAAAAATAATGTTGGAAGTCCAGATGGACAAGGGGGATTAACGGCTATATTAGCGGGAAAACAAGCACTAGTCCCACAACTTCAGGCCGAAATTGAGAATTTACGTTCTACGCAGAAAGCACATTTTGATAATGTATTAGCCTGGTCAATTGGTGGTGGATTAGGAGCAGCTATTTTAGTTATTGGAACGATTGCAGGAGCGGTAGTAATTGTTGTGACCGGTGGCACAGCGACACCAGCTGTTGTTGGTGGTCTAACAGCTCTAGGGGCAGCTGGTATCGGTTTAGGAACAGCAGCTGGTGTTGCGGCATCTAATCATATGAACTCTTATAATGAAATTTCTAATAAAATCGGAGAATTAAGTATGAAAGCCGATCTTGCTAACCAAGCAGTTATTTCACTTACTAATACAAAAGACACGTTGACATATTTGTATCAAACAGTGGATCAAGCAATCATGTCTCTAACGAATATTCAGCAACAATGGAATACGATGGGAGCGAATTATAAAGATCTATATGATAATATCGACCAAATGCAAGAACATAAACTTTCTTTAATACCTGATGATTTAAAGGCTGCAAAACAAAGTTGGAATGATATTCATAAGGATGCAGAATTCATTTCAAAAGACATTGCTTTTAAACAAGAAAAAACAAATTGAAAATCAATATATATGTATAGGAGGAATTAAAATGAATAAAAACTTTCCTTATAAACTACTTGCTGTATCGACGTTTTTAATTCTGACAACAACTACTGTAGTTTCTCCAGTGGCAGCCTTCGCAAGTGAAAGTAAAATGGAACAAACTAGTACCGAAGATATATCTCTTTCTGTAAACAGCGAAAAGATGAAAAAAGCTTTGCAAGATGCTGGGGTATTTGCAAAATCTATGAATGATTACTCTTATTTGTTAATTAAAAACCCAGATGTTAACTTTGAAGGAATTGACATTAAAGGATATACAAATCTACCTAGTCAAATTCTACAAGATCAAAAGAATGCAAGAGAGCATGCTACGAAATGGGATTCACACATAAAAAAACAACTTTTAGATACACTGACGGGGATTGTAGAGTATGATACTAAATTCGACAATTATTATGACACATTAGTAGAAGCGATTAATGAAGGGGATGCAGACACATTAAAAGAAGGCATTACAGATTTACAAGGTGAGATTAAACAAAATCAAGCATATACACAGAATTTAATACAAGAACTAGCTAAGTTAAGAGATAGTATTGGAGAAGATGTCCGGGCATTTGGAGGTCATAAAGATATTTTGCATTCGATTCTGAAAAACCAAGCATCTGGAATTGATGAAGATGAAAAGCGCCTAAATGAAGTTTTAGAGCAAGTAAGACATTTTAAACAAGTAGAATCAGATGGAATAATAACTGTATCAATTCCCTCAATTCCTACGTGGATTGCTGGCGGTATAATGATAGGGGTAGCGAGAGACAATTTAGGTACGTTAGAGCCATTATTAGCGCAATTACGCCAGACTATAGATTATAAAGTAACATTAAATCGCGTAGTGGGTGTTGCGTATAATAATATTAATGAAATGCATGCTGCAATTGGATCAGCTATTAATGCTCTTACCTATATGTCTGCACAATGGCATGATTTAGAATCTCAATATTCAGGAGTGCTTAGTCATATTGATAAAGCGTCCCAAAAAGCAGATCAAAATAAATTTAAATTCTTAAAACCGAACTTGAATGCAGCGAAAGACAGTTGGAAAACATTAAGAGCAGATGCATCTACATTAAAAGAAGGTATAAAAACATTAAAAATGGATTCTGTTTCTTTAAAAAAATAGGGAATACGCTTTTTGTGGCAAGGGCATTTATACAGTCATAAAATGATTTTTTGTTCTTTATAAATTGAAAAGACGGAGGTGTATTCAAGCTTCTGTCTTTTATTTTTATTGAGATATTATATGCGAAGATTAGGTAGATGAAATAGTTAACTTATTTCTATTATTAAAAAGTAAAATGTGTTTTTTATTTAAAGAGTTAAAATTCAACTGAAGGTATTTAAGATCTTAATACTTCGTAACTACCTGATTAATCGATTCTAGATTCCAGCTACTGAGTAGGAAAGTGCTAATTAATTTGAAAATGATTAGAATAATTAAATTCTCCTTTATACTTAATTACTGCAATAAACGTCCCTTTAGTATATACATTTGTAATCGGTGTTCTCTAAATTTCTAACCATTTCGGGGTAGTAATAAATTCTGATTCAATTGTTATAAAATGTTGTAAAGAGTTGGCAGGGTTAACGTTGAATTAAGTAGAAAGTATCTCCTGTTATGAGGTATTCAATATTCCATTTGGGTTGGAATGTACTATTTTTAGCTCCCTCCAATTCATTAATGGTTTTAAATCCCTAATCGTCAGTAAAAGGATCAGAATCTGTGGTTTTAACTTCTTTTATTGGTGAAATCATTTCAATGCTAGTCATACTTCCTACTAATAGTAATATGTTTCATAACATTTCATTCTCCAAAGTACATATTGGTTCCTGCGAAAGTGTATTCTAATGTTAGTATTATTCTGATATATGTGGTTGTCAAAAAAGTTTTATAATAAGTTCTTAGCATTTTATGAAAATAAGAATAATGAAAAAATAATATATTTTTCAATTTTAATATTCAAAACTTATATATACGTGTTACAATGAAATCTTCCGATTTATTTTATTCTTCTATTTAGAATTTATGGTTTAGTAATTTTATAAAACAAAAGTGACTGTAGTAAATAGATAAGTGTATGAAGTGATACGGTTGGAGTGGTTAAAAGGCTATTAAGTATAATTTTCCAAATAATAAATTCACTTAGTTAAGTTTTATTAGGTTTATTGTGGTAAGGATTTCATCCGATTTGAATAGTCCTAAATTAAATTTTTTATCCAATCAAAGCCACAAATCATTTTTTTAATGTAGTATTTGTTTTATCCAGTTTATTGGAATAATTCGTACCCTTAAAATTACTTACTATAGAAAAATAAAATAATCGAAAGGAGGGTAGATAAAATTCTGCTCGTGAAATTTAAAACATTTATATGTAAATATACAATCGAATGGATGTATTAATAATTTCATTTCGAACGATACCATAAATGAATGTAGAAAAGATAAAGGGACAAACAATTAAATAAACTATATCAGTTGTAAGAATGAAAGGAAGAAGTGGATAGTGCTTAATATAAAAGAAAGATTGGGGCAAATAAAGCTTAAGACGAAGTTGTCAATGGCATTTATAGCAATACTAATTATACCAAGTCTTATCGTGGGAATAACATCTTATGATGAGTCGAAAACAGATCTCAATGAAACAATCCTACAATCAGCAAAAGATAATGTAAGTATTTTAGATAAGATTGTAGATGATGAGTTAGAAAATAAGCATACAGATATAACACATTTTGCAAAATTACTTACACAAGGTGATTATAATCCTGAACAATTACAAAATGTACAGGGTAAATTTAATCAGTATATACAGTTACATCCAGAAATAGAAACAATTTATACGGCATCCAGTAACAATCAATTTATTCATGCACCTGTTGGGAAAATACCAGAAGGGTTTAATCCGTTAGAAAGTAGTTGGTATAAGGATGCAGTAAAAGCAAATGGAGAAATTATTGTTTCATCTCCCTATAAATCAAAAGCTACGGGAAATATGGTAATAGCAATTGCAAAGCAAAATGCTGATAAAAGTGGTGTCATTGGTGTGGATTTGAATATTAATGATATCGTAAAAACATCCAAAATGATAAAAATTGGAAAGCAAGGCTTTGTATCTATAGTAAGTCAAGATAAAACTATAGTTGTTCATCCATCACTAAAACCTGGTGAGAAATTAGAGAAATCTTTAGCTGATGAACTGTACAAAAAAGAAGCTGGAGTAATTACTTATAGTCTTAATGGTGAGGATCGAAACATAAGCTTTAAGACAAACAAAAAAACAGGTTGGAAAATAGCTGGCGTAATGCCTACGAAAGAAATTGAAGAAGCTACCAATCCTATTTTTTATAAAACGCTCACTATAATAGGGGCTTCATTATTATTAGGTGGAATTGTAATTTTCTTCATTCTTAAATCTATTATTAATCCATTAAGACAATTAGTTATTTCAGCTCAAAGAATTAGTCATGGAGATTTAACTGAGAAAATAAATATTCGTTCAAAGGATGAACTTGGTCAATTAGGTGGTAGTTTCAATACAATGGCAGAGTCGTTACGTAATATAATTTCTCAAATTAACACATCTGCAGGACATGTGGCTGCTTCATCTGAGGAACTAACCGCTAGCGTAGAGCAAGCTAGTGTTGCGACAGAACAAATTACAAAAGAAATGGAAGAAATATCGAATAGTGCAGAAGTTCAAAATAATGAAGTGGCGTCTGGAGCGAAATTAATTGGTGAGGTAACACGAAACATTCAATGCGTAGCTGATAATGCTTCTGAAGTATCGGCTTCATCCTTATACACAAAACAAAAAGCCAATGAGGGTGAACAATTAGTAGAACAAACTGTAACACAAATGCAGTCTATCCATCATTCGGTTTCTCAATCCGATAATGTAATTAAATTATTAGATAAGAAATCGCAGCAAATCGGAAGCATATTAGATGTGATTCAAAACATTGCGGAACAAACAAATTTATTAGCATTAAATGCAGCAATTGAAGCAGCTAGAGCAGGAGAACAGGGACGAGGATTTGCAATTGTCGCCGATGAAGTTAGGAAGTTAGCAGAGCAATCATCTGAATCTTCAATGGAAATTGGAAATTTGATTAAGGAAATACAAGCAGATGTACATGAGACTGTAAAAGCCATGAATGAAGTAGGAGTAGAAGTACAGTCGGGAATTCAGGTTGCGAATGATACAAAACAAAGTTTTTATGAGATTTCAAAATCTGCAAATGATATTGTGTCAAAAGTGCATGGTATGGTGGAACTGTCAAATAAAATGACAACTGATGCAATGAAAGTCGATACATCGATTAATCAAATAGCAGTCGTTGTTAAAGAGAATTCTTCAAGCACGCAAACGATAGCAGGTTCATCTGAGGAACAACATGCTTCCATGGAAGAGATAAATTCTTCAGCGATACAATTAGCACAGATGGCAGAAGAACTTCAAGAGTTAATTGGTGGATTTAAGATATAAGTTCAGAGTCTAGGATAGAATACTAGGTAGTATGTTAAAGGATAGAAGTTAAAAATCTTATAACGATAAAAGGAGCAAATTAATTTGCTCCTTTTTCACTTGAATTCTACATGGAATTTAGTATCAATGATTCCAAAAGCAACTTTACATGGGAATGGATTTCTCATTGTTGAAGCAGCATTTACATTGGGTAGTACAGCAAGAAAATGACGGGAGTATGTAAGGTATATTATCCTTTCAAAAAGTTACAGTAATTTACCGTAAAAAGAGGTTGCGATTACGAGTTTATATGAAAATAGAATTTAAAATAATAGATTTAAGGAGGATATTTTATAGATGGAACAGGTTATACAAGAGTTTTTTTCTTCAAGTAAAAACTATAAGGTTTAAATTATTAGAAGAAAAGATGGGCTATATACAACGGAAGCTTATAGATGGATGGAGGATTGTGGTTATGAATTTTGGAGTTATATATCACAAGGATTAACTTTGATAGATAGTGAGGAACATGCACGAAAGATTGCTATGGAACAACTAAAGGAACTTTTAAGAGATGAGTATTAAAAATATGCTATTTTATCTGTAAAATTATAAGGGATAATGATGTTTTATGAAAATATAGAAGTAAATTTTATTTAATCTCATTTATTTTATAAGAATTGTAAGGTATACTAAAAGTAGGTGCAAAAATGCACTATTTGAAAAAGAGTGCAAGGCAAAAAGGAATCCGTAAAGGATTCCTTTTTTGTTTTTTAGAGAATGAAGCAACTTGCTAATCTAAAAATTTTTGTGAATTTTTTGCTAGATTATAAGCTTTAAATGTTGAAATTTATTTACTTATTTCGCCAAATGAATACATTTATACAATTAGATGGAAATTAAGGGTGTTGAATCAAAACATAATAGTTTGTTATTGATGGGTTTATCGTAAAGTTGTTATTTAATGTGTCATCAAATAGTATTTGTATACAATAATAACTAAAGAAAAGGAGATTATTATGAAAAAAAATAGACTAAAAGATACAACATAAATAGCATGAATAGCTTGGGGTGTAAAAACATAAAAAAAACAAAAATCCTTAAGTGCATTAAGGAAAAATGAGGGAGATAATATGGAGAATAATTCAAAACATAAAACTAGAAAAATACTTGCAGCCACCGCTACAGTAACTATGCTTGCAACTGGAATGATTTCTACAACAAATATCATTGCAGAGGAAACGCAGCAGCAAAATAAAATATCGACATCACTTCAAGAGGAAAAGTCAGTTAAATCAGAAAACAGGACATATACAGTACCAGGAAAAGGGGATGTAGAGGTACTGAAACAACAGGAAAGAAAAAGTATGGCATTTAGTCCATATGAACCGACTGGTTTATATGCAAAGCCAAATGAACAAATAACGATTAATGTGGAAGGAAATCAAAATATTCAAGCATACATTGGAACGTATTCGTATGATGCTTCTTGGAGAGAAGATTCTAAAATAAAATCATTTACATTAAAACCAGGTATAAACACAATCCAATCTCCAAATGGAGGAATGATTTATTTTTACAATAAACAACAAGGTGGTACCATTCGAACAACAGTCACAACTGGTGGAACGACTACTCCTCTCTTTGAACTAGGCAAGCATACAAAACAAGATTTAATAGACATGCTGAACCAATATCCAAATGCACATGCAGTGGAGCTAAAAGGAGAACGTGTATTAATTACGGCCAGCCCTGCACGTGTTAAGAAATATTTGCTAGGTTCTAATACAGATCCTGTACAACTCTTAAAAAAGATGGATGAAGCTACCCGAATTCAAGACAAAATAGCTGGATTATCCGAAGAACAAGCTGACAAGCATTATATTCATTACGTAGAAGAAAATCATTCACCAGATTATTATATGTATGCGACTTCTTATCGAACTGCATATGTAGGAGATGCAATTCAATACGTGTTAGATATTAATAAATTTATAAAAGATGGTTGGGGTCCTTGGCATGAGGCAGGGCATTTGAGACAGCAATCACCATGGAAGTTTTATAATATGACAGAAGTACAAAATAATATTTACAGCCTTTCTGTAGAAAAAGCATTTACATCTAATCAATCTTTTAGATTGCAACAGGAGGGTGCTTATACTAAGGCATTTCAATACTTAGAACAACCTAATAAAAATTATGACGAAGTTAGTGATGTTTTTGTTAAGCTTGTTATGCTTTGGCAACTACAGTTAGCATATGGAGAGGACTTCTATCCTAAATTGCATCAATTGTATAGAGACATGTCTTCAAGTGAACTTCCACAAAATGATGAAAATAAAAAACAATTATTTATGATTTCGGCATCAAAAGTAGCCAAACAAAATTTGATACCTTTCTTTGAGAAGTGGGGATTACGTCCAAATAACGATACCATTCAAAAAGTAGCTGCACTAGGGTATCCAACTTTAACAGCAGAGATTTGGAAGGGGACAGATTCTAATCCAATTAAACCAGATATACCTAATGTAAATAATATTTTAGAAGGAAACAAGTTTGCATGGTCATTAAAAGGGATTAGTGATTTCGAATTTGCTAAAATCAATTTCAATAAGTCGACAGAAGAAGTGCATATTGACTTAAAAGCAGGCGTACCGCATCATTATTTTAATGAAACATATGCGAGTATTAAAGTACAAAATGCATCAGGAAAAGTAGTATACAATAAAGACATTTATGGAAACAAACAACAAAATGCTGAATCGCAAAAAGTTCCAGTTAAAGTAGGAGATTATATTGAGTTAACACATCTAGAAGGTGTGCATAGAGCTACTTTAACAAATGCAGATAATAGTAAACAAGAAAGCTTTGGAAAAAAAGCAATGTACGAAGTTACAAAAGAAGGCCTGAAAAAGGTAGAAAAAATGCCAGAAGCAACAATTTTAGATGGAAATCAATTTGCATGGTCACTAAAAGGAATAAGTGATTTTGAGTTTGCTAAAATCAATTTCAATAAGTCGACAGAAGAAATGCAAGTGAACTTAAAAGCAGGCGTACCGCATCATTATTTTAATGAAACATATGCGAGTATTAAAGTACAAAATGCATCAGGAAAAGTAGTATACAATAAAAACATTTATGGAAACAAACAACAAAATGCTGAATCGCAAAAAGTTCCAGTTAAAGTAGGAGATTATATTGAGTTAACACATCTAGAAGGTGTGCATAGAGCTACTTTAACAAATGTAGATAATAGTAAACAAGAAAGCTTTGGAAAAAAAGCAATGTACGAAGTTACAAAAGAAGGTCTGAAGAAAGTAGAAAAAATGCCAGAAACAACGGTTTTAGATGGAAATCAATTTAGTTGGTCCTTAAAAGGATATAGTGATAGCGAAATTGCAAAAGTAAATTATAATAGGGTAACAGAGAAAATGCAGGTGAATTTAGAAGCAGGCGTACCACATTCTTATTTTAATAATACGTATGCGAGTATCAAAGTACAGAATTCATCCGGTAGTGTTGTGTACAGTAAGGAAATAGTGGGAAATAAACAGCAAACTGCTGAAAGCCAAACTGTGCCAGTCAAAGTGGGAGATTATATTGAGTTTACCCATATAGAAGGAGAAGCAGTGAATGAAAAGGCTCGGGCTACACTTACTAACCTTGAGAATAATAAACAAGAATATATAGGCAAAAAAAGAATCTATCAAGTTACTTCAACGGGATTAAACAAAATAGATTAACATGAAAAATATTCAAATTTTTAGTTAAATGCTTAATAGTCGTTCATTATGAACGGCTATTTGGCTTTTATTTAATATAAAGTGAAATTAATTTTAAAAATATGTTTGAGGACTGATTGATGCTTAGGTGCTATAGATTTGAGAAAAAAGAAACAGAATAATAAGGTATTTGTTGATAAAGACTCTCTTGTATTACAAAATTTTATATATTTGGTATGGTGTATATGAGTGATATATATTAAGGGAGGAATGGGAATGAAGAGGTTCATAACTCATGCAAATGGTAATAAGATCTTTAAAAAGTTAGTTTTAATGGTGTTGCCAATGATTCTAATGATAATGATGATAACCCCATCGAATGGTGCATTGGCAGCCGAGCAATCAAAGGCAAGTTCACTAAAAGGTGTGAGTCTATTTAATGGAAGCTGGACTGTTGCTATACAAGCTGCAAATTTACAATATGTTTCTGCTGAGCCATCGGGCAATGTAGTAGCAAATCGTAATGCAGTTAATGAATGGGAGAAATTCGAATTAATTCCGACTGGGGAATTATATACGTATGCTTTAAAAGCGAAAAGTAATGGCAAGTACGTTTCGTTTGAGCCAAATGGTAGAGTAGTAGCAGATCGTACATCAATTGGGGCATGGGAAAAATTTATTTTATATAATGGTGGAGACAATAGGATATATGTATTACAAGCGTTAAGTAATGGTAGATTTATATCAGCAAATAGTGGTAGAGAATTAACTGCTAATAGTTATGTAGCTGGAAGTTGGGAAAGATTTGTTATTGTGTATTTCTAAATTTTGAAGTGTTTTATATATAAATAATAATGACTGGTTTAGTTCATATGCATGCTAAATAAAGAGTTAAGTACTTAATACAAGTGTATATTAAAGTGTAAAAAGGACTGACTGCAAGTAATTGTCAGTCCTTTTTGTATGTTAAATAAGTAATTACGGAGGATATAATGAGAAGAAAAAGAACCCTATTGGGTTCTTTTTCAAGGCATATTAACAGTAAGGAGAATCATGAAATGCTACTTCAAATCTTTATTAGGGGAAAGATTTTGAAAAAGCTTAACATGCATCTATTTTTACATAAATGTAAGATATAGTAAATTGATAATATTTATACTTACTATTACTAATATTCAATTAATATAGTTAACACTATGTGTATAGTGTTAACTGATGTTTAGTGTAGTATACATTTAGAAATCTAGTATTAGATTATAATTGTCAAAAAAGCTAATAGATTTATCATTTCAAATTCTAACTAACATTTAAACGATTTTAATTGAAATGGGGTGTGTATTAACTCTTATAAGCTAATGAAAGTAAATAAAATAAACAAAGACCCTGTAAAAAAATACAGGGTCGGATACAGGGTTAAGGGAATGCATAGTTTCTTAAAAACATAATAGCATATATATTTTGTGTAGCTATATGAGGATTTTGACAAAATTAAGAACAAGACAGAAAATCTTTAAGAAATATATTGGTGGAGATATGATTTGGAAGTGAACTGTTTATCTGTTGATATAGATGAAAACTTTGGAGCATCGTGATCAAACTTTCTTTAAATAAGGGGTTTAGGTTATTGAGGTAATTGGATCTTCCTGAAAAAGAAAAATGTTTTTAAATTAAAAGAAGAAAAGACACCTTTCGGGTGTCTTTTCTTTTGGTATACAGCTTACATATTGCTGAATTAGATACGAAATCATAATTCGACTATGAAATAAACAACTTAAGAAATTTTAACATAATATGGACTGAAAAGAATATGTAATATTGCATTTTTAGTTTTCAATTTATTTATTGGTATAGAAAAGCAGTATAAATAAAAAGGGCATGCAGTCGTATCTGCCGCCCCTTTTAGGAGGAATTCAAGACACCGATAGAACACGTATTGGTAAAAAGGCTCAAAAATAGTATATGTAAAAAGAAATAGTCCTATACCAAAAGTGGACTGAGCTGTATCTTTTTTACTTATTCAAAAATCAAATACCGTTCTTTTCAAAAGCAGTACAGCAAACATATGGTTTGGAATCAGAAAAAGTATACATGAAAATGGCAGACAACAATTTTGTCGCCTGCCAGTGCCAATGGACTGAATGAGTTAGTCAATTACTATAAATTTACTACCCCATTACCAGAAGAGTGAAGCCGCTAGTTCAAACGGCTTAAACCTAGTTTGCCTAATAAAGAGAAAATTATGAGAGGAAATTTTGTTTGCACTATATGAAAAGATAATTAGATATTCATCAGACAAGGATAATACAGCATACCTTGAATAGGGTGTAGGAACGAATTAAGGAAAAGAATGTGATTAAGGAAGGGACTGAATCAGGAGTGGGAATTTCGGAAAGGATTTGGAGAGCCGTGGTTGCCTTGGGCATTGCGACTAATATCGTTGCTTATATAATGGCAGTATACATTCAAAAATATGAGCTAATGATAAACTACCTTACAAATATTTTATTTTTAATAATAATAGCGATAACGTATATTAAGATGAAAATTAACAAGTGGGTGGCGTTAGGATTTACGTTAGTTGTAATGGAAAAAGGTATTAAGGCAGGTTATGATTTCTACACACATGATTACTATGGTGTCAGTTGGAGTTTAGCTATCATTGTCTATTGCATATACGAGATGAAAAATTATTATGCTGAAACAAATAAATAGCCACAAAAAATAAGAGTTAGTAGGCGGAATTCTTGTTAATGTATACAATTTTTTTAAACAATGATATTACGGTCCTGTTTTTTACTTCAATAGCAAAAAAAAGACGCCATAAGGCGCCCCCAAATTGGGTAAATGAGGTTTTAGTTTTCCAATCTAAAGAAATTATGTATCAGCTCACAATGAGAGTATATCATAATATACAATCTAAAAAATATGCATTATTACATATATGAGTTTAACAAAAGTAAGATGGGAGTAAATCAAAATAATATAAAAAAGACACTACAAGAGTGTCTTTTTTGAGAAAATACTCTATAATTAACTTTGGGGAAGGTAATGTTAGAGTATATATTTAGCATTATCTTTATATTTGATAAACCATGAAATCAAAAGATTTTGTGGTTTATTTTTTGAACAATAGATATTACATTATTGGCAGTGAGCTATTGATCATTATAAGCATTAGGAGAGAAGGGATTAAAAGTCTAACATCGAATAACGGTTCCGGAATATAGCGTTGCGAAATGATCTACCATATCCCAAACGGTACTTGCTTGTATATAGCCCTTAAAGCCTTCTGAAGAATAATAAATTTTGATATGTAAAGCCCCTCCAAATGGAGGGGCTTTACATACACTTATATTAATTTTGTTGTGGTGCACCACCATGATCGCCAACACTATATGAAGGAGCCGGATAATGTCCATGGGTTGCAAGCTGATCTGTTTTATAAAACTGAGAAATTCCCACCGTTAGAATCCCAATAAAAGCAATACCCGATAATAATAGGCTGATTTTTTTCATTATTTTAACACTCCTTTTTCGAATGATTTTCGTCTTGCTTGATAACAAATATGGAAATAATCACTTACCTTTTGGTGGTTCTCTAATTGTCTACATTTTGTGGCAAATAATTCGGCGTATTCGACAAAATATTCCCATAATTCTTCTTGCTCAAAGTATAAGATTCCTTCTTGAATGATTTTTTCTAATTCTTCTAGTGGAATATTCCCATTTAATCTTTTTAAAATAGAGAAGTGGTGTGTGTATTCTTCGTTATGAATTCCTCTGCAAATCTGTAATCCCTTATCAATGAGTTTGCTAGCTGCTGATTGTTGTCCTAATTTATAATGCTCCTTAGCTTGTAGGAAGATAGCCTTAAAGTGTGTAGGGATTTTCTCTGTTACTTCTGAAAGGTGACGAATAGCTAACGTAGACATACTTTGATTAGAATACAGCCATCCCAAAGTACTTTTTACGAATAACAAGGAATCTTCTTCCTTATTCTTTTGTAGTAATTCAATTGCATAATGCAGATATTCTTCTGCTTGTTCGTACTGCTTTAAATAGATACAGCAACCTCCTAGCAAACTATTACAAAAGGCTGTTTTTACTTCATAACCTTCATACTTTGAAAAGATTGCTCTCGATTTATTTGCGTATTCGATAGAAGCGAGCATGTTATAGGTATGGTGATAAAAAGTAGCAATTCTATAGTAGAATTCAGCGTGTTCAATTTCATCTGGAATGTCTACTAATATCTTTTCTGCCAGTTTATAATGTTCCTCTGCCTCAGTAAAACTTGATATAAAAGTGGAATGAATGGATTTAAAAAAGTGATAATAGAAGCGTAGAAAATGGTCTGTAGGCATATCGTAATCACTAATAGCATCAAAACTATTTTGTTGAATACCGAGGCTATCTGTTAAGACTGTGTAACGAAATTCAAGTAGTGAGTAATATAGTAACAAATTTTGATCCTGACGTTCTTGATTTGACTCAATGCTTAACTTATTAATTTTTTCATCAATTTTCTTTTTTAGATTAGTAGCTTTTATAACTTGTTGAGATAGCATAGATCGATACCAGTCGTTCAATAGAGAGGTTAATTGCTCATTTCCCTTTACTGAAACACTCACTATATACTCCTCCATCCTATAGAAATATCTTAATCTTATTTAATTGTAACTATCATAGCAAAATAGAAGGAAAAATGGAGGTGTTTTACAATTTTTTCAATAAAATTCATAAAAAATAATCAATTTATGTCGAATGTACTTAGAATTCAAATTATTTTATTTGGTACTATAGTAAGAATCACTACAAAATGTATAAACTTTGCGTATGTAAATAAGAAGAGAACAAAGTACGCAAAAAAACTTGTAGGAATTCCTACAAGTTTTTTGAGGTAATCTAAAAAAGTGAAACAGACTATCTCATTATTCGTAACAGGGAAACTATCTTACTTATGGCTTGATTTCATTATATAACGAGTATTAATATTTAGAGTTTAGGTATTTAAAAATTTTGTGAATTAATAAAGAAGTTGTACTATTTTAAGGATTTTTTTGTAGTTGATTAAAGGTGAATTAAAGACTGGTAGGGGACAAGGTGCATAAAAGAGAAAATCTCCTTTAATTGTTCTGAAAAGATGATTTTTAAAGCTATTTGGGTATAGAATAAGCAGTTCATGAATTTATCACCATTGGTGAAAGTAAACGAGAGACTCCATATATAAGCAAGAGCTTTGGTGAAGTAGCTATAAGAAGGGGATAGGTATAAATTTGTTAAAGTTCAGTGTAATTATCGGAATTTTTACCTTGTTTGCTTTTCTGATAGGATAAGTTGAAGAAGATAGGAAGTTTTTCTTTAAAATAAGCTTTTTTGATAGGAAAAGATTTTTTCATAACTAGAACAAATAAATGAATAAGTTCATATACTGTATTGTCGTTAAAGTAAGGCATTATTCTCTCTGAACCAAGGAATCACTAGCACAATATGTGATTCCTTTATTCTTCAGTATAATGTCTATGAGTGATTTGAAATAACCGAAGAAATATAATCTTTGCTAATGGGCAGTCACATGATTCTAGGTATAGTAGGTTCATAATTTAGACTATAAAAGTTAATGTGTCCTTTATTATTTTAGCTAAAAAGACTTCCTCCTTAAGGAACAAGCAGTGATTATGAGTAAGAGGGGATAGTTCAAAGCATAGAATATTGCTTGATTTGGTTAACACATAAATTTAGCATCTCTGTACTGGTGTAAGAATTATATTGTTTATACCATTCTATTGTATTTTCTAAAGTTTGTTGTAGGGACCACTTCGGTTGCCAATTAAGCTTGAATTTTGCTTTACTAATGTCAAGGTTTAGTAAATTTGCTTCATGAAAATTCATTGGACCCATATTTTCTGCTGTCCAATCCCCGTAACCCCAAATATCTAGTAAACTCGTCACTAATTTTTCTACTGAAACAATATTGTCTAGGGATGGTCCGAAGTTCCATGCGCCTGAAAAAATAATACCATTATTAATAATTTTTTCTGTGAGGAGTAAATATCCGTTTAAAGGTTCTAGTACATGTTGCCAGGGTCTAATAGCAGTAGGGTTTCTAATAATAATCTTTTTATTCGATTCTAGTGATCGTATACAATCAGGAATAATCCTATCTATTGACCAATCACCGCCACCAATTACATTACCAGCTCGAACGCTTGCAATTATTTTCTTGTGGTGAGAAAATTTCTCTTCTGAAAAATAAGAATTTCGATAGGAAGAAATTAAAAGCTCACAGCATCCCTTACTTGAACTATATATGTCATGACCGCCCATAGGATCAATTTCACGATAACCCCAAGGCCATTCTTTATTTTCATAGCACTTGTCACTTGTCACCATAATTCCTATTTTAGCGGATTCATGTAATCGAATTGCTTCTAGTACATTCATAGTTCCTACAACGTTTACCTCGTATGTCTCTCTAGGATATTCATATGAATATTTAACTAGAGGTTGTGCAGCTAGATGAAATACAATTTCAGGATTATAATCTGTAAAAACTGTATTTAGTTTACTAAAATCTCTTATATCTCCGCGAATATCTATTATATCATTTTGAAGATTGGTAACATTAAAGTTATCATGTTTATTTTTAGGATCTAATGAATATCCAATTACAGTAGCGCCCAATTCCTTTAACCATAGGGATAACCAAGAACCTTTAAAACCAGTATGTCCTGTAACTAAAATTTTCTTTCCGTAAAAAGCATTATTAAAGTTTTTGTTTAACAATTAATCCAACTCCTTTAGTACAATGTTTTCAGGGGATTAGATATAAATGTGAATTATTTTTATACCAATTAATAGTTTTAATAATTCCTTCTTCAATATTAATTCTAGGTTCCCATGAAAGAGATTCTTTAATTTTGTGAACATCTGCTTCAGGAATCCATCTTTCATTTGTTCTAGAGGAAATTGCACCGTAATTCGGTCTGGAATTGGTGTTCAAATGTTTGAATAATAATTCTACATAATACTTTAAAGGATGAATGGTACCACTCCCGATATTAAAGATCTCATTTTGTACAGTAGTATTTTCTACCGCTAGGATACAGGCATCTATTATATTTTCTATATAACAATAATCTCTTAATTGATTGCATAAAGTTAAATTTACATCTTTGTTTTGTAATACTTGCAAGATAATATAGCTGAATATTTTATGTGGCTCTTCGGCCTCTCCGAATATGCCAAAAGGTCTTAGTGTTATAAGATTAATATTGTTTTCGCTAGCAATTTGATGGGCGAGTATAGTAGCAGCAGCCTTGGTACTTCCATAGATATCCACAGGTGTTAGTAGCATATTTTCATGAATAGGTTCCATTTTATTGCCGTATTCAGAACTACTGCCCATATGAATAATTTTTTTACAATTTACTAATTTAGCTGCCTGAATTATGTTACAAGTTCCTATAATATTTGTTTCTATAGCATGCATGTAGTCTGTATGGGCAGAATTTACACCATAGGCAGCCAGGTGAAAGATATAATCCGGATTAACTTTTTTTATTGCATCTTGTACTTGTTTTTTATCTCGTATATCTATTTCATAGGTTTCAATATTTTTTAGAATATCGTTCAGTCTCCAAGAATTGGATGATGTTCTTATCAAAAGAACAATTTTTGCTTGTAAATTTAAAAGTCTTCGTACCAAGTGAGAACCAATAAAACCGTATCCACCAGTAATAAGAAAAGTTTTATTTTTAAATGAAGTAATCATAGTGATAATCTATCCTTTATTAAGATGTATTTTTAGTTAATGGAATAAATTTACTTATATTAACATAAGGAGAATATCAGTCTTAGCTGTGATGAGGGGAGGAGTATTTAAAATAATTTTTTATTGTAGTTGTATCAATTTGGTCAGCAAATAAAGGGAATGGGGATATTTGTAAAGTATTTTGAAGGATATGGCATGTCTTGTTCAATTGTTCAATATAAGGAATGTATATATGATCTAAAATTGCTGGAGGTAATTCTAAAGTTTCATGTTTCCATAAATCGAACTCATTTGGATTAATAATCTGCATACTTCCAAAATGAAAAGCTATTAATTCATCTTGATCAATAAGAACTTTGTTATCTGTCTTTGATATAGAACTGCTATTTAGAATAACATTCCAAGGTGCTGCATCAATACCTTTGTGAGTCATGATTTTTATATTAGAAAAAATGTTAGGAATGTAATTTAAATATTTTTGGTCACCCCATCTATTCATTTCAACATCATAATGATTTTTGCAATATTCTAGGCATTTATCTTTCCACCATGTTAAAATTTCTTTACTATTTTGATCGTTTTTAAAGCCTACTAAACCAGCTTGGTATATACCGTGTATGTTTTCAATTTCAGTGGAACTTCTTTGAGGACAAAGGAATACAGAGTATTTCCACCATTCATCCAGAATTATATTAGGTGCTGTAAAGAAATACATATCAGCATCACAATATATAATGTGATCAACTTCGGGATAAAGACTAAGGACATGTAGACAAAGAGGTGCTTTTAATGTCCAACAATATTCTTGTAAATTCCTCTCATTTTTTATACTGAGTAGTTCATGATTTTCAATATCTTTTACTGGAATGAGTATGGCGTGCTTTAATTTTAAATTTTCTAATATTTGGTAAGTTGAATCATCCATACAACAGATCCATACAGTAAATTTAGTGTCGAGATTTTCTAAGGAATAATAAGAGGTCAATCCCTGAATTAATCGTTCTTTACTTATAATCATAGAAAAGTTCATAAAATGATTGGATTGATTCATTTTTCTTCTTAATTGTGAATCTTTATATAAGGTTTGAGCTTCATTTATATCTTTTTTACTTAAAAATTGTTTTGTATTTTTATTGAATTTTTCTTTTAATTGCTTTAAAACAAATTGGATTCTCTCTAAATAAGGAGTGTAAATATGGTTTAATATATTGTTTGGTATTGAAATTGCTCCCAAAGACCATAGATCAAAATCATTTTCAGTAAAGATAGTAATACATGCAAAATGGTAAACAACTAGTTTATCATTTTCAATAAGTACATCATTGTTACTCTTGTCAATTTTGTAATCGTTATTATATATACAGTTCCAAGGCGCAGCATTTATACCTAAGTTATTGGAAATTTTTACTTTGGGAAAATAGATAGGGATATAATCTAAATACTTTTGGTCGCCAAACTTTCCCTCCTCAGGTTCGGCACTACACCAATCTATACATTTATTTTTCCACCACCTTACACTCTTTAGTCCATAGAGATCATTCTTAAATCCAATTAGACCAGCCTGATATTTGCCGTACATTTTTTCTACCCAATCGCAATCTCTTTGGGGAGTAAGGAAAATAGAATGTTCACCCCATTCCTCAAAAATAATATTAGGATCAGAGAAAAAGCATAAATCACCATCACAATATAGAATAGATGGTAAATGGTAATTTACCAATAAATATTCTATCAAGACAGATTTTAAAGTCCAACAATATTCATTTACTTTTCTTTTTCTCTTAATTGCTTTTAGTTCACTATCTTCTAATTCTTCAACTTGTAAAAGGTTTACGTTAATGAGATTCATTTCTTTTAATAATGAATATGCAAAAGGATCTATACAACAAATCCACAATGTAAATTTTTCTGAGTACTGCATTAATGATTGCTGTAAGGCAATGATTTTCAAGACATATTCACTACCTACAATGACACAGAAATGATTATTTAGATCATGTTGTTGATTATAGAATTGAGGGTTAATTTGTTTTTGAGTATTTTTAGGGGAGAGATTTGAAGTTTTAATTTCTGTTGAAAGCGGGTTAATTATTTTCTCATTAGAGGGGATATATAATCGAGGTAAACTTATTTTTTTATCATTAAAGCTCAATGTTTATTCAGTCCTCTCTACTAAAATTTATTAGGATTCCAACTTTCATCTACGGTTTTTAAATCTTTAGGTGTATCGACACTAGCCCAAAAATCATTGTGTTCATAGACTGCCAGCTCATTATCTTTTATTAAATTTCGGAGAGGATCTTCTTCTAGAACACAATTATCACTATTACCTAAATAATTAAATATTTCTTTGTTAAATACAAAAAAACCGCCGTTAATTACTTCATCAAGTAATGGTTTTTCTTTAAAATCAATAGCAATTCCATTTTCAACCGCCAATAGGCCATATTGACTATTCTTTTTAATTCCAGTTAATGTAGCAATTTTTCCTTTTTCTTTATGGAATGCTATTAGTTGATCAATATCTATATTGGCTAATCCATCGCCATAAGTTAATAAAAAGGTTTCACCCTGTACAAAGGGTTCAAGTTTTTTTAGTCTTGCCCCGGTCAGTGTATCAATTCCTGTATCTATAAAGTGTATATTCCAATTGTCTAATTCCTGAAGTAGCGTATATTGACTGGTTTTAAAATTCAAACTAAAGTCATTCTCTTTCCAGCTAAAATCCATAAAATATTCTTTAATTTTCTCACCTTTATATCCTAAGGGCAAAATGAAATCAGAATGTCCATATTTTCTATACCAATTCATTATATGCAAGAGGAGAGGCTTTCCTTGAACTCGAACTAATGGTTTGGGAATGTCCTCTAAAATTCCTTGCATCCGAAGCCCTTTTCCGCCACACAAAATTATGACTTTCATAGATCTATTTCCTTCCTCTCTATATATTTTACTAATTTAAACTATGTAGCTTGTTTGATAAATGTATACACAGTTGTACCATAATGACAATCAACTACAAAAAATATGTTAAATTTATAATTCAAATGCTGATTAAATGTGGAGAATACGCACTGTAGTTTATCATCAATTGTATGTAAATTAGGTTATTTTAAAAATTAATGCTTTAGTTTTATTTAATACTAATGAAAGAAATTGCTTGTTCGTAAGATAAAAGAGGGGGAGGGGAATTAGGGGAATTGAAGAAGCTTATAATGAAAAATCTAAGAAGATAAAATTATACTGAAAATAAGATAAAGTATGGAAGTAAGTAGTCATGAACATACTATGTAGCAGAATATACTGATTGTATAAATGATTTCAAAGAAATTAACTATTTAAAGGAAAAGTGAACAAATATTACATTTTACATTCTAGAAATCTAAAAAAGAGCACCGCATAAAGGTGCTCTAGTCATGGAATTAATTTTGTAAAGAACTATTGATCCTATAAAGAAGGACTTATTATTATATGAACGGATAATGAATTAAGTGTGTATCAATTAGAGGGGAATTTTATTTCTCTACGCCTATTTTAATCTACAGACAAAATTATGTGAAAAGTAAAAAGAAAATTAATAAGTTAATGCTATTTTATTTAAAATATAATCCCAATCGGAATCATCACCTTCCCATCTATCCTGATAACGTGGGAGTTCAATTGAACAAACCCTCGGTATGCCCCAATTTTGTTCAACAATATTAGATAAACCCTCCTTAAAATTAACGATAAGAATATTAAAATCTTTATTTGTAATTTTGGATAATACGTTCTGTAATTCAACTGCTTCATCTCGATTTCCCCAAATTCTAATGAATAAAATGGATTCACTACTAGTTATTTTTTCAAGGAATCGATTAATTTTAGTGTCTAATTTAGCTTTAAAAGAAGGATAGATTACTTTCCAATCCTCATCTGAGTTAATAGGAAAGTCATGCATTGAAAAACAATTATAATAAGTGTCCTTTATACAGTAGGTAATTCGTTCTGCCCATTTAGTCTGATTATCAAATTCTGATTCAATAAGACCGTAACTTTCTGACCCTTCTATGACCATATTTTCCAACTTCATAAATTTTTCAAATCGATTTTGAAGTAATCTGTTTACATCTGAAAGTGATGGATAATAAAACCAATCTAAAGGTCCAGAAAATGTTCTTAGATGGTGCCTTTTGGTTTGGTTGGTAACTTGACACAATCCTCCTAAACTTACAATTACGCTATAGGATTTTTGTATATCTTCTAGGTTCATTCTCATCATCCTTTTTATAAAAAAATTTAAATTATCTGTTCAGTATATGATGCAGTAATATATTGATGTGGACCTATATATCCAAGTATATAGAGCTAAGACATTCGTACAAACTTAAAAAGATAAAATTACTAAGTTAAGAAATTTCATCTTTGATGTTATATCATGGAGTTGCCATTGGAATGAAAGTAGTAGGGATATTACACGAGGGTTATATATTCTCCAGTAACTTAAATTAGAAACCTGTCCTTGTTTACTGTAGTAAAATTGTAATCCTTTTAAAAAAATCCTTAGATAAAAAGAAAAATCTATTGGTTAGCATTTAACCAGTAGATTTTTCTTTGAATTAGCATCTTTTACATAATAATTATTGAAGAGGGATAATTCCATTAAGAAATGCTATTAAATCCCAGACTAATTTCTAATGGTCCCAGTGTCTTTTATTTTGACGTGTGTCTTTACATTTATTTTAGCCTCTGCTAACGCTTGCAACCAATTTCCTTTTACTTTTTTCCACTCTTTATATTGATAGGCTCTAGCATATAGGGATAATCCGATTGGATCAATTTTATTCTGCTGTATTTCATTTAATATATTTTGTAAATTATTATTAATTTCTTTTTGAATAGCACTTTTTAAATTATTTATATTTTTTTTATTATCATAGTGCCCCTTAATTAAATTCGGATTGGTTTTTTCTATTAAAGCTACATTGGCATTGATATCGAGATTAAATACAAACTTTCCGTTTTGAAAAGTAACATCTACCTTCCTTGTTGCGTTCTGTACGAAGATAGAAGTGTTTGTTTTTTTGTTGGATTTTTTAGGAGGAAGCGCAAGGTGTAGTATCATTCGGCCGTTACTCTTTGGCTTATTTATAAGATTGAAAAATTTAACATCTTTTTTAGGGAGATGAGTTAAATATTTCCCTCGGCGATTTAAAAATGCAATTCCTACTGTGTCGATTTCATTCTTTGTTTTTTTGATAATTGGAACAGTTTGCGTCATTCCTTCTTCATTTTGTTCTCTCATTAATTGTTGAATTGTAGAAGAGACGGATTGGTTATTTTGAATGGAGGATTCGATTACACCGTTTATATAAGATGATAGTGATGGTTTACTAGGCTTATGAATTTTAAAAATTTCTTCTGCAGGTCCATCTACAAGTACTACTTTAGCATTAATGGTAGCGTAAGGATCACGGTAAGAAGAATCAAGTTCCTGCAACCAATTTGTTTCTTGCGCTAATTTTTTCCCAATTAAAATGATTTCAGCTTTGGAAGCTGTCATATAGCCCGTTAACTTCGTATCTATCTTACTGAATCCAGTATACACAGTTGATGCTTGTGTCCAATGTTCTATAGTACTTTTTGGCTGTTTATGATGAAAGAGTGGTATGCTTGTTCCAACTTTTATGTCTCCATTAGGGGTTCTATCCAAGCCGATTAACAGGATTAATGAAACCTTCTCAAGAGGAATTCTCTGACTACAACCAATTATATATACACAACAAATTACAATCCATATCCATTTTCGAATCAAAGTTGTTTCCTCCTAGTAACCCAAGTAAAAAGAATACTGTAAACGAAAAATAAGATCGGTAATAGAATAAAGAAAATGGTATTTAAGATATCCAGAAGAGAATATATAAACAAATATTGATCCACATCGGGATTTAGGAAAATAAATAGGCCAACTATAAATAACATAAAAGCAAGCAGCGCCCAATTTCGGGCGTTTTTTTGAAGTGATATGGTCATAGATTCAAAACTGAAAAATAAATAAGGATATAAAGTAGTGGAGAATACAATTAAATAGTAAGCGATATAAATAATTTCTAATCGTTCCATGAAAGAAAAACGAACCCCTTGTAACAAATGAAATACGGGCCAAATTACGTCTTTTATCCCCTCGGGACTAAAGTATATATAAGAAAGAATAGTCACATATAGATAGAAAATCATGGTTCCAGTATTAGCTATTAGTAGTCCTTTTATGGCCTTTTGTTTTTTTTGTAAGAACGGATATATATAATATGCAATTTCTAAGCCAGCATAAGGAGTAATAGTTTCTTTTGTTGCCTTTAAAATAGGGTATAATCCCTCTTTAAAAATAGGTAGTAGGTGTAAAGGGTTGTAGTTACTCTTTAGTGAAAAAAGAAGAAATAGTGGCATCCAAGTAGTGAAGAAGAAAACAAGCATAGAATAACTAGTAAGAGCCCTTAACCCACTCAGAGCTAAAATAATAAAAGGTAATAGTAATAATATGGTGATTTGATAAGCAGGAGTGGAAGGGAATATCCACACTTTTACAATATCAGTTGCCTTTAATAAAGTATTAAAGCCAGCAAAAAATAGATAAAAGGCATATAAAAGAAAAAGAATTGTCCCTATCCATTTACCAAAGTAAGTTTTTAAGATTTGTGAGAAATTTTTGTTAGGATTTTTTTGTAACATTAATATAATAAATACGCCGATTATAGAAGTAGCTATCCATCCAAGAATGATTGAAATCCAGCCATCTGTACCAGCCGTAGTAGCAAGTGGGCTTGGCATAATTAAAATACCAGATGCAAGTTGCAGTGAATGAATGAAAATAATAAATTCGAATAAAGTTACTTTTTGGAATTTAAGATTCCCCATGTGAACCACCTTCTTTTTTCTTTCTTTGTTTCGGCTGACCTGTACTAGAGCGGCTGGTAAGCATAGAAATAGGAAATCTTACAAAAGAATCTTTTAACTCTAGGAGACGAAACGGTGCTATTGGCAATCCGTATGGTGAACCATAGGAAGTTAGTGAAACAAAATGAGCAAATAAGAGCATTAATCCACTAACAATACCTACAATCCCATAAAAGTAAGCTAATAACATCATTGGAAAACGAATAAGGCGTATAGAACTTGATAAATCATAATTAGAAACAATAAATGAAGCAATGGCTGTAATAGATACGATAATAACCATAACGTTACTAACAAGACCTGCTTGAACAGCCGCCTGTCCAATTACAATCCCTCCAACAATTCCAATAGTTTGTCCAATTGGTTGTGGTAAGCGAATACCAGCTTCACGTAGCATTTCTAGCGTGATTTCCATTATAAAAGCTTCCAATAAGGGAGAAAAAGGGACTTTGACTCTTGACGTTGCAATAGAAGTGTATAAATCTATAGGAATGATTTCAAAGTGAAAAGAGACTATAGCTATATAAAATGCTGGTAAAAAAATAGCTATAATAAATCCTGCAAATCGTAATAAGCGAAAAAATGATGCAACGAGCCAATGAATATTATAATCATCTGGAGTTTGAAAGAATCCAATTAAATTCATTGGAACAATCATTGCGCCAGGGGATCTATCCATTAACACTGCTACTTTTCCATCAAGTATATGATTTGAAATAGCATCTGGGCGTTCGCTTAAATAAGCTTGTGGAAAAGGAGACCAATTTTGATCCTTTGTAAAATTGGATAGCTCGCCAATGCTTAATACTGCATCTGTTTTAATTCTACAGATTCTGTTTTCTATTTCTTGGACTACATCTGCGTTCGCAACATCACCTAAGTAAATTAAATAGACTAAAGAAGTGGCCCGTTCTCCAATCGTCAGCTTTTTGATTTTTAACTCTGTAGAAGGAAGATATCGACGGATTAAGCCTATATTTTTTGTGGCATTTTCAATAAATCCATCATGGGATCCTTTAATAGTAACTTCTGAAATTGGTTCTTGAATTGCTCTTTCTGCCCAGCCTTTTGTATTTATTAGAAGTGACCGCTTTTCTCCTTCCATAAATAGAACGCATTGACCCTCAAGTAATCCTTCTTTAATTTCATTCCATGTATATACTATTTTGGTATGAGTAGCAATAATATTAGAATTAAATATTTGACTGTCTTCATTTACTTCTTGTAATAGTGGTGTAACAACATTGCCTTTTAAAGCGACACCATCAGTAAGGCCTTCAAAGTAATATAGTAAAATATTTGTGTTTGTTTTTAATTGCAAAGGGTGTTCAATTAAATCTGCACTAATATCAAAGATATTATCTAATGTATTTTTAAGTTCTTTTAAGTTACTTGTTTGGATCTTTTCAATGTTTTTATCTGTTTTAGTTTCTAAGGCCTCTTCATTTAAGGACAAAATTGACACCTCTTTAATATATAACGATTAGTTGTATTTATTATTTTTATAAGATGGAATTTTATTCACAAATTTAAACAAATTGGGAATTGGAATTAATAATTGAGAGCAAAAAAGTAGAGGTAATTTGTGGGGAAATCTAAGTATCAAGATAGAATTGAAATTTGAATGATTATAATAAAAAAGAACCCTTGATAGGCTCTTTTTCATAGTTGGTAAATATATTGTCAACAATAGAGGATAATTAAGGTAGTAATTTAGATGTCTTTAAGTTAATTAGCTGAATTTTGTAGGAAGAATTGTTTTTTCATACCTTAATGCTCGATTAAAAAGGACATTACATTTATTTGGGTGTTCTAGTGTATTTGAACTTTGCATGCTAAAAAATTTTGTTTAGGGACAAAATGTTTTTTTCTGAATTAATAGAAAAATTAATGTGCAAAATTCCTATTGGTTATTTTGGTAGGTATCAAATATTTCTTTGGCCTTATTTTCTTGATGTTACCGTACATTTATATGCTTCTAAGGGAAAGAATTACTTTCATTTTTATTACCCTCTATTGTTTGATTAAGATGGTAACATGAAAATGAAACGTTTACAACCAGAAAATAAAGAAAAAATATTAAAATACGACTTTTTTCGACAATTTTTCTACGTTGATACCCAATATTTTTATAGGAAAAGGTGGAGGGAAACGTACCTTTTCCTATAAGATGTTTTGTAGGAATTAGATATAACTAAAGTAATAATAGCCTAAAATTAAAATGAAATTCAATGAATTTGAGCCCAAAGTCATGAAAACCATTGATAACGTTATAATTGAATTTTTGAACCGTAAGAGTTGTAAAAGTATGGTCAAACTTTAGTCCACTTTGCGTTTCTTCCTTTTGTAACTAGCTTAATATGGCCAAATAATTGCAAGGAATTTAAAGCCTTACTAATTGTACTCTCTGCAATGTCTGGATATGTGTTACGAATACTTTCCTTAGTAAAGGGTTGTTTTTGTTTAAGTATAAAATCCTGAATTCTCTCAACTTTAGTATGTTTACATATAGAATCTAGAACGGTGTTATGCAGATCTTTGTAAGCCTCTAATATAATAGTTAAAAACGTTTTTAACCAAAAGCTACTATTATGTTCCTCGCAGTACCAATTTACCGAAGATTTATAAATCGAATTGTAATATTCGGATTCATTTTTCTTAATATACTTATCCAAACATACATATTTTACAAATGTATGTCCACTCTTAATTAGCAACAACTGCATTAACATAAATGCTAGCCTGCTATTACCTTGATTGAAAGGGACTATGCAATAAAAATTTAATATAAAACGAGCTATTAATAAAAGCGAATGTAGCCCCTTACTAGTATTTAATGAGTTGTATTGATCACATAATTGCTCCATAAACTGTGGAATGAGTTCATGTGGAAGAATGCGGTAACTATTCAAGTGCATTCCATGCTCAGGAATACCTGGAATAATAAAAGGTTTTTCACGCCATTTGGCACTGTCAGAGGTAAGATAATGTATTAGTTGAAAATGTAATTCCTGTATAGTTGCTGGATTAATTGATAAAGTACAGGAGTTTTTATGTACAAAAGAAAGTGTTTGATAATAACAAAAAATAGCATCTTCCGAAATATTTTGAGGTACTATATCATCTAAAATAAGTTCTTTTAATCTTTTATTAGGAACTTTTATATCCTCATAAATAGTAGTGAAATTTTTTATGTAATGTAGTGGTATAGTTTTTTCTAAACTATTAAATATGTCAGGATTTTGTTCCTGATAAGCAGCTAATTTTCCTTTGAATTCGCTAATTTCACTTATTAAATTAATTAACCTCCTTTTTAATTCAATATTTTTATACTTATCATCAAAAAAGTCTCTCATTTTTGTTCCCCCTGTAACCCCTTAACACGTTGTTGCATATATCATTCCATTCTAAAGGTATTCCACGACATCATTGTAAAATAACGACATTTTTGTTTTGATTTTGATCGTGTTTCAGAATCTATATTTTTATTTGGTATTTAGAATATAGAAAGTATAAAGAAGAATCGTTAGGATTCAATTTTAATAGGCATAATCCTAACATCAAATGTACAAATGTACAATAAAAAAATAAAAAGAATAAAACTATCGACTATTTTGAAAGATTATTAATTAATTGTAGGTATAGATGTGTTTTAGTTTGAGAGTAAATATTGAAGTGGTAATAAATTTTTCATGGTTGAAAAAATAGATAAACTATTAATTTGTGACAGTTATGTGCCTAATCTATTCATTTGCTATGATGAGAATTCCAAAATTAAATCCTAACGAGCTTAATTTTCTATATTTAGCATAAAGATTAGGGGAGGTATGTTGATGAAATGTACCATTAAATATAGATATATGTAACGTTCAACACTTGTATTGTAAAATATTTTGACATGAGTTAATTTAAATACTAGGTACAGGAGCATTTAATAAAAATTCGGTAAAGTACCCTTTAAACGTTTCACCCTAAAAACGTTTATATTTATTGGATTTCAAGCACACTGAAGTTTTTTGTTTGTTCCTGTACCTTATTAGGTAAAAATAATACAATAAATTGATAGAATGTTAAGAGGGAATTGGATTTTCAATTCTCTTTTTCTTACTTTACATTATCAATCTCTAGATGATTTGTTTAAAGTAAGGATTCAGAGGATAGAAGATGACTATTCAAAAGTACATAAAGTTAAGTTGGATATCTTAATGATTTTATTGTGTTTTTAGGGTTTAGAAAATATGTGTGAATTTAGCCTTGGAAATGACTTATTTGTATGTTATATAGCAGAAATGTGAAGTCTGGAAGAGACTGATTTAATTAGTTTCTTCCAGACTTTTTTACTTTAAAATTGTATTTTTTCAGCATGAGGGTAAATATAATTCTTTAAATTAATATTTGAATTTTTTGTGAAATAATGTAAGGATTTTATTCCTCTATTAATACATAATGTTACAAAATAGAGTTATTGTATTTATTTTATTGATATATGAGATTAAAAATAATAATAAATGTATCAATGTATGAGAGATATTAGTATATTTAATAGCAATTTGTTCGTTTATCTCTATATTGCTATTATATTAGCGATAACAATAATATATTGGGGGGACAAGAATGAATTTAAAATTAACATCTAAATTTGAAGGATTAAGAAAAAGTAAAAAAGGAATTGGTGCCTGTATTTTAGCTGCAGGGGTGACGGCTATTACAATGATACCTCAAAGTGCGTATGCACATGGATTTGTTGAAAAGCCAAGCAGTCGTGCTGCTTTATGTAGTCAGAATTATGGAGCATTAAATTTAAATTGTGGAAATATAATGTACGAACCTCAAAGCTTAGAAGCGCCTAAAGGATTCCCAGATGGTGGACCGATTGATGGGAAAATCGCTTCGGCAGGAGGACTGTTTGGAGGGATTCTTGACCAACAAACATCAAATCGCTGGTTCAAGAATACGATTAAGGGTGGAGCAAATACATTTACATGGAAATATACAGCTGCACACCCTACAAGTAAATGGCATTATTACATTACAAAAAAGGGATGGGATCCTAATAAACCATTAACACGTGCTGAATTAGAACCAATTGGAAATGTGAAACATGACGGTTCTGCCGCATCAAATAATTTAACACATACAATTAATGTACCAACTGATCGCAATGGTTATCATGTTATTTTAGCTGTATGGGATGTAGCAGATACGTCAAATGCGTTTTATAATGTAATTGATGTAAATCTAGTAAATAATGAAACTCCCGATACAGTAGCTCCAAGTCAACCAACTGGATTAAATGTGTCTAAAGTTACTGCCAATAGTGTTGCACTAACATGGAAGGCCTCTACGGATAATATAGGTGTAAAGGAATATCAAGTGTTACGCAATGGGGAAGTAATTGATACGGTACCAGGTACAACATTTATTGATAAAAAACTAAAAGCAAATACGGAATATACCTATACAATAAAGGCGTTAGACTCTGCTGGAAACATATCAAAAGAAAGTGAAGAGCTAAAGGTTAAGACAACAAATGAAATCCCAGATATAGAAGCTCCGACTCAACCGAAAGGATTACATAGTATGAGTACAACAGCAACAACTGTTGACTTGATGTGGAGTCCGTCTGAAGATAATGTAGGCGTAGACCATTATATTGTATATAGAGAAAGCGCTGGAGTTATGAATAAAATTGGGACAACGGATAACACATCCTTTATGGATAAAGAATTAAAGGCTAATACATCGTATAAATATGTAGTGACGGCGGTTGATTTAGCTGGAAATGAATCTAGTAGAAGTGATATTTTGAATGTAACAACAAAGTCAGAGGATTTCACATATGAAAAATGGGATGCGAGAAAAGCATATACTAAAGGTGATAGAGTAGTGCATGAGGGGAAAGTGTATGAAGCAGTTCAAGATTATCAAGGCAAAGGTGACACAAATTGGATTTTTGCCCTATCGCTTTGGAAGCCAGTTTTGAATAAATGATAAGTAGGAAAATGTAGTTAACATTTTTGATTTTTTCTTTGAAAGTAAAGGGTCGTTCCAAATATAAATCCCCTAATAGTTTAAATGATATGCTAATAAATTTAATCACCATCATAATGTTTACGAAATGAAATCAGAAAAGAATCCCAATGGTATTCCATCAAAAAGGAACTCCAATGGGATTCTTTTATTTTCTAATTTGTAATAGCGTATATTTTCACAGTGAATTTGCTAGTGGCACCAATTGGACTTGCGATATAATATTTAGTATTTGAGTAAGCCTCAGTCCTAGATTCATGTGAAATATTTTTCCAACGAATAGAATCGGTACCTAAGGAAACATCAATCATTACATTGAAAGAGATAGTAGAAGGATAATCTTTCTCTGAAGGCTCAATAACCCATTTTAATTCTTTAGTCCCTACAGGTAAATTATCAATTTTAAAGTTTTGACTAGAACGATTTTGTTGTCCAGATAAAGGACTAGATTCGGATGGGATTTGCGAAATTAATATCTCTTTTTCATTCGAATGTACACCATTTAATTTAATGATACTATCAATTAAACCTGGCCCAGGAAAATCAGCTGCGATAATACCAGAATGTCTAACTCTACCTTGTTGTAAGAGTTCGGTCCCAAGTGTATTCATCCCACCATAATATACTTGCCCATTTCTATCGCGGGGGAAATCACTCCACGCATTAGTGTAATTCGTTTGAATCAACTTAGGGCTACTATCAGTATTTCTATTCTCTTTTCCGCTTGCAACAAACCAAGGATATACATTATTTAAAAATGCGGCTGCACCACCCGTACCACTAAAATGGTTAAGATATATTTTTCCATTATTAAAGTTAGTATTTGCACTTTGTAGATGAGTTTTTATCGCATTCCATTTTTCATATATTTCGTCTGGTCCGCTTCCAATTTCAAATTTATCTTGTATATTCAAACTATCGTAATCAATACCGTATAATTGAGAGGATGTAAAGTTTTGTAAGACTACAATTTTACCTCGGATATCTCCTAAAGTAGGGTTGTTTCTGTCTATAGCTGGTACGGAATTAGGATCCCAAAAATATGAAGCATTAACGTTTTTATATTTTAAAAATATTTCCTCAAATGATGGAGATCCACTTTCAGGTGTAGTTTCTTCTTTTAAGCGCATTAAAATTGTTTCAGTCGGATAATCTTTTAAAAATTGAATTGCATCTTTTAATACATCTTCAAACACTGCTTTTTGATTTACAATGCCATGGTACATTGCAAAAGAATCTTTTACACGTTTCACACGCATATCTACATATCGAATTCCAGAATTTAATTGTTGGGGTAGACTCATAGTTTGATTTCTTGTCAAATTTTCATCAAGAAAACTTGCGCCATGTAAAGCCATGGTACCATGAGTTCCTGGAATAGATATTTCACTTAATTTTGTTGAATCAGCTACTTCTGACATCCATGATGGATTCTGATATCCTATATTGGTTTCATAGGAATAACCTGGATGACTATCAGCTAAAATAGTAGATGGTGCACTTAAACTTGCTAGTGTAAAACAAGTAAGGATGTTAACTTTAAAGAAATTTTTCATTTTTATTTTGTTCATTTTATCTCTCCTGACCTTTAAATAATAGCTATAATAAGATGGTTTTTGACTATATTTATTGTTTTCTATTCCTAATGTAATGAATTTTTGTAATTGAAAAAGGGGTAGTGAGCTAACTTGAGATATTATAAGTTTACTGTAATGAATTGTATCTAATAGCCAAACGGATTCTTAAAGAATAGTAGCTTGAACTACCCCCACTTTCACTTCTAAATGAAGTGAAGAGGGGGGAGTTCAAGGGGAGTAAGCTTTTGAAGGGATTTTTAAATGTAATAATTGATCCATTAACTGATTCTTTTCTTGCTGGAATGCTAGCTTTTATAATAATGAGAAAGAATCAAAGTTATGATGTATTGAAAGAAAAAAAGCGTAATAATTTTCCGGACCTTGGTTAAATTTAAAATATTCTAAATAATATTTTAAATCTTGAAATAGCAGGTGAAAATAATAAGCACTCCCGTAGGAGTGCTTATTCAAATTCGATTTCTGTTTTACCATCTGATGTGAAGTATCTTATGGTTGTTTTGTCGTATTCTTGCATGCCACTCTGCGCAACGGCGTCTTTTAACTTTGTTCTCGTTCTGTAGCCAAAATTTTTCCGTAAGCCTTCGTCAGCATTTGACAATGCTGTTTTGTCAACGAAAACATATAAGACATACAAGTTATTTTCTTTATTTAATTCAACCGCTGTTACAGTACCACCGAAATATTCTATAATCTCTTTGGTTCTACGTTCAATACTTTTCGTCATTCGTGTCTGCTCATCTTTTGGTTGTTCTGTTTTCACCGTTGTTTGTTGTGTTTTTGGCTGCTCCTTTTGAACCATTTCTTTTTCGCCGCAACCTGCTAACATTACAGCCGATAAACCAACTACTAATACTGATTTCTTCATCATCTAAATCCTCCTAATGCTAATATCTAAATATTATCATACAATGAAATTTATTGCTGAATATGGAGTGACATGTAATGCTTGTCGTGGGTATGAATTATGTGATGTCACCTATTGTAACAGTTAAAATGTTAGTACTTATCTTTCTTAATAACATTATATATTTGGCTTCGTGAAAAGCATTTTAATGGATTGTTTTAGCTTAATATAAAAAGAGGACGCATTATTATTTACGTCCTCTTTTTATTTTTATTTATTAGATAAGTTTAAGCAGAAACTTTTGTTTTAATTATGTCGATTCACGGATAATTAAGTTTGTAGGATATTCAATAATTTTACGTTTAATAGATTCATCTGTATTTATATATAGTAGAATCTCGTTAACGGTACGTTTACTCAGTTCAACAATTGGAATATCAATGGTACTAATTGTTGGAGTTGTAACTGTACAAATTAATTGATTATCATAACCACAAACAGCTAAGTCAGTTGGAATAGAATACCCTTTTATAGTAGCTCCTTTAATGACTCCAGCAGCAACTTGATCATTTCCAGTAAATAATGCAGTAGGTCTATCCTTTAATTTATCTAATTTCTGAAAAATTCTAAATCCATCTTCAATAGTAATTGCATCTCCAAACAGCCAATTTTTATTGAATGGTAATTGCTTTTCTTTTAAGGCATGCAAATATCCTTGTTGGCGTTTTAATTGTGCTTGACTATTAAGAGAATCAAAACAAAAGCCAATTTTTTTATGATCTTTGTTTATTAAATATTTAACAGCTTTGTATCCAGCCTCAAATTCATCGTAACAAATTATTGGAATAGGTGCATTTTCCTCATACTCATTACAAAGTAATATGGGCCCATATGCTAAATAATGCTCTATATTTTCCCAACTATTTTCTAGGGATGCGAGAATTACACCATCTACAGCTTTATTCTTTAGTAATGAAAGTAATTCTAGCTCTATTTTTTTCTCATAAAAAGTCTGATAAATTAGCAATTTGTAATTGTGTTTTAATAATTCTTTAGAAATTTCTCTAGCTAATTTTCCGAAAAAAGGATGATCTATATTTGGAATTGATAGAGCAATGGTTTGTGTCTTATTTATCCTAAGATTCCTAGCAATAGAACTAGGAGTATAGTTGAATTCTTGCATTACTTTTATTATTTTCTCACGTTTTTCTGAATTTACATATGGATGATTATTTAGAACTCTTGAAACCGTAGCATTTGATACATTACATAATTTAGCTATTTCGTTAATTGTTACCATAGAGAAACCCTCCGTAAAAAAAATGTTGACATGTAATCGATAACATAAAATATAGTCTACTCATGATTTTCAAAATAATTTCTTAGAGGTGATTTAACGTGAAAACTCTTACTACAATTTCTGGACATAGTAAAGACAATTTAGCTTTATTAAAGTGCCTACAGGGGGAAACAAAAGAAAAAGAATTTGAAATTAGTAATATATTGCCGAATCACAAGATGAAAGAGAAATTATTTAGGGAAAATAAATTGAAAATAGATATTGATATAGAAAAAGATATTTTCAATTATAGCAGAAAAAATATACAGAAAATAGAATTTATGCCAGTTAATCGGTTGATTTCTCAAGATGAGGTTGAAAAAATTATAGGAGTTTTAAAAGATGTCTTACCGACAGGTCAATTTACAAGTGGACCATTTTCAAAAAAGCTAGAAGAAGTAATCGGAAATTATTTAAATAAAAAGTTTGTAATTGCAACAAGTAGTGGTACAGATGCCCTTATGGTGTCATTGTTATCTATTGGTATTCAGCCGGGAGATGAAGTAATTATGCCAGCTAATAGTTTTGCTGCTACTGAAAATGCCGTGTTAGCAGTCGGAGCAAAACCTATATTTGTAGATATAGATCAGCAGAGTTATTGTATTGATCCATCTAAAATAGAAGAAGCTATAACCAAAAAAACTAAATGCATTTTACCTGTACATTTGTATGGTAAACAATGTGAAATGAAAAAAATTCGTGAAATTGCGGATCTATATCAATTAACAGTTATTGAAGATGCATGTCAAGCTATTGGTTCTTCAAATCTTGGAGAATATGGAGATATAATTGTCCTTAGTTTTAATCCATATAAGAATTTTGGTGTATGTGGTAAGGCAGGTGCAATAGTTACTAATAATGAAACTCTTGCAATTCGTTGCAATCAATATAGTTATCATGGATTTGAGATTGATAAAAAAAATAAAAAGGTATTAGACTTTGGATTCAATTCTAAAATTGATAATTTGCAAGCAGCTATTGGTTTGGAAAGAATTAAGTACTTATCATATAACAATTTAAAAAGAGCGTATTTAGCTCAACGATATATACGTGATTTAAAGGAATTAGAGGATAGAGAATTAATTAAGCTACCTATGATGACAGAAGATAATGTCTGGCACCTTTTTCCGATTAGAGTTGAAAATGGAAGAAGAGACGAGTTGAAAAATAAATTGTACCAAATGTATAACATTGAAACAGATATTTATTATCCGGTATTATCTCATAAACAAAATACTAAGTGGATAAAGGAAAATGATTTGCAAAACAATATATTAAATACAGAGCAAGTTCATAAAGGAATATTACATTTACCTTTACACCCAAATATGATGTTAGAAGAGCAAAATTTCGTTTTGGAGGGATTATTCAATGTCAATAAGTAATGAAGTTTTAAAGTCTTTAAATTTTGAAAGACTACCACAGGTTAAAAAGCCTAAATATGTAGTGTTCTGTGATTTTGATGAAACTTATTATCCTCATAACATGGATGATTCTAAAAGAAGCAATATGAAATTGTTAGAAAAGTATTTGTATGAACAAGGAAGTAAAGGGGATTTAGTAATTGGTTGGGTAACGGGAAGTAGTTTAGAATCCATTGTTGAAAAAATGAAAAAGGGTGGTATTCAGTATTTCCCTCATTTTGTGGCGAGTGGATTAGGTACAGAAATAACGTACTTTGATAGTAATGGGACTACTATAGATGATCAAATTTGGGAGGAGAGAATTATAGGGGGTGGTTTTGATTCTTCAAAGATTGAAAGAATTCTTAAATTGCTAGAATCAAAATATGAAATTTTTTTAAGACCTCAGACACAATTAGGAAGTTCTAAGTACAAATTTAATTTTTATTATGAAGAGCAAAATGAATTTATTGATGCAAAGAATTTAGAAAAGATAGAAGAAATCGGAGAAATATTCCAAGTGGGAGTTAATATTAACAAATGTAATCCACTAGCTGGTGATCCAGAAAATTGCTATGATGTAGATTTTATTCCACTTGGAACAGGTAAAGATGAGATAGTGAAGTTTATTTTAGACAAGTACGAACTAGATAAAACAAATGCCATTGCTTTTGGAGATAGTGGGAATGATTTAAGAATGCTACAAGCTGTAAGACATGGTTATTTAGTAGAAAATGCAACAGAAGAAGCCAAAAACACACACTCAATGTTAGCTGAAGGTGAATACTCGATTGGAATTTTAAATACTCTAAAGCACATTATTAATTAAAAGGGGATGTTCATATAATGAATATTGGGATTATAGGTGCAGGAAGTATTGCAAGAGCTCATTCTAGAGCATTATCAACTGTTGATAGTTGTAAATTAGTTGGAGTGTATGATGTTAATAATGAGAATGCCCAAAAGTTGGTAGGGAATTTTGGTGGGAAGGCTTTTAATAGCTATGAAGAGTTACTTGAAGTAGTTGATGGGGTAATAATATCTTCACCGAATTTTTGTCATAGATCTCAAGCTGTTCAAGCGTTATTAAAAAACAAACATGTGTTATGTGAAAAGCCAATGGCAATTTCTTGTGAAGAAGCAAAATACATGATGACAATAGCAAAAAATACTAATTTAGTCGCTTCAATGGGGTTTAACTATCGCCACCTATCTTATGTTAAGGCTTTAAAACAATTAATTCAAAATGAAGAATTAGGGGAAATAGTAGTGGTAAGATTGCATTTTAAAAAGAATAGCGCTTTTAGGAGAACTTCGTTTACTTGGCGAGATGATTTTCAAAGTAATAGAACTAGCGGGGCCTTGGGAGATTTAGGAATTCATCTAATAGATTTATTATGGTTTTTATTTGAGAGTGATTTTAGAGAGGATACTGTTCGAACTAAAATTAAAACAAATGTTAAGGAAAAAGAAAGTAAACCAGTTTTTGTTGATGACTATGCTGAGGTTTATGGCCAATTGAAAAATAAGGTTTTTGTTAATATTACAACATCTAAAAGTTCATTTCTTGACGATTGTGGTTTTAGTATAGAGGTAATAGGTACGAAGAAAGAATATAAGTATTCTTCTAAAGAGCCAAATAAATATATACTCTTTGATGGATTGGAAAAACATGAAATCCCGCTACCATTACCTTTACTAGTCGATCCAGAAAACGAGATTTTTGAATGGTCTGATTCTTTTAGAAGTGAAATTATAGAATGGGCTAAGGCTGCGGAAGGTGGGCCAAATAAGTCTGTAGCAACATTTGAAGATGGATTTCGTTCACAAGTAATATTGGATATGTTTTTTGATAAAAGCAGTAGTAATAAAGAACGATCTGTAGCAACTATTTAGTTTTATGGTAAAAACAGGGGTTTAAAACTTTTACTTAAATCCCTGTTTTTATTTTGGATTGGAGTTGAGAAAAGGTGCGGTTAATATTTTATTATGGTTGCTTGTTTTATTTTATTGTAGGAATAATACATGTTTGCATAGGTAGTTTAATTCCTTCATTAATACAATATTATGGAAGAACCCCTGATCAATTAGGTGTTTTAATATTTTTTCAATTTACGGGTTTTTTATTTGGTGTTCTAAGTTCACCCATACTAGTAAGAAAGTATCATTATTTTAAAACAATAACATTAGGTGTTTTAGTAATGTCCATCGTCCTAGGAGGTTTTATATATATTAAAGAATGGGCATATTTAGCCGTTATTTGCTTTGTATTAGGCTATGGAGCAGGTTTGTTAGAAACTACGGTGGGTTCCTTTATTATTTCAGCAGAAAGGAATAGTGCTGCTAAATTTAGTATTCTCGAAGTATGGTTTGGGGTTGGGGCGCTAGGATTTCCGTTACTAGTTAATTATATTACAAAATTTTATGAATGGTATTTTATTCTTTATGGGATATTACTATTCTTTATTTTTACACTATTTGTTTGGTACATGCTTGGACGTACAAAATTTCTAAATTTTTCTCCTCAAAAAAATGAAAAGGGAGGAGCATCCCTTTCCTCATTCACTCTTAAATTTAAAAGTGAAAAGATGAAAGTTATAGTATTTATTTCACTTTTTGCATTCTTATATGCAGGCATAGAAACCAATCTTGCAAATTTTTTATCTACAATAATGATTCTTACCAATAATGAATTAATCAGTTCAGTAAGTATATCTTGTTTTTGGCTAGCCATAGTTATAGGAAGAATACTTGTAGGTAAGTTTGCTCATAAATTTAATTATTGGACATACATTACATCTAGTTGCTTTACATTAGTGATTCTATTATTTCTATTCCCCTTTGTTCAAGGTACAGGTATGTATTTGTTTATCATCTTCATTATTGGTTTAGTTATAGCGGGTGTTTTTCCAATAACATTAATCTTAGCTTCCCGTATTATGGAAAATAATATTGATGAAGTGACTAGTTTATTTATTGCATCGGCCAGTTTAGGGGGGGCACTAGTATCTTTTCTAATTAGCTGGAGTCTGTCATTAAATACTATAAAGGTTACTTTTGGGATATTTTCACTTTTCGCATTTAGTTTAGGTTGTATTATTTTAAAAATGAGAAAAATTTCCACTTACAGTAATGAAAGTACCAAAAAAGTTGAAAATATGAAAAATTTATAGAAAAATTTTTATAATGTGAAAAAGGTAATTATATTTGGAATCCCCAAAAAGATTGATAAAGTTAAAAATTCTGTATTTGATCTTTGTTTTATATATTGTAGCCTGTAATATATAAAACAAAGATACATTAAAAATAAAAATGATATGCAACAGTGACCAGTTCTCAGGTGATTGAATGTTATGATATGAAAAGTTATTTTAATTAGCTTTTCAGATTAATCTAAGAGGGGTTTGTTATTGAATGGAGATAAAGATTAGTAAAAAGGATAAGATTGATATCTCTAAAAAATTAAAGTCTTTTTTAGCTGAACAATATTCACTGGAATTGGGTAAATACATAAGCTATGAGTTACTTGAATTCATAATAAAGGAATTAAATCCACATTTTAATCAAGTTACTATGGATAGGTTGGAAATGTTGTTAAAGAATATAGAGAAAGATATATACAGTCAATAGACTTTAAAAAACTAAGGTATCATTTTAGATATCTCAATACCCATTGACACTCCTACTCCTAAAGGAGCCAGCTGACTAACGTCAGTGGGATTCTTGCTACCAAAGGAGAAGTCCATTTCTGGTATCGCTGACGTGCAAGATTGCGGTGTGCCATCAACACTCCCGCGACAGACCATATAGGTTCGTGGGCTTTCCCATATCATAAATTCTGTAAGAATAGAATAATTAAAGCGTTACAAAACACCCAGCCAATTTTATTAATTATAAAGGATGGGTGTTTTCATTATATAGGATGTCATGAAAAACCTGCCGATGAAAGTCTATATTAAAGACTGTCTTGCATTTTTGTATGCTATATCATTTTCTATAACAACTAATCATATATAGACTAAATCCTCAGACGAACAGTTAATAAATGACGGAATAGAATGAAAATTAGAAAAAACGCCGCAAAATGGTAGAATATGGTTGATTAACCTATAGATGAATAATCAATAAGTCTAGTATTAAAGGGGGAATTAATTTGGGTAATAGGAATAAAAGAATGAAAATTTATTTTCAAAGGTTAGTAGCTGTAAGTGTTTGTTTTTTGTTAGTTTTTCTGGGGAGCAATTATTCAAAAGCCGAAACTGTTGCACCTATAACATTAAATCCTAAAGATGTAGAAGCATTCACCAATAAAGTAATTCCAGAGAAAATGAAAAAAGAAAATGCAGCTGGTGTAGCTCTTGTCGTTGTAAAGGATAATCAAATTTTATTTCAAAAGGGATTCGGATTTTCCGATAAAGAAAAGAATACTCCTATCGATCCTAAAAAAACAGTTTTTCGATTAGCGTCAATATCAAAAGTTTTTACTGCTAGTGCTGTCATGCAGTTAGTTGAACAAGGAAAAATTGATTTAAATAAAGATATAGTAAATTATATGGGGGGATTAAAGTACCAAAATAACATGAGTGAACCAGTTACAATGGAGCATTTACTTACCCATACAACAGGGTTTGATTACGTAGATCCAAGACCAGAGGATATCCATTATCAAGATAATGATTATACAATGCTTAAAGACTATGTAGAAGAAAATATGCCCACAGTAGTGAGAATGCCAGGAGATACATATACATATGATAATTTCGCTTCTATGCTTCAAGGGTATATTGTTCAAAATTTGACAAATACACCTTTTTACAAATATATGGCCAAAAATATTTTTTACCCTCTAGAAATGCATAATAGTAGTTTTGTTATGACTAATTTTATTAAAGAAAAGCTTGCAACAGGCTATGATGCTAAAGGCAATGCCATCCCATTTTATCAAACAAGACCAACACACATGCCACAAGGCAGTATGTTTTCTACAGGAAGTGATGTAGCCAATTTCATGATTGCTCAATTGAATAATGGTAAATTTAAAAATAACCAATTACTACAAAAAGAAACCGCAGAAGATATGCAAAAAACAAAATTTGCTTTACATCCCAAATACCCTAATATGACATACGGATTTGAGTTCTTTTCACCACAAAGCCATAATGGGCAATATGTTTTTGGTAAAGGTGGAAATATACCAGGCTTTTCATCTTTAATGTGGTTAATTCCAGAGCATAAAATTGGAGTTTTTGTTGTTACAAATAAAGATAGTTCAGCACTTCCTGTTGAAGTATTTGATGATTTTATGAATAACTATTTCCCAGATAAAACAAAGCCTGAATATTTAAACCCTAATGAAGAAGAATTAAAGAAATTTGAAGGTGTTTACCGAGATTTGAGATTAAAAAACCTAATGTCACATGTAAACATAAGTGAAGGAAAGTTATATGTAAGTGATAAAGTATATGGTAAACAGGAGCTAAAACAAATAGACCCTTTACTATTTGAGGATGAAAAAGGAAATTATATGGCATTTAAACTTCACAAAGATGGTACTGTGAAAGAAATGATACATTGGAACTCTGGCAGCTCAGCGGTGAAGTTAAGTGAGCCCGAGAGATTTAAAGACGTAGATGAAAATCATCCGTATGCTAAGTTTATAAATCCTTTACATCAATACGAGGTATTACAAGCAAATAGGGAGGGGAATTTCACTCCAGAATCTTCTCTTACACGAGCAGAATTTGCATATTGGTTATCTCAAATTGCTTACTTTACGCCACCTTCAAAAAAAGAACCAGCGTTTTCTGATGTGAAAAATCATCCGTATGCACCACATATTCAAAAGTTATATGAGATTGGTATTTTATATGAAAAAGAAGGGGAACAATTCCATCCAGACCGTGCAATTACTAGACAAGAAGCAGCATGGATTACCTGGCAGTATTTAAAAATGTTAGGAGCGCCATCTGCAGATGCAACATTAAAGGGAGAAACTGATGATTGGGCAATAGAATCCGTGAAAAACATTGTAGGTCATCGTTTAGTAGGTCCTGAGGTTATATATAATGAAGATGGATCAGCAGATTATCTATCAAAACAAAGTATGAAACGACAAGAAGCAACTGCATTGTTATTTTATGTTTTGTTATCTAGTTAATTTGTTTTGAGGTAAATTTCACAAAAAGAAAACATCTAAAGAGCTTGAAATAATACACAGAAAAAGAATAGTCTTCAACCAATGATTTATTGTAACAAACAGGGTGGATGAGTTATAACTATACTCCAAATCTTAAGTAGAGCTGTTATTAGAAGGATTTCTTAAGTGTTTTATAATGTAAGGAGCTCCTTTCAAGGGAGCTTTTTTTATATTATTATTATTAATTTCATGTACCGTAATTATTAATAATAATATAAAAACCTATAACAAGGGGACTCAGTCCAAGCCAGGTCACAGTAATACATTAGTTACCGCCTTTCTTTTTTTGAAGGAGATTTTTGTATTTTGGGTAGCGCAACATTGCTATCAAGTTAAGATTATACAAAGTCAATTCAAGGCGGAATTGTTTCCTTTTTCTAAAGGGAGAGTATATTGCTTTATCTATTGTAAATAATTTTGAGTCCGATAGATTTTTTATTCTTGGCATAAAATTAAATCTTAATAAATGGGTAAATCCAAAAATCTATTTTGTGTAACCGACTGTGTCTGTATACAACAATAGGACTTTACTTGGAGTGATAGGTATGATAGGCTCGTTATTCAGAAAAGATTCCAATTGAGAAAAGCACATCCATAAAGGAGGGTTGGTAACCATGAGTGATAAAGTACTTATTGTGGAAGATGAACGCGAAATTGCCGATTTGGTTGAGCTATACTTGAAAAGCGAGAATTATACGGTTTTCAAATACTATACCGCCAAAGAAGCGTTGGAATGTATAGACAAGAATGTGCTTGACCTTGCAATATTGGATATCATGCTTCCCGACGTAAGTGGTCTCACTATCTGTCAAAAAATAAGGGACAAGCACACCTATCCAATTATCATGTTGACGGCGAAAGATACGGAAGTAGATAAAATTACAGGGCTAACAATTGGTGCGGACGATTATATTACAAAACCCTTTCGCCCACTAGAGTTAATTGCGCGAGTCAAGGCGCAGTTACGCCGATATAAAAAATACAATGGAGTAACGGCACAGAACGAGAATGTTATCGTTTACTCTGGTCTTGTCATTAATATAAGCACGCATGAGTGTTCACTGAACGAGAAACCGTTATCTCTCACTCCCACCGAGTTTTCAATCCTGCGTATCCTCTGTGAAAACAAGGGGAATGTGGTTAGCTCTGAGCAGCTGTTTCATGAGATATGGGGTGACGAATATTTCAGCAAGAGCAATAACACTATCACCGTGCATATCCGACATCTGCGAGAAAAGATGAACGACACCGTTGATAATCCGAAGTATATAAAAACGGTATGGGGGATCGGCTATAAAATTGAAAAATAAAAATAAAAATAAAAATAAGAATAAAAAAATCGATTATTCAAAATTAAAACGAAAACTCTACCAGTATATCCTTGCGATTGTCATGGCAGCAGTTGTATTTGTGCTGTTTTTGCGTCTATTTATCCAAGGGACACTTGGGGAGTGGATCGTACGTTTTTTGGAAAACAGTTATCACTTAGAGCGTTGGGATGCAATGATAATATATCAGTATACTATACGGAACAATATAGAAATTTTTATTTATGTGGCGGTTGCCATTAGTATTCTTATTCTATGTCGCGTTATGCTTTTAAAATTTGTAAAATACTTTGACGAGATAAATACCGGTATTGATATACTTATTCAGAACGAAGATAAACAAATTGAGCTTTCTGCGGAAATAGAGTTCATGGAACAGAAGCTCAACACATTAAAGCGAACCCTTGAAAAGCGAGAGCATGATGCAAAGCTGGCCGAACAAAGAAAAAATGAAGTTGTTATGTACTTGGCACACGATATTAAAACGCCTCTTACATCAGTTATCGGTTATCTGATCCTGCTTGACGAGGCACCAGACATGCCAAGAGAGCAAAAGGCAAAGTATGTGCATATCACGTTAGACAAAGCGTATCGCCTAGAACAGCTAATCGACGAGTTTTTTGAGATTACGCGATATAACCTTCAAACGATTACGCTCACGAAAAAGCACATAGACCTATACTATATGCTGGTGCAAATGACTGATGAATTTTATCCCCAGCTTGCCGCGAAGGGCAAACAGGTGGTACTCCATGCTTCTGAAGATTTGACCGTATTTGGTGACCCTGATAAGCTAGCGAGGGTCTTTAACAATATTTTGAAAAACGCCGCTGCATACAGCGAGGACAACAGCGTAATTGACATTACGGCGGACCTCTCTGATGATGTGGTATCCATCGTTTTCGAGAACGACGGAAACATCCCGAAAGATAAACTCGCTACCATATTTGAAAAGTTTTACAGATTGGATGATGCCCGTTCTTCTGATACGGGCGGCGCGGGACTTGGATTGGCGATTGCAAAAGAAATCATTGTTCAGCATGGTGGACAGATTTACGCGGAAAGTAATGATAACTCTACGACATTCACGGTAGAGCTTCCAGCCTTCCAAGACTTGGTTGATAAAGGGGGTTCTTAGAAAATAATCATTGTTTCTTAAGGAATTCTTAAGGTTATCTCTACTTTTTCTTAGGAAATTAACAATTGAATATTAAAAAATGGCTCGTTCTTATGCGGTAGACTTAAACCATAAGAACGAGCTTTTTTTATTTCGTCAAAGAAAGATATGATAACTTATGCGTGGATTAAAATAGCTCACATGTTTAGAAAAAGAGTGACACAAATATTTCTTTTCCTTTTAGCGAATTGTGTCAAATGAGCAATCTGCTGTTTTGGATGTTCCTGCACACACTACTGAACAGAGTATCCACATATAGATATAGCATCGCTTTGCAGAAAGTAATCGTTAAGAGTTACATATCCGAAATCTTCAGCGCTGAATCAGCGTGACATTATCATCAATTCATTTATTTAAGGAGGAAGCTGAAAATGAAGAAGTGGTGTTTTTTATTGTTATTTTTATTTTTCTTAGGTTTTGCTTTCATGAATAAAGCACTGTTTTTTCAGAATAAAGTAGAGGTTCAAAAATATGATCAAAATCACAAAGATAACATAGATAATACAGGAACTACCTCAATTATTCAAAAGAAAGAGATTGTAAAAGAACAGATATATCAAGGTAATCTGCTCTTAATTAACAGTAAATATCCAATTCGCCAAGAGAGTGTGAAATCAGATATCGTAAATTTATCTAAACATAATGAATTGATAAATGGATACGGGTTGCTTAATACGAATATTTATTTATCAAAAGAAATAGCAAAAAAATTTTCAGAGATGATTAATAATGCTGTAATGGAAGGTGTTAATCAATTTTTTATTAATAGTGGTTATCGTGACTTTGATGAGCAAAGTGGACTTTACCATGAGATGGGGGCTGATTATGCCTTACCAGCAGGTTATAGTGAACATAATTCAGGTTTATCACTTGATGTAGGATCAGGCTTAACGAAAATGGACCGAGCACCTGAAGGAAAGTGGATAGAAAAAAATGCTTGGAAATACGGCTTTATCTTACGCTATCCCTCGGATAAAACGGATGTTACAGGAATCCAATATGAACCTTGGCATATTCGCTATGTCGGTTTGCCTCACAGTACGATTATGCAAAAAATGAATTTAGCCTTGGAAGAATACCTGATTATTTAAAAGAAGAAGAGAGCATTTCAGCAAGTATTGATGGGGAAAAATATAAGATTTCATATTATCCTTTTTTCAAAACAAGACAATTGACGTTGAAATACTAGCGAATGAATTTTGTGAAATATCTGGAAATAATATGGATGGGGTGATTGTGACCACCCGTTCTTGAATTATATTCTAAAATGACAAAGTTATAGATTAAAATGTAAAGTTAGGAGATTCTATATGTATTCAGGAATTTTGATTAATTATTTATATATTTATCTTTTTACTATTATTTTTTGTATAGTGTTTCAAATTGGATTTTATTTTAAAACGAAAAAAAATATATCTATTCAGCATATTCTATGGGTGTATGTTTTTCTATTCTACCTTTCACTAGTGTATAAGGTGACGCAGATAGGGACTATATGGGACATAGGGAGATACGAAACATTAATTCGCGCAAATCAAATTAACTTGATTCCATTTGCTTCTGAAGGTATGACTACTTATGTCTTAAACATTTTACTGTTTATGCCATTAGGTTTTTTATTGCCGACTATTTGGCCGCAGTTTAGAACAATAAAAAATACCGCCTATGCTGGATTCGGTTTTTCATTAGCTATTGAGTTAGGTCAATTGCTAGATAATAGAATTACAGATATTGATGATTTATCTATGAACACTCTGGGAGCAATTATTGGGTATTTATTATATAGAGTATTATTCAAAATGATATATAAAAGAGATGAAAAAAAGATTGATAATAATATTTCTCTAGTAATAAAATACGAGGCTATTTTTTATTTAGTTTGCTCATTTGTAGGTATGATGTTAATCTATTATCCAGTTTTATTTAGACGGCCTCTAATCCTTCAATAAGGTGATTAAGATACTGTCAGATAATGTGAATATAACAAATTGATTCTTAAATAATAGGATATTACATATACCCATTTATATTAAATTCTCATAGAAATCTTTCAAAACTATTCTTACTGAAGGTTGAGTGATTATTGAATTGATTTCTATTGCTCCCGTTTTATATCAAAGTACCAGCCTTTAATTAACAATTATATCCATTGCGAAAAAATAAGATAGGCTGTAATATTTACCAGTATTTAAATGTCGAAAATTGTTTAAAGCATTTCAACCAATATTTAAGAGGAGCATACAATGAATAAACTAAAAAGGTTACTGAAACGTAAAACGACTTGGATAATTCTTATCTTTTTCGTATTTGTTTATGTAAATAACAGTTCTTTTTTTGCTAAGAGGGACGATGGAACTCCTCTTCTTCTTGCTCACCGAGGACTTTCGCAAACATTTAGCATGGAAGAGATTGAAAGTGATACATGTACAGCAGAACGTATAAATAAACCTGAACACTCTTATTTAGAAAATACAATTCCATCTATGGAAGCTGCATTTAAAGCTGGAGCTGATCTAGTAGAGTTTGATGTTCAACCAACTAAAGATAATAATTTTGTTATTTTTCATGATTGGACGCTTGATTGCCGTACTAATGGTAAAGGTGTTACAAGAGATTTTACAACAAAAGAATTACAAGCATTTGATATTGGTTACGGTTATACAGCTGATGGGGGTAAAACATTCCCATTTCGTGGCAAAGGGATTAATCTTATGCCAACACTTGATGAAGTACTTACCCATTTTCCAGATCGTTCTTTTCTTATTCATATTAAAAGCGATGATGAAAATGAAGGAATCCAATTGGCTACTCACCTTAAGAAATTACCAGCGAAACGCCTTGATCAACTAACTGTATATGGTGGCGATAAACCAATTGCTGCGATAAAAGAGCGCATCCCTAGTTTACGAACAATGTCAAAAGCGACCATGAAAAAAGATCTTATTACTTATATGGCATTAGGATGGACTGGCTACATACCTTCAAGCCTGAAGCATGGAGAATTACATATACCAGACAAAGTAGCTCCTTGGCTTTGGGGATGGCCAAATCGTTTTCTTAATCGAATGGATAAAGCAGATACTCGAGTTATCATTGTAGGAGGAAATGGGTTTGGGTTTTCAAGTGGATTTGACTCATCTGAAGATATAAAACGCCTTCCTGACGATTATACAGGTGGAATTTGGACAAATCGCATTGATAAAATAGCACCTGTATTTAAGAAATAAGGGGGATAATATAACAGTCGAAGTTTTTTCATCTGTTTAACCATTTATATTTTAAAAGAAGACTTATTAATAATTTTAAAGGTTTATATACCGATAAATACCCCTGATTTCCTATGAATAATGGAAATCAGGGGTATTTTTTGAATGAATGGAACTTATTTTATTTATATTCAAACAGAAGTACGACAATGATTAAATAATTACTCGCAAGATGTAAAAAATGAGCTGAATCCTCATAAATAACTAACTGTAGAAAAGTAAATTTTTTGTTTGGGGGTACTTTTAAATCTTAGGTTGATGGGCATGTGAAGGTACCCCTATAAGGAATTTATATCTTAATAGTTTTTATAAATAAATAATATGCAATTATTCATGTTTATACAAAAAGTTCGAAAATAATTGTATATTAAATTTTGCAATTATATCTTTTAAATTACTCATATTGAAGGGGGAAAACGAATGAAAAAAACAGTTATTACATTGCTTGCTGCGGGAACAATGTTAGGTGCTCCTTTTTCAACTGCGTTTGCAGAAGAACAAGTCTCTCAACAAGAAGCAATGGATAAAATGGAGGTACTACAAAAAAATTGGAATGAGGAACAGGGAAGTCCATCATTTCTTTCAGGTGATTTATCTGATAAAAAGGTAGAGACTCAAAAAGCGGTAAAAGAGTTTCTTGAAGAAAATAAAGAATTATTTAAAATAAATCCACAAAAAGATTTAACACTTAAAGAAGTGAAATCAGATGATTTAGGTATGAAACATTATGTTTATACACGATCTATAAATAAAATACCTGTTGACGGTGCACAATTTATTGTACATACAGATAAAGAGGGGAAAGTAACAACGGTCAATGGAGATGTCCATCCAGCTGCAGAGGAGAGTTTAAAGGGGAATACAAAAGCAAAGATTACAAAGGAAACAGCACTTTCAAATGCTTGGAAACATATTAAACTTACAAAAATTGATACGCTAGTAAAAATGGACGGGAATGCATTAGATCAGATAAAAGAAAACTTAGAGTCTACTAATGAAACAGGAGATTTAGTTGTATATGAAAAAGATGGAACATACTATTTAACGTTTAAAGTGAAACTACAATTTATTAAACCTTATGGTGCTAACTGGCACATCTATGTTAATGCGGAAGATGGAACAATTGTAGATTCATATAATGCAGTTACAGATGCAGATAGTGCTCATAAAGGCTACGGATATGGGGTATTAGGTGATAAAAAAGAATTGAATACAACTTTTAGTAGTGTAAAGGGAAAATACTACTTAAAAGACATAACAAAACCTATGAATGGTGGCTACATTGAAACATTTACAGTTAATCATAGTGATGAAGATTATCCAATAAATTATCGTCTATTTGATGAGGATAATGCTTGGACAAATAAAGATCAAGGGCCAGCAGTTGATGCCCATTATCATGCAGGAAAAGTCTATGATTATTATAAAAACGTTCATAATCGTAACAGTATTGATGGAAAAGGTAAAACAATTCGCTCGGCTGTAAATTATGGAGTTAACGTAAATAACGCATTTTGGAATGGCCAGCAAATGATATACGGGGATGGAGATGGTCGCAGATTTATTCCGCTTTCTGGTTCTCTTGATGTTGTGGCACATGAATTAACTCATGCTGTTACAGAGTATTCTGCTGATCTTCGTTACGTAAATCAATCAGGTGCATTAAATGAATCTTTCTCTGATGTTTTTGGCTATTTTGTTGATCCTACCAATTGGGATGTAGGAGATGCTGTATTTACACCTGGTGTTTCTGGGGACGCACTGCGAAGCTTATCAAATCCTGAGAAATATGGACAGCCTGCTCATATGAGAAACTATCAATATCTTCCAGAAACTGAAGAAGGAGATAATGGTGGAGTGCATATAAATAGCGGTATTCCGAATAAGGCTGCATATCTGACAATTAATTCTATTGGTAAAGAAAAGGCAGAAAAAATCTATTATCGTGCGTTAACAACATATTTGACTCCAACTAGCGACTTTAAACAAGCTCGTACTGCTTTATTACAATCTGCGGCTGATTATGATGGTTATGATAGTGTAACGTATAAAGCTATAGAAAATGCTTGGAATCAGGTCGGTGTAAAATAATTTAATTTAGTTATTATAGGCTAAGAATTATAGCAATTAAAACTAAAAAAAGAAAAGAACACACTTGTATAATGCAAAAAGGTGTGTTCTTTTTCGTTGTTTTTTGTATTGTTTAAGAACTAGAGTCCAAATTTGGTTATTTTTAAAATTAATCAATACAGTAATACTTATGCATTTATTATATTTAAAAGAGCTATTTCATTGAAAATAATAGATAATTCTACTTTACTAATAAGGTTTACTTCTCCTTTTTCAACATCAGCATATATTATCTTCGGTAACCTCAATAATTTCACTCAATTGAATATGAGTCGGAGCTAATTTCCATGTAATTAGTAATTTTTTCACATGAATACCTAGCGCGTTATAAAAACCTCCCGTATTTAACTAACAATTCCTCTATCTGATTAAATAAAAGTAAGATTGAATAAAGGCTAAGATTGAAAAATATAAAAGATGGAAGTAGCATAGGGGATTTACGCATAAAGTAAAATTGATGGTAAAGTTAACAAAATTTTCATTTAAGTCAGATAAAAAGGTGGTGTTTTTAACTTATAATAATGTTAATACAATGAAAATACGGCTGCGAATTAGTTGTTTTAAAAATCAAATTTAGATGGGAAGAGGATAATGAAGACCAGAGATAGTTATAAAATTATTGTAATTGGTGCTGGGACGGCAGGAATATCTTCTACTGCACATTTGTTACGAAATGTACCCCTATTGAAAGAAGATATAGCAATTATTGATCCATCAAAAAAACATTATTTCCAACCACTATGGAGTTTAGTGGGGGGAGGAATTGTTTCAAAGGAAAGTACGATGCGTGATCAAGAAGTGCTTATTCCAAAAGGTGCAACGTGGATTCCTAAAAGTGTCGTTAAGTTGTTTCCGGAAGAAAATAAGCTACTTTTAGATGATGGACTGCTGCTTGAGTATGAAATTCTTATTGTAGCAGCCGGTATACAAATAAATTGGGATGGTATTAAAGGCTTGAAGGAGTCTATTGGGACTAATGGGGTTTGTAGCAATTACTCTTATAAATATGTTGATTCTACTTGGAGAGAAATTGAAAAATTTAAAGGAGGAAATGCAGTTTTTACCCACCCAAACACTCCTATTAAATGCGGTGGTGCTCCACAAAAGATTATGTATTTAGCAGAAGAGTATTTTTCTACTAGCGGTGTAAGAAACAAAAGTGAAGTAATGTTTTATACGGCGAACGCTAATATATTTCAGGTTCCACGTTATGCTAATACATTAGAACAAGTACTAGAAAGAAAGCAAATTATAACGAATTATAATAAAAACTTAGTAGAAATTATTGCCGAAAAAAGAGAAGCAATTTTTGAAGATACGCAAACACTGAAAAGAGAAACTGTACCATACAGTATGATCCATGTTGTTCCACCAATGGGGCCACCTAATTTTATTAAAGAGAGTGAGATAAGTGATTCTCAGGGGTGGGTAGATATAAGCCCTTATACTTTGCAGCATGTACAGTATAAGAATATTTTCGGACTTGGAGATTGTACCAATTTACCCACCTCTAAAACTGGAGCGGCAATTCGAAAACAAATACCTGTCTTAAAACAAAATATTATGGACGTACTTAACGGAAGAGACTTGCATGCTAAATATGATGGATATACATCCTGTCCGATTGTTACAGGTTATAAAAGTCTTATACTCGCTGAATTTAACTATGAACATGAGCCTCAAGAAACATTTCCGTTTAATCAAGCGAAAGAACGATATAGTATGTTTTTACTTAAAAGATATATGTTGCCCTATATGTATTGGAATTTTATGTTGAAAGGGATGCTATAGGAGAAGATAGAAAGCAGTTATACAAATTGAAAAGTAATTTGAAATAACTATTTGGAGGGAATAGCTATGCTTTTAAAATATTTTTATGATGAAAAATTAGCACATGCTTCCTATTTGGTCGGTTGTCAGAAGGAAGGCGTAGCAATTGTAATTGATCCAGGTCGCTATATAGAACAATATATAGAATTTGCTAAGAAAGAGGGAATGGAAGTAATTGCTGCGGCTGAAACTCACATTCATGCAGATTTTCTTTCTGGGTCTAGAGAACTTTCTAATCTTTATCATGCAAAGTTATATGTATCTGATGAAGGAAATTGTGATTGGAAATATCAATATCTTAACGAAGGTCGATACAAATTGGTTAGAGAGGGCACAGAGTTTAAAATAGGTCATATAAAATTTAATGTAATTCACACCCCAGGGCATACGCCTGAAAGTATTTCTTTTTTAGTAACTGATACAAGTCAAAATAATTATACGAATGATAAGCCAATGGGAATACTCACAGGTGATTTTATATTTGTAGGAGATATAGGAAGACCGGATTTATTAGAAACTGCTGTAGGTATGAAAAATACTGCAAAAATAGGAGCGAAACAATTATTTAATTCTATACAAAAAATAAAAATACTCCCTGATTATTTGCAAATATGGCCATCACATGGTGCAGGAAGCGCATGTGGAAAAGCATTAGGAGCAATTCCAACTTCTACATTAGGTTATGAAAAGATGTTCAATTGGGCATTTCAGTGTAATGAAGAAAGTGATTTTGTATCGACTTTATTGAGGGGACAGCCAGAGCCTCCAAAGTATTTTTCATTAATGAAGAATTTAAATAAGTCTGGTCCTCCAATTCGTAAGAAGAGAGAAGTTATTGCTATTGATACAGTAGAAAAACTTCAAGAAGTTATGACAAGCGTTCAGCAAATAGTTGATATAAGGGATGTAGAGAGTTTTGCTTCTGGTCACATCGAGAAATCAATTAACATACCTTATAACAATTCCTTTACAACTTGGTGTGGATGGTTACTAGATTATAAAACAGAAACTTTAATCATTCTAGATGAGGAACAGGTTAGAGTGGAGGAAGTTATTAGAGACTTTGAATCTATTGGGCTAGATAATATTATTGCTTTTGTACCTGTAAAGGTAATACAAAGATTTAATAGATTAGAAAGTTACAAAGAAGACACATCAATCGAATTATATCCGCATATAAAAGGTGGAAGTGTTAAGGTAATCGACGTGCGTAGTAAAAAAGAGTGGGAAGAAGGACATCTTCATGATGCAATACATATCCCTTTAGGAAATTTATTTAAGCAGCTAGATTGTATACCAAAAGATTGCCCAATAGTTTTACAATGTCGAACCGGATTGCGTTCCGCTATAGCAGCTAGTATTTTACAAAGAGCAGGTATAAAGGAAGTAGTGAATTTAAAGGGAGGATTTCTTGCATGGAAAAAAGAAGAGCTTCCTTATATAACATGTAATCGCAATGTGTAGGGAAATAATTTTTATTAATTTATCCGATAAGGAAAATTGCGGATTACATAGGAGTATATCTATATATAGGAGCAATACAGTTAGATAGTGTATTAAAATAGGAGAAATAGATGATTTATTCTATAGACCTGAATTTATTCAGAATTATGCAGATGAGCAAATAGATATAGTTTTATCAGGACACGCTCATGGTGGACAATTTAGGTTACCATTTATCAGCAAATTAGTGGCTCCAAATCAAGGTGTTTTACCTAAATATACAACCAGTTTATATGAAAAACAAAATACGTCTATGGTAGTAAGTAGAGGATTAGGCAATAGTATCATTCCGCAAAGAATTTTTAATAGGCCAGAACTTGTAGTCGTACAGTTAAATTGAACTGTACGATTTTTTTTACAGAAAAAATAGGCCATATGCATTTTATACAAGTTAACATTACAGTTTTGTTAAAAATTTTCTACGTTACATAAAGTAACAAAATTTGACCCGGAGAGTTTGTTATAGTGTAAATAATCAAAAAATTTAAAAATTAGTCGAGTGAAAAGTGTGATAAGCAATTCAGTAAAAAACTTAAAGGGGTGTACACATGCATAAAGAATATGAAATTGAAGAGTATACGGCGATTGAGGAACAAATACATTATTATTGTAAATGTTTATTAGTAAGTCATCCTGATCAAATTATAAAGTATTTAGAAAAAAGGTTAGAAAAATATGCAGAAACATTACAATATGCACATTTATATCCTGATACAGTTATTTTACCGTTACAGCAATTAGTTATCGAATATTCTTTAGATGTTGCTAGAATTAGAAAATATATGAATTTAAAAACGTAAAATGAAATATATAATTTAAATGAAACAGAGTCGACTTTAAGAAATGAAATTCTAATGTCGACTCTGTTTCATTGTTTAAGATTGAAAATACATACTAATCAATGAAGATTGACATATAATTACGCAAGAGTAAAATGAAAGTGAGTACTCACTCATTTTGAAAAGGGGGAAGAATACATGCAGCAACCTGCCATTATTTTACGAACCGTGTCAAAAAGTTTTTGGAAAAAAGAAGTTTTACACAATCTTTCATTGCAAGTTGAAAAAGCAGAGATATTTGGTTTAGTTGGGCCTTCAGGTTCAGGGAAAACGACTCTTATTAAATTGATTGCAGGTATTAATGAGGCAACGAAAGGTGAAGTGCTTGTATACAACACGAACATGCCTAATTTAAATGAAATGAAAAGAATTGGTTATATGGCTCAGGCTGATGCATTATATGAAGAACTATCAGCATATGAAAATGCAGATTTTATTGCAACGATGTATGGATTAAAAGGAAAACATAAAAAAGAAAGAATCGAAGAGGTTTTTGACCTTGTACAATTATCAAAACATATAAGACAGCAAGTGCAGCATTTTTCAGGTGGGATGAAGAAGCGTTTATCATTAGCGATAGCACTCCTTCATGAACCTGAAATATTAATTTTAGATGAGCCAACAGTGGGGATAGATCCACTTCTTAGAAAAACAATCTGGGAAAAATTTTATGATTTGAAAAAGAAAGGCACAACTATTATTGTAACGACGCACATTATGGATGAAGCTGAGTTTTGTGAGCGTTTAGGGTTGATTAGAGAAGGAAAGCTAGTTGCGACTGGAACACCTGAAGAATTGAAAAAACGGGTATCATCAGGACGGATTGAAGATGTCTTTTTGTTGGAAGAGGTGGCCCTATCATGAGAGTTACTGGTGTAATCATTCGTATTATTCGCCAATTTTTTCGAGATAAACGTTCGTTAGCGATGATGTTTGGGGCACCAATGTTATTACTTTGGTTATTGTCTCTAGTATTTACACAAAAAGACTATGTACCGCATATTGCTGTAGTTGATGTGCCTGCTCCTATTGTAAAAACAATGAAAACTCAAGAAGCCTCAATTTATGAAGACGGCAAAGAGAAAGCAATTTCAGAGTTAGAACAGCAAAAGGTAGATGCAGTAATTTATTTAGAGAATGGGAAAATGAATCTTTTATTAGAAGGAAGTGATTCATCAAAAAATCGTGCTGTACTTCAAGTTTTACAAAAGAGTTCAGAAAAGAATGATGTATCAGTTATGAAGCCTGAAGTAAATTACTTACATGGCTCTAAAGACTTTACAATGTTTGATGGGCTTGGCCCCGTATTGATTGGTTTCTTTACATTTTTCTTTGTATTTATATTATCTGGAGTTTCCTTTGTTAGAGAACGTTTAAGTGGTACATTAGAGAGGTTATTGTCCACTCCAGTGAGAAGATGGGAAATAGTTGTAGGATATATTATTGGTTTTGGAATCTTTGCATTTATACAATCAATTATAATCGTGAATTTTTCAGTTTATATTTTAGACTTGTATGTAGCTGGCTCCATATGGCTAACGCTACTTATTACATGTATGCTTTCTTTAACAGCACTAACTTTAGGGACATTTTTATCAGCATACGCAAATAATGAATTTCAAATGATTCAATTTATACCGCTTGTCATTGTGCCACAAATTTTCTTTTCTGGGTTGTTTCCAATTGAATCTATGAATAAGTGGCTACAAATGTTAGGGAAATTATTTCCGCTCACATATGGAGCTGACGCAATGAGACAAGTGATGATTCGAAATCAAGGATTTACAGAGATTGCGTTAGATCTAACTGTATTACTACTTTTTTCTCTATTATTTGCAATAGGGAATGTATTTGCATTAAAGAAACATCGGAAAATATAATGATGATACAAAGGGGCATTATAGATGAAGAAGGATTGGTTGGATGAATTAATTGCCGCAACTAATACGGATAAACGAAATGAACGTCAAATGCGTATTTTAGAGGCAGCTGTTGATATGTTTGGAGAAAAAGGATATGCATCAACTTCTACAAGTGAAATTGCAAAGCGTGCTGGTGTAGCGGAAGGAACAATCTTCCGCTACTATAAAACGAAAAAAGATTTATTGTTAGCGGTCGTCATGCCGACATTAACAAAGTTTGCTGCACCATTTTTTGTACAAGCCTTTGCAAAGGAAATATTTAAATCGAAGTATGAATCATATGAGGGACTTTTACGAGTTGTCATTCATAATAGATTTGAATTTGCTCAAAAGCACTTTCCTATGATTAAAATATTAATTCAAGAAGTACCATTTCAACCAGAGCTAAAAAATGAAATACAACAATTAGTAGAAACGGAACTGTTTTCACATTTCAAAAAGTTGATTGTGAAGTTTCAAGATAAAGGAGAAATTATTGAGATACCACCATCTTCTGTATTACGTCTTACTTTATCAGCTGTATTAGGTTTACTATTAACACGATTTTTATTATTGCCTGAAGAAAAATGGGATGATGAAGTGGAAATTGAAAATACGATTCAATTTATATTGTATGGATTAACGCCACGAATCTAACTATAACAGCATTTCAGGGGTTTGATTTTTGGTATTTAAATAAATGTAATTTAATAGGTTTAATCATAAGTAAAAATATGTTGATGTGTGAATTACATATACTATTTTTAAGCAAATAATAAATCGCCTTTAAAAAGGCGATTTATATTCATTATACAATTTTGATAAATAAGTACTTGTTTATGAAAAACATTCTAGATTAACGTACTTCTTTGTCTCTTCTTCTAAGACCTAATAATCCTGCTAGACCTAATAAACCCAGCCAAGCCCAATTATTATTTCTATCATGATTATTATTTAAATCATTTGTCGTATTTACATTTCGAGTTCTTACATCATTATTAACTCTGTTCAAGTTATTATCATTAACTCGAGTTGACATATCAGTGTTATTAACTCTATTCATATGATTTCCATCGTATTCAGCTTGGGCAGATGTGCCTAAAAACATAATAGATAGTGCTAAAACACTTAAAATAGATGATAATTTTTTCTTCATAAATTTCCCCTCCTTTCTTATGTATTAATTTCTCCATTGCTTTTGTACATTATTCGTATCACAGTATCTAAATCATAAAGTTAAAATTATTAGAACTATCTTTAATCTCCATTATTAAAAGGACAGGTAAATACAACGAAGCGGTTAACAAAAGTTAACCGCTTATGCCATGTTATGCTTGATCAGATTGAAGAACATGTAAAGGAGGAGGAATAATCCAGCCTTTTTTCTTATTTAACCGTAGTAAGGTAGCACCTGCTTGTGCCTTTTTCATATGGAATTGTCCAAACATCATTCCTACGTCTTCTCGAAGTGATTGTCCCATCGCTTGGCTACATGCTACTAGTCCAGCAGCAAGATCCATAGAAACTTTAGCTGCAATTTCTGCGTCATTAATACGAGCACCAGGAGGGATTGTTTCAATAGATGCAACTGGACGCTCTGGAGGTGCTGGTGGTAATGCCACACCGTTTGATTTTAACAAGTTTTTTAGTTCTTCAACTTCTGATTGGATATCATTTTCTATAAGATTTTCTAAAAACTTTTTTAAGTCCTCGTCTCCAGAATGATTGACAAGAACTTGGTAACCAGCAATGGCACCTTGTGCCCCTGCAAGATAACTCCAAATTGCAAAGACTTCTCCGTAATGCATTGGTTCATTTTGGGGATTACCACTTAATACTCCCATTTTAATATGCCTCCTTAAAATAAATGGATTTTTTGAAATATTTTTTACCAAAGAAAAAATGCTTCTGAAAATGTTCCGCAATAAAGAAAGTAGGTTTCTAAAATTCATTTGGAACACCCTAACTACAAGTAATACTTTCTCAGTCTATAATGTACAAATATAAAGAATATATTCCAAATAACTTGGGATTAAAATTCGTATTAAGACTTATTTTAATTTAAATGTAAAGAGGAGAGGAAAGAATCTGTAACTATGCTAGTAAAGATGGATTGTGTTTAGACAAAAATGTATTAACAAGTTTGTACAAGAACTTGTTAATACATATACGAAATAGATTTGAATTGCAGTTGATATAGCATTAAATTTATAGTTATTATAAAAATAATCAATATAAACAGACTTTGCTTAAGATACTAATATCAGTACAATTTAGATTGTATGGATTGATACCATGGAGGTAATGAAATGCGGCAATTTGCAAAACCAACAATAGTTGTAAGTAAATGTTTAGAATTTGATGCCTGTCGTTATAATGCAGAGATGATACCAGATGTAACAATACGAAATTTGCAGCCATTTGTTACATTTATACCTGTTTGTCCAGAAGTCGAGATCGGATTGGGGACTCCTCGTGAAACGATACGAATTGTAGAAGAAAATGGTGTGAATAGGCTTGTACAGCCGTCGACACGAGAAGATGTAACTGAAAAAATGGAGCAATTTTCATATGTCTTTTTACAAACGATATCTGATGTGGATGGTTTTATTTTAAAGAATCGTTCGCCGAGTTGTGGTACGCGTGATGTGAAAATTTATTCTGGTTTTGAAAAAGCACCAGCAAAAGGAAAGGGATCTGGCTTATTTGGCGGAGCAGTAATAAAAAATTTTTCGCATCTTCCAATTGAAGAAGAGGGTAGATTGTCGAATTTTATTATTAGAGAACATTTCTTTACAAGGCTGTTTACAATCGCGCATTACAAAATGATTAAACATACTAAAAACATAAAAGAACTCGTATCATTTCAATCAGACTATAAGTATTTATTTATGGCATATAATCAGGTAAAACAAAAGGAATTGGGGCGTATTATTGCAAACCAAAAAAATGAAACGATTGAAGTGGTATTTGAAAACTATGAGAAGACTTTATATGAATTATTTATGCGCACACCCCGCTATACATCGAATGTAAATGTATGTGAGCATATTTTTGGATATTTTAAAACTAAGCTGAAAAAACAAGAAAAAGATCATTTTTTAGATTTGATACAAAAGTATATAGAAAAGAAAGTCCCGCTTAGTAGCTTACTTGCAATTTTAAAATCATGGGCCATTCGATTTGACGAAAAGTATTTATTAAGACAAACATATTTTGAACCTTACCCTGAAGCTTTAGTAGAAATTTCTGATTCGGGAAAAGGTAGAGATTATTAAACAATAAATTACATAATTCGACAAGAAAACTCCTATGTTGTTGTAGAACAATGTAGGAATTTTTTTGTGCATTAGTACAGAATCTGTTTTAAAATTAAGTTATGACAGAATTATAGCAATTATCTAACTAATATTCGTGTCTTTTAATTCGTAATGTTTGTAGTAGAAACTCGCACGCTGTCGAAACTCAATATTCGATAAGGGGTGTGTAGCGGAATGGAATTTACTCTAACTCGCGAAAAACAAATGATTAAAGAAATGGTACGTGACTTTGCTGAAAAGGAAATCGCACCGAAAGCTGTATATTATGACAAAACTGCGGAATTTCCATATGAAACATTTCAAAAAATGGGCGAACTAGGATTATTAGGAATCCCATTCCCTGAAGAGTATGGAGGTTCAGGTGGCGATACTGTATCGTACGCGTTAGCAGTTGAAGAAATTGGTCGTGCTTGTGGTGGGACAGGATTAAGTTACGCTGCAACAATTTCATTAGGTGCTTCTCCAATTTATTATTTCGGTACAGAAGAACAAAAACAGAAATATTTAATTCCAATGGCATCAGGTAAAACTTTAGGTGCTTTCGGATTAACTGAGCCGAACGCTGGATCTGATGCAGGTGGTACACAAACGAAAGCTGTATTAGATGGAGACGAGTATGTTATTAGTGGTGAAAAGTGTTGGATTACAAATGCAGAGTATGCAAATACAATTATTGTAACCGCTATCAACGGTGTTGAAGATAATGGTAGAAAGCGTATTTCGGCATTTATCGTACCGACTACAAGTGAAGGATTAACGATTTCAAGTCCTTACGATAAGATGGGTGTTCGTGCTTCTAATACATGTGAAATCGTACTTGATGGTGTACGTGTACCGAAAGAAAATATTCTTGGTGATGTAAATAAAGGATTTAAACAATTCTTATATACACTTGATGGAGGACGTATTTCAATCGCAGCATTAGCAGTAGGTATTGCACAATCTGCATTTGAACGTGCGCTGCAATATGCGAAAGAACGTCAACAATTTGGAAAGTCAATCTCTAATTTCCAAGCGATTCAATTTAAATTAGCTGATATGGCGACTGAAGTAGAACTTGCACGTAATTTAGTACATAAAGCAGCTTGGTTAAAAGATAATGATAAACCTTTCGGTAAAGAAGCGGCTATGGCGAAGTTATTTGCATCTGAGGCTGCTAGTCGTATTGCAAATCAAGCGGTACAAATTCACGGTGGATACGGCTATATGCGTGAATATGAAGTGGAACGACATATTCGTGATGCAAAACTATTAGAAATTGGTGAAGGAACTTCTGAAATTCAACGTCTCGTAATTGCAAGACATTTAGGATGTAGATAAAAAGGAGGAATCACTATGTTTCAAAAAATATTAATTGCTAATCGCGGGGAAATCGCAGTTCGTATTATGAAAACTTGTCAAAAACTTGGCATTCGCACTGTTGCTATTTATTCTGAGGCTGATGAAAATGCCCTACATGTAAAAATGGCAAATGAAGCTTACTTAGTAGGTGGACCGCGTGTCCAAGAAAGCTATTTAAACCTTGAAAAAATTATTGAAATAGCTAAGAAGACAAATGCTGAAGCAATCCATCCGGGATATGGATTATTATCAGAGAATCCATCTTTTCCGGTTCGCTGTAGAGAAGAAGGAATTGTATTTATCGGTCCATCTGAAGAAATTATTACGAAGATGGGAAGTAAAATCGAATCTCGTATTGCAATGCAAACTGCAGATGTCCCAGTAGTTCCAGGTATTACTACAAATATTGAAACTGCTGAAGAAGCAATTGAAATTGCAAAACAAATTGGTTATCCACTAATGCTGAAGGCATCCGCAGGTGGCGGAGGCATTGGAATGCAGTTGATGGAAACTGAGCAAACGCTCACCAAAGCATTTGAAAGTAACAAAACAAGAGCACAAAACTTCTTCGGTAACGGAGAAATGTATTTAGAGCGCTATATTGCAGATGCACACCATATTGAAATTCAGCTTTTAGCAGATACACATGGTAACACAGTGTATTTATGGGAGCGTGAATGTTCCGTGCAGCGCCGAAATCAAAAAGTAATTGAAGAAGCACCTTCACCATTTTTAGATGAAGGTACGCGAAAAGCGATGGGGGAAGTTGCTGTACAAGCTGCCAAAGCTCTAGGCTATACAAATGCAGGTACAGTTGAGTTTCTTGTAGATGATCAGAAGAACTTTTATTTCTTAGAGATGAATACGAGATTACAAGTAGAGCATCCAGTTACAGAAGAAATTACAGGTTTAGATCTTGTAGAACAACAACTTCTAATTGCATACGGTGAGAAACTATCATTTACACAAGATGATGTAAAACGTAGTGGTCATGCCATTGAGGCACGTATTTATGCAGAGGATCCGAAAACTTTCTTCCCATCACCTGGAAAGATTACAGATTTAACGCTTCCATCAAATGTACGTATTGATCACTTTTTGGAGAATCAAGTCACGATTACACCTTTCTACGATCCAATGATTGCGAAAGTCATTGCTCATGGTGAAACTCGTGAAGAAGCAATTTCAAAATTACATGATGCTTTAGAAGAATTAAAAGTAGAAGGTATTAAAACGAACACGCCAATGTTACTTCAAGTATTGGAAGACGATGTGTTCAAAAGTGGTATTTATACAACAGGTTTTGTAACGAAACAACTTGTTAAAAAATAAGATTTAACAATATTAAGGGGGAAAAAATGATGACGAAGGTATATGCATCGATGGCAGGAAATGTATGGAAGATTGTTGTAGGAGTAGGAGATACAGTAGAGGAAGAGCAGGATGTCGTCATTTTGGAATCTATGAAAATGGAAATTCCAATCATTTCAGAAGAAGCTGGCACAGTTATGAAAATTAATGTGCAAGAAGGCGATTTTGTAAATGAAGGAGATGTATTACTAGAAATTGAATAGGGAGATATAGGGGGAAGCGAATTGAAACTACCTAATTTTGCTGTCATTAAAGAAGTCGGGCCACGTGATGGCTTACAAAATGAAAAAAAGATTGTTGGCACAAAAGATAAAGTAAAATGGATTCAACTACTTACACAGGCGGGATTATCGTACGTTGAAGTTTCCTCATTCGTTCACCCTAAATGGGTCCCTGCATTAGCAGATGCAAATGATGTGTTTTCTGAGCTGAAAAGGGATCCCAATGTTACTTATGCAGCGCTTGTTCCAAATCAAAATGGTTTGGAACGAGCTTTTTTGCAAAATGTAGATGAGGTGAATGTTTTTTTATCAGTAAGTGAATCTCATAATAAAAGTAATATTAATAAATCAATTAAAGAAGCATTAGTTGTAATTGAAGATATAACAAAACAGGCATTATTCGAAGGGAAAAAGGTAAGAGGCTATGTTTCTACTGTATTTGGATGTCCTTATGAAGGGGATATAAGTGCCACAGCAGTTGACGAATTATGTAATCAACTATTTTCATACGGCATTTATGAAGTATCTCTTGGTGACACGATTGGTGTAGCGAATCCACTACAAGTAGAGCGAGTATTAGAGCATTTATTAAAGAAATATGATGCTTCGCAGTTTGCAATGCACTTCCATAATACGTATGGAATGGCTCTGGCGAATGTAGTTAAGTCATTAGAATATGGTATTACAACATTTGATAGTTCTTGTGGTGGTCTTGGTGGATGTCCATATGCACCAGGAGCATCAGGCAATGTTGCAACCGACGACTTAGTTCATATGCTCCATAAGTTAGGGGTCCAAACGAATATTGATGAAGAGAAGTTATTGAAAGCGAGTCAATTCATTCAAAGTAAATTAAATATCCAATTACCGAGTCATGTGTATAGAGCGCTTCAACATAAAACGATAAGTAGGTGAGAAGATGCTACAACTACAAAACATTTCAGTTAATTATGTAACACCTCACGTTGTAAAGATTTCGTTATATCGTGAAAGACAAGCAAACTCATTATCTTTAGCGTTATTAGAAGAGTTACAAAACATATTAACTCAAATAAGTGAAGAGTCCAATACTCGTGTAGTTATTTTAACAGGTGCTGGTGAAAAAGCGTTTTGTGCTGGTGCTGATTTAAAAGAACGTGCTGGTATGAATGAGGAACGAGTTCGCCATGCTGTTAGTATGATTCGCACTACTATGGAGATGGTTGAACAATTACCACAGCCAGTTATTGCTGCCATAAACGGAATCGCCCTTGGTGGCGGTACGGAATTAAGTTTAGCTTGTGATTTTAGAATTGCGGCTGAATCTGCAAGTCTTGGTCTTACTGAAACTACACTTGCAATTATACCAGGAGCAGGTGGTACGCAGCGTTTACCAAGATTAATTGGTGTTGGTAGAGCGAAAGAATTAATTTATACAGGCAGACGTATTTCAGCGCAAGAAGCAAAAGAATATGGTTTAGTAGAATTTGTTGTACCAGCTCATTTACTTGAAGAGAAAGCGATTGAAATAGCAGAGAAAATTGCTAGTAATGGTCCTATTGCTGTTCGATTAGCAAAAGAAGCAATTTCAAACGGTATTCAAGTTGATTTACATACCGGATTACAAATGGAAAAACAAGCGTATGAAGGTGTAATCCATACGAAAGATAGATTAGAAGGATTACAAGCATTCAAGGAAAAACGCACACCAATGTATAAGGGGGAGTAAATATGTTAGACCAAAAACAACAATCGAATACATTTGAAGAACGAGTTGAAGCGATTAAACAAGGCGGCGCACCAAAGTATCATGAACAAAACAAAGCAAAAGGAAAACTATTCGTTCGAGATCGCTTAGCTCTTTTATTTGATAATGGTGAATATGTAGAAGATGCATTATTTGCAAATTGTGAACAAACAGGATTACCTGCTGATGGTGTTATAACGGCAACGGGTAAAATACATGGTCGTACTGCATGCGTAATGGCAAATGATTCAACGGTAAAGGCTGGATCATGGGGCGCACGTACAGTTGAAAAGATTTTACGTATTCAAGAAACGGCAGAAAAATTACGTGTTCCGTTATTTTATTTAGTTGACTCTGCTGGAGCGCGTATTACAGATCAAGTAGAAATGTTCCCAGGGCGCCGCGGTGCAGGAAGAATCTTCTACAATCAAGTGAAATTATCAGGTAAAGTTCCTCAAGTATGCTTATTATTTGGACCTTCGGCAGCTGGTGGCGCATATATTCCAGCCTTTTGTGACATTGTTATGATGGTAGAAGGAAATGCATCTATGTACTTAGGTTCTCCTCGTATGGCGGAGATGGTTATCGGCGAGAAGGTAACTTTAGAGGAGATGGGTGGAGCTCGTATGCATTGCTCTGTATCAGGATGCGGAGATGTTTTATGTAAAACAGAAGAAGACGCGATTACACAAGCAAGACAATACATTTCATATTTTCCAAACAACTACTTAGAGAAGACTCCATTGGTTACACCTCAAGAACCGAAACAATTCGAAAAAACGTTAGAACAAATCATTCCAGAAAATCAAAATGCTCCTTTCAATATGAAAGATCTCATTAATAGAGTTATTGATGCAGGTTCTTTCTATGAAGTGAAAAAATTATTTGCTCAAGAACTAATTACAGGCTTGGCACGTATTGATGGTAAGCCAGTTGGTATTATTGCAAATCAACCGCGTATGAAAGGCGGCGTATTATTCCACGATTCAGCGGATAAAGCAGCGAAGTTTATTAATTTATGTGATGCATATCATATTCCATTGTTATTCCTTGCAGATGTACCTGGATTTATGATTGGTACAAAAGTAGAGCGTGCTGGTATTATTCGTCATGGTGCAAAGATGATTTCTGCAATGAGTGAAGCAACTGTACCGAAAATTTCTATCGTTGTTCGTAAAGCATACGGTGCTGGTTTATATGCAATGGCAGGTCCAGCCTTTGAACCAGATTGCTGCCTAGCATTACCGACAGCTTCTATTGCAGTAATGGGTCCAGAAGCGGCAGTCAATGCTGTATATGCAAATAAGATTGCAGCTTTACCAGAAGAAGAGCGTGATAGCTTCATTGCTGAAAAACGCGAAGAGTATAAGAAAGATATTGATATTTACCATTTGGCATCAGAGATGGTTATTGATGGTATTGTTCATCCAAACAATTTAAGAGAAGAGTTAAAAGGACGATTCGAAATGTATATGAGTAAATATCAAGTATTTACAGATCGTAAACATCCTGTTTATCCAGTTTAAAGCCCTATTTAGGGCTTTCTTGCTCAAAAAGTCAAGGAGGGGAAAACATTGAAACAAGCAGTTTGGTTTCCAACAGAAGAATATAAAGAAAAAACGCGTTTATATGGTTGGATGAAATCATTGGGCTATGAAGATTATGAAACGTTTTATAATAAATCTATTGAAGAAACAGCATGGTTTTGGGGAGAAGCTGAGAAAGCGGTTGGCTATCAATGGATGAAGCCTTATACAGAAGTGCTAGATTTAGAAAATGGTACACCGTTTGCACAGTGGTATAATGGTGGAACATGTAACGTTGTAGAATCAGTTTTATCACGCTGGCTTGCGGATGATGAAACAAGAATGCAAACAGCACTACAGTACGAGGGAGAAAATGGAACTTCAAAATCATTTACATATGAAGATCTTGACAACTGGGTAAGTCGCGTTGCAAACGGTTTGAAACATGCGGGTATTGAAAAAGGTGACCGTGTAACAATTTATATGCCGATGATTCCAGAAACAGTTGTTGCAATGCTAGCTGTTATGAAAATCGGAGCAATTATTTCACCAATATTCTCAGGATTTGCGTCTGATGCAGTCATGACTCGTGTACAAGCGGCAGGATCAAAAATGATTATTACTGCAGATGGTTTTTCACGCCGGGGTAAAGTTGTTTCATTAAAAGACGAAGTAGATAAAGTTTGCGAACATTGTCCAACTGTTGAAAAAGTTGTTATTGTTCGTCATGCAGGAAATGATTTTACACCACATAATTATGATTTCCCATGGAGTGCGCTAGAAAAAGAAAAACCATTTACACATGCTGAAGAGATGAATAGTGATGATCCGTTAATGCTCATTTATACATCAGGTACAACTGGGAAACCGAAAGGAACAGTACATACACATGCTGGTTTCCCTTTGAAATCTGCATTTGATGCAGGATTTGGAATGAACATCAAACAAGGTGACCGCGTATTATGGGTAACTGATATGGGCTGGATGATGGGACCGTTTTTATTATTTGGCTCTCTCATTAATGGAGCAACGATGGTTATGTACGAAGGTGTTCCAGATTTCCCAGAAGCAGATCGTTTATGGGAGACTGTTGATAAATATGAAATTACACATCTCGGTATATCACCAACATTAATTCGTGCGTTAATGGCAAAGGGTGATGAGTATGTAAATAAACATTCGCTCAAGAGTTTAGAAGTATTCGCATCAACAGGTGAACCTTGGAATCCAGATCCTTGGATGTGGCTATTTGAAACAGTTGGAAAAAATAATGTACCAATTTGTAACTATTCAGGCGGAACTGAAATTTCTGGTGGGATTTTCGGAAACGTCCTTATTAAACCAATTGCACCGATTAGTTTTAACGCATCTTTACCAGGAATGGCAGCGGTTGTGCTCGATGATCAAGGCAATCCAATTCGTGATGAAGTTGGAGAATTATGTTTAGAGAAACCTTGGGTTGGTATGACGAAAAGTTTCTGGGAAGACGATGAGCGTTATGTGAACACGTATTGGTCACGTTTTGAAAACAAATGGGTTCATGGTGACTGGGTGATTTATGATGGTGAGCAATATATTATTACAGGACGCTCAGATGATACGTTAAACATTGCTGGAAAACGTATTGGACCTGCAGAATATGAATCTATTCTTGTGAAGCATAATGATGTCATAGAAGCTGCCGCGATTGGTGTACTTGATGATGTAAAAGGTGAAGTTTGTCATTGTTTTGTAGTATTAAGGGACAATGTAACATTCACAGGAGAGTTAAAGAAAGAATTAATGAGTTTAGTAAACTCTCATATCGGAAAAGCATTGTGTCCAAAAGATATTCACGTTGTAGAAGATTTACCAAAAACACGTAATTCTAAAGTAATGCGACGCGTCATTAAAGCTGCTTACTTAGGAAAAGAATTAGGGGATTTATCATCACTTGTAAATCCTGAAGTAGTTCCGTTTATTCAGGGGTTACAGTCTAGTAAACTATAAAATTACGAATGAGCTCTATGTAAATAGAGCTCATTTTTAATGTTTACAAAAAGATAAGAGAGAAAAAGTAAATTTGAAGTTAAAAAATCTACTATTAGTGTTAAGTATATCTGTTTGTTTTTAGTTTTTATCAAAATAGGATACTATGGCTGTCTATTCAATGGAGTGATTGAATTTTGTTAAGAATGAAAATTTAGTGAAGAAAAAAGTAAGAAATAAAAGGAGAAATCCCTGGGGGACAGGGATTCAATAAGGGAGATATCGTTGTCGTTCAATGTCGAAATTTGGCGTATCCGACAAATTAATATTATCACGAATTTTCAGGAGATTGCGATAGTGGATGTGTCAAAAATGTGTACGTGTTTCATATAAAAGTGTTATTTAAATAGGAAAAGGGAAAAGAATTAAGCTCACTGGTTCTTAAGATTTTTTCCCTTTTAAATTTACTGTTTGTTCGTTGTTCTATATACATCTGAAATTGGTAAATCTTCGCCATGTAAAGCTTGAGTACTGTCCTTTTTGTTTGAATCATGTGCCTCCTGAGATGTTTCTTGCATTTGCTCTTGGGCTTTACTAGGAGTATTCAGCGCATCTGATGACACATAATCAAGTTGTTGACTTAATAGATTTTTCTTATCCATGTTATGTAGCTCCTTTTTGAACTTAGATATAAAAACGATGTCTTTTTAAATAGTTACGTGGGTATTATGTATCTTTGAATGGAATTATATACACAAACTATATTGAGAATTTAACTAATAATAAAAAGCACTTGTGATGACAAGCTGAAGAAATATAAAGATCATTAGTCCTTAATAAAAGCGTTATTTTAGTAGGGTGTAGATTAAATAGGACCTGTTGTACGGAACAAGTCCTTTCAAAAAGGACAACAGATAATGACTGGGGGTTACTTGAACATTTCTATTAGTGGTAACTAGATCCCATTCGTTGGATGCTACGAAATTTCATTTGAAAGGAACATCCCAATGATAAGATGAGAACTGTAAATCTGTGCTCATCTTATCAGAAATTGCTTAGTCCTTAAAAATAAAACCGTTACGGACAATTCACAATGGTAATAGTGACGTTTGCCATTGTTCCAGGAGAATCAAGAAGTGAAGCAGTAACGGTTACTGTTCTAGGCCTATTAGCGGCTAGAAATACAGCGGTAAAGTTACCTGAAGCATTGGTAATGACAGCAAGAGGAACTATGAAAGCAAGAGAAGGGTTACTAAATGAAAAAACTGACTACTACTCCTGGAGTAGGACTACCGTTTACTAATACTTGACCCGAAAAAAATAAAGTATTATTTCCTTGAGTGGATACACATGCTGTGGTTTCGTTAGAAGTCAAGGTAATAGATGCAGGCCCAGCGGGAAGATTAAATCCAGTTGGGCCAGTAGAACTGGTTAATCCAGTAGGACCGGTAGGGAATTGAAAGGTTGGAACAGGTGGAAGTGTAGGTCCAATAGAACCCGGATTAAGTGCAGCAAAAGATAAAAACTCGTCCATTATATATTACCTCTAAAAATCGTATTACTAATAGTAAATGTAATGATAGAGCAATGTGAAATGGACAAGCGATTGTATTTTAATAAATTAAACAAAATAGTTATTTGATAGAAAAAGAAATTAGTATGTTTATTTTAGAAATTAAATATAAAAAGGCGATTATCGTCAAATCGCCTTTTTGGGTAATGCAGTGTAATTTTATTCAGTTATTTGAAATATAGTTTCATTCGGTTTGGAAAATCCATACAGTTTCCTTGCGAATTTTAAAACTTCTTCTTCACTACCTGTTAAAACTTTAACATCATTTTTAAGGGTATGACCATCCTTCTTTAAAGAAGATAATTTTTGTTGCCCCGTATTAACCGTGATTTGTTTTTCTTTAATCATTTCTTGCTGGTTATTAAGAGAATATTGAAGGACAAAAATTATAGGTAATATAAAAGCTAAAGTAGTTATAATACGGCGTCTTGTTTTTTTATTATTACCTTGTTTGGTGTTAGCGTTCACTTGCTGTGAGGGTATCTTAGGATTTGATTGTTGTGATGATATTTTTGGGATGTTTCCCATTAAAATGCCTCCATTACTGATTGTAGAATTTAAACTGTTTAAAAGTATTATAAATGTTCAATGGGAATTTTAGAAGATAGTTTAATATAAGTGAGTTTTGTAAGGTTTAAACAAAATCCTTATTTAAATAAAAGGAACCCCGATTGTCTGCGGGGCTCCTAAGGGTAATCGTCAAGTAATGACGTACTCGACTAGTTAACGATATCATGAATTTTTTGGTAAATATACTGGTAAATGCGTCCAAATTAATGAGAGCATTATTTGAAACAAAAACGCTATTTTAATAGGGAGGGGAATAATGATGATTCCATGGGACAAGCGAGTATACATTGTATCAAGGTGATTATTTTATTACAGAGGGGACAATTTTAAAGGTTAGTGAAAAGGCGAATAAATCATTATATTGGCTTTGGTGCATGTTAGCTCCAAGCTATGAAAAAGTGTGCGGTAATAGTACAAAGCGACTTCGGGTGATTCGGATAGATGATGATGAAGAATGATATGAAAATTTCATTTTGTAGAGAAATGAGGTGATTAAGGATGGGCATAGAGTATGCCATGTTTGTATTAAAAAAGAGCAGAATTTAGCCTATATATAAAGATGTTGGAATTGTTCTAAAGGGGGAAATATCTGAAATATAAATAATTGAGGGGAGTGAACTAATAATGGAAACTAGTACTTTTTTAGGATTGTTTTGGGGATGGATAACGGTTATCGTATCGGGAATACTTTTCGTACGTCCATCGGTACTACGTGAATTGAAAAAATTAGTGGTTGAAGACAGAGGATTTGGTATTATGTATGGTTTTCTATCGATTTTCCTAGGGTTAGGTAGTGTAATCCTACATAATGTATGGGTATTCAACTGGCAGGGGTTCCTAACGGTTATTGCATGGCTTGCATTATTAAAGGGAATCTACATAATTGCATATCCTGAACCCTCCAAGAAAACAGACTTTGAATTAAGGGTACTATCTACACGTATAGCGCTCGCTATCATTGGCGCCTTGGCTTTATGGATGCTTATAGTAATCTATATAAAATAATCCTTTTCTAATAAGAACTATATTAAAATAAATCTCTACGTGTTAATATACAAAAAGCTGACT
>NZ_QKQR01000023.1:0-15816 GCF_008042305.1 Bacillus sp. AY18-3 | reverse complement strand
TTTAAAAGTTAAATAAGTTATGATGATTCTTGTCTTAAATGAATACAGTCTGGTAATGATGGCAGAGAGGTCACACCCGTTCCCATACCGAACACGGAAGTTAAGCTCTCTAGCGCCGATGGTAGTTGGGACCTTGTCCCTGTGAGAGTAGGACGTTGCCAGGCTATTTATATCATCGCGGGGTGGAGCAGCACGGTAGCTCGTCGGGCTCATAACCCGAAGGTCGCAGGTTCAAATCCTGTCCCCGCAACCAAATGGTCCCGTGGTGTAGTGGTTAACATGCCTGCCTGTCACGCAGGAGATCGCCGGTTCGACCCCGGTCGGGACCGCCATTTTATATAAAGAAAAGAACGAAACATGTTGTTTCGTATTTTTTTATTTGTTTTAACAAAAAACTAATAAAGACAGTCAAACTATCCTTAGGAAAACTCCTAAGGACTTTTTTATATATTCAAAACCTGTATAATAAAGAGCAGAGAACATTGTGAGTAAAGTAGGTGAAGTCTGTGAGTAAATATGAAATAACAACAAACTCTTCTGAGGAAACACAAAGATTATCAGAAAAACTAGGTGGACTTGTCGGGGCACAAGATGTAATTATTTTAGAAGGAGATCTAGGGGCTGGTAAGACAACTTTTACAAAAGGACTAGCAAAAGGTCTTGGAGTGAAAAGAGTTGTAAATAGTCCAACCTTTAATATTATTAAAGAATATAAAGGGAGATTGCCGCTATATCATATGGACGTGTATCGCTTAGCAGAAAGTGAAGAGGACTTAGGTTTTGATGAGTATTTCTACGGTGAAGGAATTACTGTAGTAGAATGGGCTCATTTAATAGAAGCATTTTTACCGAATGAGAAGTTACAAATTAGTTTATTCCATGCTGGAGATGATACAAGGAAAATTGTACTCGAGCCAATTGGAGATCGATATATTAGATTATGTGAGGAGCTATTACAAGATGAAAGTACTAGCAATTGATACTTCAAATTACGTAATGGGTGTATCCCTTATTGAGGAAGGAAACGTAATTGGGGAAATCATTACAAACTTAACAAAAAACCATTCTGTACGTCTTATGCCAGCTGTAGAGAAATTGTTAAAAGAATGTGGTGTAAAACCGAAAGAATTAACTAAAATAGTTGTAGCTGCTGGACCTGGATCATATACAGGTGTTCGCATAGGTGTGACAGTTGCAAAAACATTAGCTTGGTCACTTCAAATACCAATTGTAGGTGTATCAAGTTTAGAAGTAGTGGCTGCAAACGGTGCTAATTTTGATGGATTAATCTGTCCTTTATTCGATGGAAGACGCGGACAAATTTATACTGGGTTATATACATATGAAGGAGAGCATTTAACTTCTATAGAAGAAGACCGAATCATCCTTATTGTAGACTGGTTGCAAATGTTAAAAGATACAGGAAAGCCTGTTTTATTTATTGGTAACGATGTTAAACTGCACAAAGAGACGATTATCGAACATTTAGGCAACCAAGCTGTATTTGCTCCCTTCACTAAAAATAACCCAAGACCAAGTGAGTTAGCTTTCTTAGGGTTACAAAAAGAAGAACAAGATGTACATTCATTTGTTCCTAGTTATCTTCGTTTAGCTGAAGCTGAAACAAAGTGGTTAGAAAGTCAAAACAAGTAGGAGCTTGCAGAAGATGGATATGATATTTAGAAAGATGGAACTCGATGATATCGCTCAAATTGTAGCTATTGAAGAAGCGTCTTTTTCAACTCCTTGGACTGCAGATGCCTTTCACCGTGAGTTAACGACGAATGAACATGCACATTATGTTGTGCTAGAAAAAGATGGTCGTGTAATTGGGTATTGTGGATTGTGGATAATTATTGATGAATCACATATAACAAATGTAGCTATTTTGCCAGAATACAGAGGTCAAAAGCTAGGGGATGCTTTATTGAAAGAAGTTATTTCCGAAGCGAAAGATTTAGGGGTAAAAACGATGACGCTTGAAGTACGTGTATCAAATGAAGTAGCAAAACAGTTATACAGAAAATACGGATTTCAAAATGGTGGAATTCGTAAACGATACTATGCAGACAATCAGGAAGATGGTCTCGTAATGTGGGTGAATATATAATGGAAAAAAATACGATTATACTTGGTATTGAAACAAGTTGTGATGAAACAGCAGTAGCAGTTGTTAAAAATGGAACGGAAATTATTGCGAATGTCGTTGCATCACAAATTGAAAGTCATAAACGTTTTGGCGGAGTTGTACCAGAGATTGCATCCCGTCATCATGTAGAAGAAATTACAGTTGTGTTAGAAGAAGCTTTAAAAGAAGCAAATATCACATTTGATGATATTGATGCAATTGCTGTAACAGAAGGACCTGGGTTAGTAGGAGCGCTTTTAATAGGGGTAAATGCAGCGAAAGCAGTGGCTTTTGCACATGATATTCCTCTAGTGGGTGTTCATCATATAGCTGGGCACATTTATGCGAACCGTTTAGTAAAAGAAGTTCAATTCCCACTACTATCACTTGTTGTATCTGGTGGACATACGGAGCTTGTTTATATGAAAGAACATGGTTCATTCGAAGTGATTGGTGAAACAAGAGATGATGCAGCTGGAGAGGCATATGATAAAGTAGCTCGAACATTATCCATGCCATATCCAGGTGGTCCTCACATTGATCGCCTTGCACATGAAGGGGAACCGACAATCGATTTGCCTCGTGCATGGCTAGAACCTGATTCGTATGATTTCAGTTTCAGTGGATTGAAATCAGCAGTTATCAACACTGTGCATAACGCGAAACAACGCGGGATAGAAATTGCACCGGAAGATTTAGCAGCAAGTTTCCAAGCGAGTGTAATAGATGTGCTTGTAACGAAAGCATCTCGTGCAGCAGAAGCGTATAACGTAAAGCAACTGCTTCTTGCTGGTGGAGTAGCTGCGAATAAAGGACTTCGCGCACGTTTGGAAGCGGAATTTGCGACAAAAGAAAATATCGAGCTAATTATTCCTCCACTATCTTTATGTACCGATAATGCAGCGATGATTGCAGCCGCAGGTACAATTGCATATGAACAAGGAAAACGTGCTACATTAGCTCTAAATGCAAATCCAGGATTAGATATTGAAGAATAGTTATGCACAAAATTAACCACAGCTTGTGGATAAAACCCATATTATCTGTTGATAATGTGGGTTTTATTGTGTATATAAAATGTTGATAACTTTTTTGGAAGTTGTGGATAATGTGGAAAAGTTATTTTGGGGTTTATTTTATAAAGGTGGATATGTGTATAAACCTGTGGATAAAGCAGAAGAAGTCTGACCTTTGAATGTATTCTTTTTTGGGAAATAAATCGCAAGAAGATATCTCTAAAAAACATTTTGAAATGTCCCCTTATTATAGGGGCGAGCCAACATTGTCAAACTTTGTCGGTAAATCGGTATGTCGTGTCGAATCGTTTATACCCCAGCTAGAAGATAAAAAGGATGTCGCATAGTCAAAAATCCCGACTTATGAGACATCCTTCTTATTCATACTCTTATAAATGTAATTCTTCCCATTCTGCCATACAAGCATCAAGTTGCTCTTGTAGTGTTTGTTTTTTCGTTGTAATTTCACTAGCCTTTTCATAATCTGCGTATATTTCTGGTAAGCAAAGTTGATCTTCTAACGTAGCAATTTCTTCTTCAAATTCTACAATATTTTGTTCTAGTTCCTCAATTTTTCGAGTGCGTTGACGTTCTAATTGTTTACGCTCTTTTTCTTCGAGATAATTTAATTTTTCTTGAGCTACAGTTTTTTGAACAGGTGCTTGGTTTTCTTGCTGTTCTTGTTGTTCAAATGCTGCACGTTCAATCATTTCATTTTTCTTCTCCACATAGTAATCGTAATCGCCTAAATACTCTTGTGCACCTTCTGTTGACAACTCAACAACGGTCGTCGTTACACGATTAATAAAGTAGCGGTCATGTGAAACAAATAGAAGGGTGCCTGGATAATCAATTAAAGCATTCTCCAAAATTTCTTTACTATTTAAATCAAGATGGTTCGTAGGTTCATCGAGAATTAATAAATTTGATTTTTGCATCATAAGTTTTGCAAGAGCTAATCGAGCTTTTTGTCCACCACTAAGAGAAGATACTGGTTTTAGTACATCATCCCCTGTGAATAAGAAGTTACCTAATATCGTGCGAATTTCTTTTTCGGGCTGCAATGGATATTCATCCCATAACTCATTTAAAACTCGCTTAGAAGATGTTAAGTTTGCTTGTTCTTGATCATAATAACCAACAGATACATTGGATCCGAAAGAAACATCACCATTTAATAGTGGTAACTTATTCACAAGTGATTTTAATAATGTGGATTTCCCAATTCCGTTTGGACCAACTAAAGCAACGCTATCCCCGCGAGTTAAGCGCATAGTTACATGTTCAATAATCGGATCATCATCATAGCCGATAGTTGCATCCTTTACTTGTAAAACATCATTTCCACTTTGTTTTTCGATATCGAAGTGGAAGGATGCTGACTTAGAATCACCTAATGGTCTAGTCAATAATTCCATTCTATCTAATTGTTTACGACGGCTTTGAGCACGTTTTGTCGTAGATGCGCGCGCTATATTTTTTTGAACGAAATCCTCAAGCTTAGCGATTTCATCTTGTTGTTTTTCATAACGTTTCATGTCTTGCTCGTATAATGCTGATTTTAAGTCTAAATATTTACTGTAGTTACCAACAAATCGTCTGCTTTCTTTATTCGAAATTTCATATACTTGTGTAATGAGTTTATCTAAGAAATAACGGTCATGGGAAACGATTAGTATTGCGCCAGGATAGCCTTGTAAATATTGTTCAAGCCATGTTAATGTTTCGATGTCTAAATGGTTTGTAGGCTCGTCCAAAATAAGTAGGTCTGGTTTCGTTAATAATAATTTACCAAGAGCTAATCGTGTTTTTTGTCCACCGCTTAATGTAGAAATCGTCGTCTGGTGCGTTTCAACTGGGAAGCCAAGACCACTTAAAATAGAGCGAATATCTGCTTCATATTGATATCCACCTTGATCTTTATAATCTAATTGCAATTGGTCATAATCAGCTAATAATCTTTCATATGTAGCCTCGTTTGAAAAGTTTTCTTCTTTTCCCATCTCTTGCTCTAGCCTTCGAAGTTTTGTCTCCATTTGCTGCAAGTGTGTAAAGACGGTTAACATTTCATCCCAAATTGTTAAAGACGTTTCTAACCCGGTATTTTGGGCTAAATATCCGATTGAGACATCTTTTGGTTTTATAATTTCGCCACCATCATGAGATAGCTCACCAGCTATTATTTTTAATAGTGTAGATTTTCCGGCCCCATTTCGTCCGACTAATGCGATACGATCTTTCGTTTGAACTTCCAATTTTATGTTTGCAAGAATCGTTTCGGCACCATATAATTTCGTAAGCGCGTTTACTTGTAATAAAATCAATGTTTTCACCTCAAATAATTTCTTAACTTTGCCATGTTTATATTTCTCAATCATACTAAAAATAGTGTATAGTTTAAAATAAAGAGAGAATACTTCTTCTCTTTATTATACAGGGAAATTCATGAGTGCTAAACTTCTGTATTTGATTCAAGTATATGAATAAAGATAGGAAGAGAGGAGAGGTTATATGGAGCAGCAAAAAATTCCACAGGCCACTGCCAAACGATTGCCTCTATACTATCGATTTATCCAAAACTTATCTCTTTCTGGTAAGCAACGTGTTTCATCAGCCGAATTGAGTGAAGCGGTAAAAGTTGATTCCGCAACGATTCGAAGAGATTTTTCATATTTTGGAGCGTTAGGGAAAAAAGGTTATGGATATAACGTAAATTATTTATTATCATTTTTCCGTGAAACACTCGACCAAGATGATATAACACGTGTAGCACTTATTGGAGTAGGTAATTTAGGGACCGCTTTCTTACATTATAATTTCACGAAAAACAATAATACAAAAATTGAAATGGCGTTTGATGTTAGTGAAGAGAAAGTCGGGACAGAAATCGGGGGCATTCCTGTATATCATTTAGATGAATTAGAAGAACGTTTATCAACTGATATACAAGTGGCAATATTAACAGTACCCGCTACAGTAGCACAATCTGTAGCAGATAGATTGGCAGAAACGAACGTGCATGGTATTTTAAATTTCACACCAGCGCGCTTAAATGTGTCAGATAATATAAGAATTCACCATATTGATTTAGCGGTAGAGTTACAAACACTTGTTTACTTTTTAAAGAATTATCCACAATAAAACGCAGAGGAAGCGACCTCTGCGTTTTATTATTGTTTTTTCTTTGTGAATTTAACTAAGATAAGGCGAAGTGCCAAATTAAAATCAATTGTTGCCATAACTGCAAATAGTATTGTCCACATATTCCAGATTGTATCTGTTACATTCGTAATGGCGAAGCGTGTAAAGATACATCCTAGAAGGAAGTACAATGCAGCCATGAACAATGGTGAGTTCCTCATACTAAAAATCCTCCGATAAAGCCTTGCATTTTTTCAGCTTCTTTAATCATTTCTTGAATTTGTTCATTGCTCATTAAAACTTGAGCAACTGCAACTAATGTATTCATTGCAACATGAGCTGCGATAGGGACGATAATACGCTTCGTTTTTACATATAAAAAGGCGAATACGAGTCCCATAGAAGTGTATACCAATAAGTGAGTGAAATCAAAATGAATTGCTGCGAATACAAGAGAACTAATGATAGCAGCAATAAAGAAGTTAAACTTCTTATAAAGTGTACCAAATAAAATTTTTCTAAATACGATTTCTTCCAAAATAGGTCCTATTATAGAGATAACGATAAGGAACCAAGGTGTCGTTTTTGCGATATCCATAAGTCTTGCTGTATTTTCTGATCCAGGTTTAATTCCTAATACACGCATTTCTATCATACCGGCAATACTTTGTGAGAAAAATGCTAGGAAGAACCCGATAAAAATCCAACCAATCGTAGCTGGAACAGTAGAGCGCATTGTATCTAAACGTCTGTCACGAATATCCGTTCTAAGTAACCAAAGTACGATACATAATGCAATAAAGAAGCTAATGATTGCCCAGTGGCCAGTTATGAGTTGAAATTTCTCTTCTCTAGTAAATCCCCTGTTATCATAAAGTCCAGTTTTCAGCAGAAGTGGTAATCCAGCAATGGATGATAACTGCATTAAAATGTATGTAACGATAACCCACCAATATTGTTTTTTCAAATGGTTTAACCATCCTTTCTAACTCTAGTGTATGAGATAAGGTAGGATAACATGTAAGTATGCTACCTACGATATAAACCTCGCTTAAATTATGTTTTTTTCGTAAATCCTTATTTGAAATTATAATAGAAGACAGGAGAAAGTTGTGTGTATAGCGAAAACAACTTAGGGTGTCCTTTCATATTGTAACATACGAGTAGGGGAAACAACGATTCATATAGTAAAGGTAGAAGAAGAGGGACTCTATATAGAAAAGTGTATAGCTTAATTTGCGAAAAAATTATGATTTTTTTACTTGCAAAAGAAATTGAGATTATTTATTATTATAAGTGTGTTAGCACTCGGGTGACTTGAGTGCTAATAAATAAAATTTACATAACAAAATGAGGAGGTTATTGTTCATGCTAAAGCCATTAGGTGATCGCGTTGTAATTGAGCTTGTTCAAGCAGAAGAAAAAACAGCAAGTGGTATTGTATTACCAGACACTGCAAAAGAAAAACCACAAGAGGGTAAAGTTATTGCAGTAGGTACTGGTCGAGTGCTTGAAAATGGTGAGCGTGTTGCTCTAGAGGTAGCTGCAGGTGATCTTATCATCTTCTCAAAATATGCAGGTACTGAAGTAAAATATGAAGGTACTGACTACTTGATTTTACGTGAAAGTGACATTTTAGCAGTTATCGGTTAATTATATAAATCTTAAAAAATTCAAGGGGGTCAATTATTATGGCAAAAGATATTAAATTTAGTGAAGAAGCACGTCGTTCGATGCTTCGCGGTGTCGACACTCTTGCAAACGCAGTAAAAGTAACGCTTGGACCAAAAGGTCGTAACGTTGTACTTGAGAAAAAATTTGGTTCACCACTTATTACAAATGATGGTGTAACAATCGCAAAAGAAATCGAATTAGAAGATGCATTCGAAAACATGGGTGCAAAATTAGTAGCAGAAGTTGCTAGCAAAACAAATGATGTAGCTGGTGACGGAACAACAACTGCAACTGTATTAGCACAAGCTATGATTCGTGAAGGTCTTAAAAACGTAACAGCTGGTGCGAACCCAATGGGTCTTCGTAAAGGTATCGAAAAAGCTGTTACTGCTGCAATTGCAGAATTAAAAGAGATTTCTAAACCAATCGAAGGCAAATCTTCTATCGCACAAGTAGCTGCTATTTCTGCAGCTGACGAAGAAGTAGGTCAATTAATCGCTGAAGCAATGGAGCGCGTTGGTAACGACGGCGTTATTACTTTAGAAGAATCTAAAGGATTTACAACAGAATTAGACGTAGTAGAAGGTATGCAATTTGATCGTGGATATGCATCTCCTTACATGATTACTGATTCTGACAAAATGGAAGCAGTTCTTGATAACCCATACATCTTAATTACTGATAAGAAGATTTCTAACATCCAAGAAATCTTACCAGTATTAGAGCAAGTGGTACAACAAGGTAAACCACTTCTTATCATCGCTGAAGACGTAGAAGGCGAAGCTTTAGCTACATTAGTAGTGAACAAACTTCGTGGTACATTCAATGTAGTAGCTGTTAAAGCTCCTGGATTTGGTGACCGTCGTAAAGCAATGCTAGAAGATATCGCAATCTTAACTGGTGGCGAAGTAATCACTGAAGAATTAGGTCGTGACTTAAAATCTGCTACAATTGAATCTTTAGGACGCGCTGGTAAAGTTGTTGTAACGAAAGAAAACACAACTGTAGTTGAAGGTATCGGAAATTCACAACAAATCGAAGCTCGCATCGGTCAAATCCGCGCGCAATTAGAAGAAACTACTTCTGAATTCGATCGTGAAAAATTACAAGAGCGTCTTGCAAAACTTGCAGGTGGCGTAGCAGTAATTAAAGTAGGTGCAGCAACTGAAACTGAGTTAAAAGAGCGCAAACTTCGCATTGAAGATGCACTTAACTCAACTCGTGCAGCAGTAGAAGAAGGTATCGTTGCAGGTGGTGGTACTTCACTTATGAACGTATACACGAAAGTAGCTTCTATCGTAGCTGAAGGCGACGAAGCAACAGGTATCAACATCGTACTTCGCGCACTAGAAGAGCCAGTTCGTCAAATCGCAATCAACGCTGGTCTAGAAGGATCTGTAGTTGTAGAGCGTCTAAAAGGCGAAAAAGTAGGCGTTGGTTTCAACGCAGCTACTGGCGAGTGGGTTAACATGCTTGAAACTGGTATCGTAGATCCAGCTAAAGTAACTCGTTCTGCACTTCAAAACGCAGCATCTGTTGCAGCTATGTTCTTAACGACTGAAGCTGTAGTTGCTGACAAGCCAGAACCAAATGCACCAGCAATGCCTGACATGGGCGGCATGGGCATGGGCGGTATGGGCGGAATGATGTAATTCCGTTTGCTCGAAAAACATCCATTTCTATATAGAAATGGATGTTTTTTTATGTTTTTTAGAAAAGGAAATTAATTTCTGTAGAATTTTGTCGCTTTCTCTCTTGACCATATCGATACTTCATTGTTAGAATCTAGGGAGATAATATAAAAAAATCCTTCATATATCCTCGATGATATGGTTTGAGAGTCTCTACCGGGTTACCGTAAACAACCTGACTATGAAGGCAGTGCGTCGTATATTTATAAAGAGCGGAAGACTATCTTTCTTTATAAAGCCAGACCCCTGCCTTTTCTTTGTTATGAGACTAGAGGCGGAGGACTGGCTTTTTTTATTATATTAGTAATGCTTTTTGCCTAATTGGTAAAAATATTTATATACGAGAACTAACGTTGGGGTGATTATTTTGAAGAAGCAGCATGATACAATTATCGTTTTAGATTTTGGGAGTCAGTACAATCAGTTAATAGCACGTCGAATTCGTGAGTTCGGTGTATACAGTGAACTTCATCCACATACAATTACTGCAGAAGAAATTAAAGCAATGAATCCAAAAGGGATTATCTTCTCTGGTGGACCAAATAGTGTATACGGTGAAGGCGCATTACATTGTGATGAAAAAATCTTTGAACTAGGATTACCGATCTTTGGTATTTGTTACGGTATGCAGCTTATGACGCAACACTTCGGTGGGAAAGTAGAACGTGCAAACCACCGTGAGTACGGAAAAGCTGTTCTTAAAGTAGAGAACGAATCAAAATTATATGCGAACCTTCCAGAAGAGCAAGTTGTATGGATGAGCCATGGTGACTTAGTAACTGGTTTACCTGAAGGATTCGTAGTAGATGCAACAAGTGAGTCTTGTCCAATTGCTGGTATGAGCAATGAAGACAAAAACTTATACGGTGTACAATTCCACCCAGAAGTACGTCATTCTGAGCACGGTAACGATTTAATTAAAAACTTCGTATTCGGCGTATGTGGTTGTTCTGAAGGATGGAACATGGAGAACTTTATCGAAGTAGAATTAGAGAAAATCCGTGAAACTGTTGGAGACAAAAAAGTACTATGCGCACTTAGCGGCGGTGTAGACTCTTCTGTTGTAGCGGTATTAATTCATAAAGCAATCGGCGATCAATTAACATGTATTTTCGTTGACCACGGCTTACTTCGCAAAGGTGAAGCAGAAGGCGTTATGAAAACATTCAGCGAAGGCTTCCACATGAACGTTATTAAAGTGGATGCACAAGAACGCTTCATGAACAAGTTAAAAGGTGTAGAAGATCCAGAACAAAAACGTAAAATCATCGGTAATGAATTCATTTACGTATTTGATGATGAAGCTTCTAAATTACAAGGAATGGACTTCCTAGCGCAAGGTACACTTTATACAGACATCGTTGAAAGTGGTACAGCAACTGCACAAACAATTAAATCTCACCATAACGTTGGTGGTCTTCCAGAAGACATGCAGTTCAAATTAATTGAGCCTTTAAACACGTTATTTAAAGATGAAGTACGTGTATTAGGATCAGAACTAGGAATTCCTGATGAAATCGTATGGCGTCAACCATTCCCAGGCCCTGGTCTTGGTATTCGTGTATTAGGTGAAATCACAGAAGAGAAATTAGAAATCGTTCGTGAATCTGATGCGATTTTACGTGAAGAAATTATTAAAGCGGGCTTAGACCGCGAAGTTTGGCAATACTTCACTGCGCTTCCTGGTATGCGTAGCGTAGGTGTTATGGGTGATGAGCGTACTTACGATTACACAGTAGGTATCCGCGCAGTAACATCTATCGACGGTATGACAGCTGACTGGGCACGTATCCCTTGGGACGTATTAGAGAAAATCTCTGTACGTATCGTAAACGAAGTAAAACACGTTAACCGTATCGTGTATGATATAACAAGTAAGCCACCAGCAACTATCGAGTGGGAATAGTATTATAAAAAAAGATCCATCTATTGCTCATGCATAGATGGATCTTTTGTGTTTTGCTCTTAATACGAACGAAAATGCAAAAGTTTGTAAAAATGTTCGTTTTTAAATTGACAAAACTACTTCATCGAGTTAATATGAGTATGTAATTCAAACGAAAAGTGAATATTATGCCGTCGTATAATATCGGGGATATGGCCCGAAAGTTTCTACCTAGCTACCGTAAATGGCTTGACTACGAGGCGTTTAGATAAAGATGAGGGTAAACTTGTCTTTATTCATAGAACGCTTCCATGTATATGCAATGGAAGCCTTTTTTATTTTTAATAGATAAAAGAGGGCTAGGGAGATTACGGCGAGTAATCATATAACGGGGGAAACGTAAGATGAAACGCTATTTTCAGTTTGATGAACTCGGTACAAATTATAAAACAGAGTTCATAGCAGGTTTAACGACATTTTTATCTATGGCTTATGTACTATTTGTCAATCCTGCTACGCTGTCACTTGGAAATGTTAAAGGGTTACCAGCAGGTACAGGAATGGATCCGGGTGCAGTATTCGTTGCTACAGCATTAGCAGCAGCGATTGGTTCGTTAATTATGGGGATATTCGCGAAGTATCCGATTGCTTTGGCGCCGGGTATGGGAATTAACGCGTTCTTTGCTTATACGGCAGTGTTAACGATGGGTATTCCATGGCAGACAGCAATTGCTGGAACGTTAATGTCAGGTATTATCTTTATTATTCTTACAGCTTCAGGTATTCGTGAAAAAATCATTAATGCAATTCCATCAGAGTTAAAGTTTGCAGTAGCGGCAGGTATCGGATTATTCATTGCTTTCCTTGGATTCCAAAATGCCGGAATTATCGTGAAAAATGATGCTGTTCTTGTTGGATTGGGGGATTTAACAAAGGGCACAACGTTACTAGCAATCTTCGGGGTTGTTACTACAATCATCTTCATGATTAAGAAAGTTAATGGTGCAGTGTTCTACGGTATGATTCTTACAGCAATTTTAGGAGTAGCGACAGGATTAATTGATACTCCAAAAGCTGTAGTGGGAGCAATACCGAGTCTAGAACCAACGTTCGGTGTGGCGTTAACTCACTTCGGAGATATTTTCACTGTTCAAATGGTGATTGTTATTATAACGTTCTTCTTTATCGATTTCTTTGATACAGCAGGTACACTTGTAGCGGTTGCGAATCAAGCTGGATTAATGAAGAACAATAAATTACCACGTGCAGGAAAGGCGTTATTTGCAGATGCGATTGCAACTGTAATCGGTGCAATCTTAGGTACATCAACAACAACGTCTTACATTGAATCTTCTGCTGGGGTAGCAGCGGGTGGACGTTCTGGATTTACAGCAGTTGTAACAGCAGGATTCTTCTTGCTGGCACTATTCTTCTCGCCATTATTAAGCGTTGTAACACCAGCTGTAACAGCGCCAGCATTAATTATTGTAGGGATCTTGATGGTTTCATCTTTAGGCGAAATTGATTGGAAGAAATTCGAGATTGCAGTACCAGCATTCTTTACAATCATTTCAATGCCACTTACGTATAGTATTGCGACAGGGATTGCAATCGGGTTTATCTTCTATCCAATTACAATGGTAGTAAGTGGTCGTCGTAAAGAGATTCATCCAATTATGTATGTTATGGGAGTTTTATTCGTACTATATTTCATCTACGTTCGTAAATAAAAGGGGTTTTTTGAAAGGTCTAGACTTAAGGGGAGTCTAGACCTTTTTTGCGTCTTCAGAAAATCTTAAGGATTTCCGAGCGTTTTTCTTCAGAAGTTTTCCTATAATAGAAGTTAGGGATTAAAAAAGTGATGGGGGAGATATTGTGGCGCACGAAACAATACTTGTCGTAGATGATGAAAAAGAAATTAGAAATCTTATTACAATCTATTTAAAGAATGAAGGATATAAAGTGTTGCAAGCAGGAGACGGAGAAGAAGGATTACGTTTACTAGAAGAAAATGAAGTACATCTAGTCGTATTAGATATTATGATGCCAAAGGTAGATGGTATTCATATGTGTATGAAAGTAAGAGAATCGAAAGAAATGCCGATTATTATGCTTTCTGCAAAAACGCAAGATATGGATAAAATCTTAGGATTAACAACAGGTGCAGATGATTACGTAACGAAACCATTTAATCCGTTAGAGTTAATCGCAAGGATTAAATCTCAGTTACGTCGTTATATGAAGATGAATGGTTTTGCCCTTCAAAATGAGGACGAGCTAGAAATTGGAGAGATGAAAATAAACATCTCAACCCATACAGTCATTGTAGATGGAGAAGAAGTGAAACTGACTCCGAGGGAATTTTCGATTTTAGAATTACTAGCTCGTAATCCGGGGATGGTCTTTAGCGCGGAACAAATTTATGAAAAGGTTTGGAACGAAAGATCTTTCCAGTCGGATAACACGGTAATGGTTCATATTCGGAAAGTGCGTGAAAAGATTGAGGAGAATCCAAGGAAGCCAATATATATAAAAACAGTATGGGGAGTGGGGTATAAGATTGAAAAAGATATTTAATCCATTTACTTATGTTAGGAAATTTCGAGAATTAATTGGAAAGATAATGAAGAGTGTGAAACGGAGTGTGCGAATTCAACTTATTACTGCATTTACCGCTTGTGCGTTATTAGGTCTTTTGTCAGCAAAGGCAGCAGCGCCGTTTTTTGAGAATGCGAATCGGAAGGCGACGATCGATTATCGGGCTGGTATGGAGGAGATTAATCAACAAGCTCAAGGAGCGGCAAATAGTTCGGTTCATGAAAATAAATTAGAAGCTATATCCGATATGATCGAAAGGGAGAACCAAAGTTTAGAGCGAGGACCTAGAGCTTTAAAAATATTGGTTACTGACGAGAGCGGTAAAGTTTTATATAAAACGAAGCAGGCACAAGAAGAACAAATTGATTTGCATAATACGATTCGTAATGCAGCATCATTTGCGATCAACTATTCAAATGGCCAAGATGTATTTGAAAGTACAAGAAAAGAATTTATAGCTTTTGCACCTATTACAATAGAAGATAAGAATTTATACATGTTTGTTAGTGGGATTCCAGAAGGTGAAGTAATATATGATACGCAAGAAGGGCCGTTTCCATTTTGCATAGGTGTACTCGTATTTATTTTCTCTTTCTTCTATATAACAAAGAGAAAGATGAAGCAAATTGAAGCGATGGCACAAGGTGTAAAGGAAATAGAAAAAGGCAACTTAGCGTATCGTATTGAGAAGAAAGGTGAGGACGAGATTGCGTCTTTAACTGAGAATATTAATAATATGGCAGAAGAGCTTATGAATAATATAGAAAAGGAACGTAAATTAGAGAAGCAAAAGAATGAGCTTATTACGAATGTATCTCACGATTTGCGTACACCACTGACTTCTATTATGGGTTACTTGCGATTACTTCGAGATTCTAAATATGAAAATAAAGAACAACATGATGAGTATACGAGAATTGCTTTTGCGAAGTCGGAGCAGTTAAAGAATTTAATAGAAGATTTATTTGAGTATACGAAGTTAACAAATGAGCAAGTTGTATTAGAAAAACAAGAGGTTTGTATAAATGAGTTATTGGAGCAATTAATAGAAGAGTTAGTACCGCAGGCAGAAGAGCATGGACTTGCGTTTGTTAAGAAGTTTCCTGAGGAACGTGCCTATGCAGCGGTTGATTCGGAAAAGATGGTACGTGTATTTGATAATCTATTAATGAACGCGATTAAGTATAGTAAAGATGATGGGGAGATAAAAGTTTCTCTTCAAAGGCAGCGCCGGGATATACAAATTGTAATTGCGAATCATAGTGAAGAGTTTACGAGAGAAGAGCTAGGGAGTTTGTTTGAACGTTTTTATAAGAAGGATCAATCTAGAAGTAGAGTAACAGAAGGATCGGGACTTGGATTAGCGATTGCGAAAAGTATTGTTGAGCTGCAAGGTGGTAGTATTCGAGCAGAATATGAGGATGGTATTATTCAGTTTATCGTCTCGTTACCAATTATAGAAAAATAATAAATGAATAGAATGATATTTGATAAAAAGGCTTATTTTAAAAGAAATAAGCCTTTTTATATTTTTTTAGAAAAATATGTTGACGATTAGAGTATAGAGGTGTAATATAGGACAAGTCGCCGATGCAATAACGCAGAACGCGGCAAACGAAATGAAAAACTTAGTTGACATTGAAACATGAAGATGTTAACATAAGGGAGTCGCAAATGAGCGAC
>NZ_QKQR01000022.1:0-43604 GCF_008042305.1 Bacillus sp. AY18-3 | reverse complement strand
ACGTATCTCGGCTGTACCCCTATATCAGTGTAGTAGTGATAAGTCGCAATATTTTTTTGATCAAAATTTTGTGTAAATGTGTAAATGTGTACAAATACACATTTACACAAAAGAAAGGAGAAATTCCATGCGAACCCTCGGTATTATAGGCTTAGTTGTCATAACTTTAGTATTTTTAAATGTAATTTCTCTACATACAATCGGAACATTAGCACTCATTATAGGACTATTAATAGCACTCTTATTTGGTGCTTACTTCCTATATTATATGGTTCTTAGCTTCCTGGCACTATTCATTACTATCGTTGGAACTATCATGGTTATTTCCTTATTATCTTATGCCTTTCTAATTTAATGTATCTAACTCCTGGAGGATCTATATGAATCTTGATGAAAAATTAAAGACCATTCTAAGATGTAAAAAATTATTATCTGAAGCTTATTCAGTTGGAGGAGGTGAGAAAATTGAGTTTATACATAAAGGTCATATTTATATGTACTTCGCCATTACTTCGCCATATAACGAGACCCGTTATTACCGAATAGACGATTCATTGGATACTGATCAACTAAAAGGAAACAAGTGGATATATTCCATGACTATATAGCGCTATAGCTCTTGAGAAAGGAGAATATGAATGGCAATACCAAAGAAAAGACAAATTCTAGAAGCCACTATTAATGCCCAGGTATCTCAAAACTATCGAGACTGCCAAGAATGGATTAATGAGACCCTACGAATAATGGCTAAAGGTACAAAACACGAAAAAGATGTGAATTGGGCTTTAGAAGTATGTAATAACTATAAAAGTTTATGGACAAATCAAAGTACACATATAAAAGGAGAAATGCAAAATGAACTACACTAAAATCGATATAAATGACGAGAATATTGAAATGTTAAAAACACTATCTCATCCAGCCCGTATTCAAATCATAACCATCCTTATGCATCACAACATATTAAATGTTTCAGAACTTGTTGATATTCTACAAATGCCGCAAGCAACAGTTTCACAGCATCTATCTAAAATGAAAGGAAAGATATTAGGATACGACAGAAGAGGTTTAGAGGTGTATTACTACATAAATAACCCAAAAGTTCCTATGATTATCGAAATTTTATTGCCTAATATTAAGTGAAATTAAAGTAAAAGGAGAATCTATATATGAACATTGTAAAAGAAAATCCAAAGTCGCTCTCTTTCTTTGATTTATTTTTTAAAAATCATCCTATAGAAAATGATGTTTTTATTATAGAAGCAAATGAAAGATATTTCTTTTTCGAACACGATACTGTTATAGATATGATTAAAAACTTTACAAAAGAAGATCAGGATTACATTAGAAGACAACTGCTACTTTACAATTACTTAAATCAAGACCTAAGGATTTGTTTAATGCAAATTGCATCTGATTACATAAGAAGGCTTGTAGGAAGATATAAAAAAATGGACTGTAAGATCCTACCCTTACAATCCATCATTCATTGCAATTAAAGAATACAGAGATCTCTAACGCAATATACCCAAATGAATTATACTATAGTCCTATATAACTTGTAACTAAAAGGAGTCGAATATATTCGACTCCTTTTTTTACCTATTTCTTAACTTCTGCCCATTTATAGTTAAATTCCCCACCAAAATCATTTGTCACAATGCCTTTTATAGTGGAACGCTGTAGATATGATCTACCTTGCTGATAGAAAGGCGCTACAGCTCCATCTTCTAATAAGATTTTCTCTGCTTGTTTCATAGCTTTCCAACGTTCCTTTTCATTACCAGCTAGATCCTTTTTCACTTTATGAATTAGTTCATCATATTGCTTGTTTGAATACTTATCAAAGTTATATGTACTATCTGTTGTAAATAAATCTAAAAAAGTAATAGGATCAGGAATATCTGGCCCCCATACATCTACACCTATGTCATAATCGCTACTTAATAACAATTCAATTTGTTGTTTACGTGGCTGCGGTTTAATATTCACAGTTAATCCACTTAAATTCTTTTCAAGCTCACCTTTTAAATACTCTGCATTTCTCTTTGCTAATGCATTGTCACTCGTTAGCAATTCTAATGTTACTTCTTCTTTTCCTAATTCTTGCTTGGCTTTTTTCCAATCTTCCTTCGCTGCATCTACATCATATTTCGCTAAGTTCCCATTCTCTTTCCGGAAGTCTTTTCCGTCTGTTCCTTTAGCAAAATTAAGCGGCACAATCCCTTCCGCTGGAAGCGAGCCATTGTTTAGAACGGTTTCTGTAAAAGCCTTCTTATCAAATGATTTACTGATTGCCAATCTTGTATATTTATTTTTTAACACTTCATTTTTTTGGTTCAAACGTAAAAACTGCATTGTTACTTCAGGACGCTCCTTGAAGTCAGGGCTGTTTCTATATTTATCTACAAAATCTCCAGTTAACCCTACACGATCTATTTGACCTGATTCGTATAAATTCACTTCAGTCGATTTATCTTTTATAATATCAAAGTTAATTTCGTCTAATTTAACTGTTTTTGCATCCCAATAGCTTTTATTCTTCTTAAATTGAAAACCTCGCTCATGCTTCCAATTATCTAATGTAAATGCTCCATTATAAATTAACTGATCCGCTTCTAGACCATATTGCTTACCTTTTGATTCAAAATACTTCTCGTTTATTGGTAAAAATGTTGGAAACGTTGTCAAATTTATAAAGTAAGGTACGGGCTGTTCTAACTGTACTTCTAATGTTTTATTATCTACTGCCTTTACCCCTAACTGATCTACAGATAACTCTTTGCTATTTATCTTCTTTGCATTTTTTAGATCAAAGAATAAAAATGAGTATTCTGCTGCTGTATCAGGATTAACAGCTCTTTTCCAAGCAAACACGAAGTCTTCAGCTGTTACAGGTGTTCCGTTTGACCATTTCGATTCTCTCAAATGAAACGTGTACGTTTTTTTATCTTCACTTACATCATAAGATTGTGCCACGCCAGGAATTAATTTATTGTCTTCTCCTAATGTATACAGCCCTTCAAACACATTACGCATTACATTCATTGATTCACTATCCGTTGCCTTTGTTACATCCATTGTTGGGATCTCCGCTATATACGGTAAATTAATGGATTGTTTTGTTTCATTCTTGTCAGTTGCCTTTGCTGTATTTTTAGTTTCTTTCTCTCCACTACTACAAGCTGTTAGTAGAAAACTAGCACATAAAACAGAAGCAACAACCGATGTAACCTTTTTAAACATCTTATACTTTCTTCCTCTCTACATAACTACATATACGGTTCGTATCATCATTTTATCTATATATTGAATTTTAAGGGGTGTAAGAATAGTGTTTACCTTTCTCTAAACGAATTCCAGTACCTTTTCTCATTATATATGTTAGATCTAAATAACAAACCTTTTATTACTTTACCATTAAAAACGTAGCACTTTAGAGATTATTGTGTCAATTACTAAAATAATTTTTTAGTAAGGTACGTGAAATTATAAATAAAATATAAAACAAACACGAATAGCCCAGTATCGATTTAGGGCAAATCAACCAGGCGATTTTCACTATGTATTGTTAGTAAATCATATAACAACATATATCCCTATGTGACATTTTTTCAGACACTTGAAATATAGAGGTGCACCAGGCTATGTATGTGCCTGATTATTCGTGACGATTTTCTGTTTCTTTTCGATTGAATACACCATGATCAGTAGCTTAACCAATCGAACTTTATGCATAAATAAAGATTCATATAACCGTATTATAGTTATTCCCAATTCACTCTCACTTTATACTATTCGAATCTTATATAGATTAGTAAGGTATGTGAAATTATAATTTTGAATAAACAAAAAGAGCGTGTTATTAACGCCAATTCTAGGTACAATTTTTTTTCAAATGTGTGTTTTAAAATAATGACTATGCAGACCTCCTATAAACGATCAAACAAGGAAGGTGAAATACGTTGTCAAAAAAACTCTATTAACTAAACAGATTTAGCCCTATTTTAGAGGGGTTGCTATTCTAAAACCGATGAAATACACTTATAAATAGCCGCGCGGACTATAAAAAAATCATTATAAAAGAGAGGGAATTTAGATGAATCACATTTATATTTTATATTTCTCATTCAGTATCCCATTATTACTTTTGCCATTTATAGTGCGACAGAAACTAGATTTCAAATTCATCAAATTATACTTTGCTATTAATTTTGATGAAGATAATACTTTTAACCCATTACTATGCGGTATAACAAGTTTCTTGATTGGGTATATGCTTTTAACATCCATTAATTTTATTTCGGTTACAATTGCTACTGTCTTTACGATCAAATTCTTTCACAAACTATTAACAACAGTACCAAAAACTATTTCGAACATTTAACATAAAAACAAAAAGCCTGACTTATACAAGCCAGGCTTTTTGTTTCATAAATATAATATACGACTATCACTCTAATTTTCTTGCAATCGCATAAATAACCGGTACACTAACAGAATTACCTGCTTGTCGGTACAATTGTGTATCTGAATTTACTTCCTTTGCACGATCAAACGCCCAACCTGGAAACCCCTGAAGCGCCCAGCACTCCTTCGGTGTAAGCCGCCTAACTCTAAAATCCCTTGTTAATACTGCTTGATTACAAGCTGTATCTAACGTTTGAGCAACACCTTTTCCTACCCTCCCTCTTCTAGTCTTACTTCCTGGTACAGAATAATTAATGCTATCCCCTACTTTAGCTTCTGCATAGCCTACTTTTGTAGCTTCTTTAATACGGATTTTATAACTTTTCATTATTTACACTCTCCATTTTACATTTTCTATTTAAGCTGCCTTTTGATTAGGAAGTACAATCTTAGGTGCATCTTTGCAGGTGATTGTAGGCGATAGTCCCATAGGATCACACAGCTCCCCCCCTCTTCTCCAACCGCTAGAATTGGTATTTCCTATTACTTTAATACGATTTTGTGCAGCTTCTCTTCTGATAGGAAATACTTTTCTTGTACGCTTTTTTCGAGAATGTCCAATAATGAATACTCGTTCTCGATTTTGTGGTACTGGTCTCTCTGCTGTTGAAAAGTCTCTAGTGTTGAGCAAAAACCATTCCGCATCATACCCTGCTTCATCCAAACTAATGAGAATTCGGGCAAAATCCCATCCTCCATTAACTGAAAAGAGGTTTTTAACGTTTTCAATGAACAAGTATTTAGGCTTATCTTCTTCTTTTTGGCTTTTGAGGAGGTCAATCGTTTTGTAAAATAGTCCAGATCTTGCTCCTGCAAGTCCTGTAGCTCTTCCTGATGCAATTGATATATCGGTGCATGGAAATCCAAACGTCCACACGTCTGCTTTTGGTATTGTTCCTGGTTTAATGTTGTTAATGTCATGTTCTGTCCATTCCCCTCTAGTATTATGTATAGCTTCATATGATTTTCTAGCAAACTTATCCCATTCAACATAACCAATACATCTATGTGATGCTTCCTCCATCCCTAATCTAAAACCACCTATACCAGCGAAAAAATCTATAAATGTTAATGACAAACAAATCCACTCCTTTTATAAATCTACTAGTTATGAAATAAATGAAACAAAAAAAGACTGCAAACTAGTATCTTTTACTAGCTTGCAGCCTTCGATTTTTTCGTTTCGGCTAACCTTAATGTTTTTGTTTCTCTCAGCATAATAGGAACTGAATTACAATATTGTATTTGAATTTCTCCAAATCCCGAATCAGGTGGAGAAAAATACGTTGAATCCCCTTTAGAATCAATAATATATATTCCTTCTTTATTCATATTACCCCTCCATAAAACCTCTCCCAAATCACTAATACTATATTTAGCGATTTCTTAATTAAATGTTACTACATGTGGTAACCTGTTACAAATATTTTCTATAAATTAATATGACAATTTAGTAATTTAAATAAAAAACAGAAAGCATATTTTTCCATTTTGCACAAAAATGAGCACATTTATTGATGAATGTACTCTTTTCCATAACTTTCACCAGTTTTTCCTATTACCAAATAAAATTAGAACCCCTATACACCTTTTTACAAATATTGTTATAATAGAAGAAACCAAAGCATTACCCCATTAACAAAGGGACTCCATAATTGGAGTCCCTTTGTTAATTAGCAATTAAAAATGATCAGCATGTGAGTATTGTATAATTTCTTCCTTTTTTAGAGCATGTTGTTTATCACCTGTATTGTTAATAAATGATAATGCTATAACTAATCCTAATGTCGCTAACACAAGCTTCTTCATTATTTTAACGCCCCTTTCCTTAGTAATTTTTGTTTCGCTTCGTAACATACATCGAAATAATCACTAACTTTTTCATGCTCATTCAATTTGCGGAAGCGAACCGCTAATACTTCTGCATATTCTTCTACGAAATCCCATAAACCCTGCTTTTTGAAGTAAGAAATACTTTTCTTCACTTCTTCTTCTAAGAGTTTAATTGCTTCATCTTCATTAAGAGAACGTAAAATATTGAAATGATATACATACTCTTCATTTCCTAATTCCATACAAACTGCTAATCCTTTTTCAATAAGTTCTTTTGCAATATTTGTTTCTCTTAGCTTATAGTGTTCACGTGCTTGTAAAAACAATGCTTTAAAATGCGCTGGATTCTTCTCTGTCACTTCTGATAAATGACGAATGGCTAATGTAGATAAGTTTTGAGTTGCATATAATAATCCTAGATTATGCCTTACTACTAAAATCAATTTTTCTTCATTATGTTTTTGCAAAAGGTCAATGGAACGATTCAAATGTTCTTCCGCTTTTTCAAATTGCTTTAAGAATATACAAGCTGTCCCTAATGTGTTCTCGCACGAAGCAACTTTCACCTCATATCCAGCATGCCTTTCAAAGATTTCCTTTGCTTTATTGGCGTATTCAATAGATATTAACATACTAGACATATGATGATTTAACACTGCATATTTTTGATTAAATTCTGCATGCTCCAATTCGTCAGAAATGTGTTCTAATAAGCTTTCAGCTTCTTCGTATTGTCTTCTTGCTTCATTATAGTTACTAAACATTAAAGCATGTTCTGCTTTAAAAGAATGATAGTAATAAGCTATGAGTGTATCTGTTGTTTCATCAATCTTATCAATCGCTTCAAAGCTGTCTTTTCGAATACTTACTCGATCAGTTAGCATTCTGTATTTTAAATCTAGTAAAGAATAATATAATAATAAATTTTGATTTTGATTTTCTTTTTGTTCTGCATGTTTAATCTGTTCAATTTTTTCATCTATTTCTTTTTTTACTTCAGTTGCTTTTATAATTTGCTGTGACAACATTATTTGATAAAAATCATTAAGTTGTTGCATAACGGCTTTATGTGTGCAAACATTTGTGCTCATATCACTACGTCCTCCTCAACCACTTCTATTTACTAAAGATTACCATAATTCTGCTAACTACATAAGGGCGCATCCTGTAAAAGTAAGTTGCGAAAAAATATATAGAATATTCAAAAAATCAAGAGACGAATTCATCTTCTTGAAAAATCCCTAAAAATATATATTTTATATATAGAAATTTATACATATTTTCTTCATAAAAGGAGGGGAATCATGGGAGTTGTAGGCTGGGGGATTATTGTAATTTGTATTTTATTTGCTGCATGGGCTGTCGAAAAAAAATCCAAATAAATGTTGTTTCACTGTTGTTTTCACAAAAAATACACCTAAAAAAACAATTTCCTTTAACTCTAGAAAATCGTTTTTTTAGGTGTATACAAAAGAACCTATAATTTAACACCACTACTTCCAAAACTTCCACCAAGATTTCTTTTTTGCTGCCGCTATTTCTTCCTGTGCTAATACAATAGTACGTTTTGCATCTTGAATCTCTCTGACCATTTTCATCAGATTATCATCCCTTAGCTCTAACCTCTTTTCTATCCTTTCTTCACGTTCTTTCCGATCTTTCATATCTTCTCTTATTAATTTATTTCTTTCTTTAATATCCTCTTCGATTAATTTGTTCTTTTGATCTATACGATCACCTAGCCTCTTTTCCATTTCTAATAGGTTTGCTTGCTGCACCTTATTAATTTCTTCTATCATAGCGCTATATTGTTGTTGGAATTGATACTGCATTTGATAAGGAACTGGATCTGTCCCCAGGGACTCCTCTTGCTTATTATGGATTCCAAACTGCTTCGCAATCATTTTCGCAGCCTTTTCTAAAGTCATACCATCTTGCTTACTCAACTCTACTAACTGTTCAATAAGTACAACATCAAACTCTGTATATTCTCTTCTTCCTCGACTATTCTTTCTTACATCATATCCTTCACGTTCAAGAACATCCGAATACTTTCTAAGGGTGCTCCCACTTACTCCTAAACGACTATAGACCTCATTGCTGGTATATACTATCTCTGCTTCTGACATAGCGCTACGCCACCTCCTATAAGAAAAATTCCATATTAAAGGAATAATCCCTTTTAGAATCCATCGACGAAGCTCGCACGGTCTTTGCTGTATTTTGTCAGGATGGAAAATGAAGCGTTACAGATCGTTTGTAGAATCACTCCAGGAATCCATCGGTCGCCAATTGACAAAAAACGAATCACGGACTATTTTATGGTTAGCAGGATACGAACAAAACACCGTTAATGATATCGTAAGTATTGTAAATGCTGCACATGAATACCGAAAGAATGAAAACTGATGCAGACATAGTATTAAATAAAAGGAGAAGGACAAATTCCCTCTCTTTTTTCATTTGAGTATATATGAATCTCTATTTCTCTCCCTCACTGCTTATTATTTGAACCAGTCTTAAATTATTTTTCAATACGATATTTCTTTAAAAACGATTCCCTTATAAAAATCATGATAATATTATAGAAAAGGAGGTTTACAATATGCAAAATTCAAAATGTGATAAATGTGGATCTACTAATCTTAAAGAGGGGAAAGTAGGATACGGTTATCATGCGTACATTTATGAAAATATTAATAGTACAATTTTCAAAGGTGGGAAACGCTCTAAACTATTAACTACATTTTGTCTTGATTGCGGAGAAGTAATTTCCTTTAGAGTTGAAAAACCAAGTGCATTTAAAAAATAGTATATATTTTATATAACGAAGGCACTCAAACAAACTAATGAGTGCTTTAGATATTATAAAATATTTTATATAACGAAGGCACTCAAACAAAGTGCCTTCGTTATATAAAATTATTCATTTGAATAACATTTTTGCTCCTATAACAAGATTATGCAAAAGAACAAAGAGAGAAAAACCAAAAATCGTATATTTGATTTGTGGTTTAACATCTAATTTTAGAATTAATATAGATACACCTATAATGATAAATGCGGTTAAAAAATACGTAAAGTAAGATGATGGAGACATATTAGAGTATTTTAAAATTACATATCCACACAAAAATAATATTAACAAAAATATAATCATAAATTTAGTAACCTCCTAAATAAAAGAAAACAATGAATATACATTGTTTTCTTTTAAGAAATTATTTTATCTACCTGAAATCTGCACAATATTTACTGGATTCCAGTTACTCAAATATATTTTTGTCCCTTTACTAGTCATTCTATAATCCACTTCGTTTCCTACCCACCAAAGACCTGCTGAAATTAACCCAGCCGCTAAAGCAGCTGCGGCAGCTTGAGGTACACCCATGGCTGCTACATAACCAGTGATAACAGCAACACCCGCTGCACCTGCTGCCCATTTATTGCAGTTGTATACAAATGTCTTTGATTCAGAATTACTTAAATAAAAGTTCCAACCATAAAAATCACTATCCCATGTCCAACTAGGAAGATTTGAATGATTTGAAGGAGCAACCGTTTCTAATGACAATAAATTCGTATTTGCATTTACATTGACCTTCACGTTACCAGTTGCAACTGCTATATTAATAGCTTCTAAACCTTTTCTATACTGATTTAAATTTTCCTCAGTAGTTCCGAGTTGTTCTGCAGTTGCATTAAGTGCAAGTGTGCCATCTACATTCTTCACAAAATATTTCTCTGCTTTTTGTGCAATATCATACATCTCTTGTTCATTGTTAAATTTAATTTCTGCACTTTTTTCGTTTTGAACCTCTTGAACAGAATTTGTTTTCTGTACTTGTTTTTCATTAACAGCCGCTAAAGATGGGGAAGCAGAAAGAACCAATAATGTCGATACAATAGTACCAGTTACAAATTTTTTACTTATCATTCGATTACCTCCTAGAAATATTTTACAAATACAAGAATATATTACCATATTTTCTGAATATTTGTACTGCTTATTAAATTGATAAATAAAAAACAGAATATTCTGTTTTTATATAGATTCAAACAATAATATCTACAATATAAAAGTTTCCTATTTCCCTACTAAAAATTTATATTCCCCTCTTCATAAAAGAACATAGGTTCGTGTATAATAAGAACAGACGTTCTTTATTTAAGGAGGAATCACAGTGTATGACTATTCAATCCTACCAAATAGAATCATCTTATGTGTTGATTTACGTAGCTTTTACGCTTCAGTTAGTTGCATTAAAATGGGTTTAGACCCTATGCATACAAAGTTGGCTGTAGTCGGCGATGTAAATAGAAATGGTTCAATCGTTCTTGCTGCAACACCACCCTTAAAAGCCCTGGGCGTAAAAAAGATGGCAAGGCTCTACGAGATTCCTCGAAGAAAAGATATTCTCGTTGTGAATCCGATTATGAGTACTTACATAAAATGCTCTAATTACATAACAAAGTTAGCTTTACAATACGTACCGATTGAGGATTTCCACCAATATTCCGTCGATGAATTTCTGTTGGACGTAACTGATAGCATTCATTTATTTGCTAATGATCCCTATGAGTTTGCTTTAAAACTCAAGCGCGAAATCTATGAGCATACACGAATTGAATGTACCATCGGAATTGCTCCGAACCCTTTAATGAGTAAGATTTCTTTAGACATTGAAGCAAAGAAGAACAAAGAAGGGATCGCTCATTGGAAGTATGAAGATGTCCCAACAAAGTTATGGGGTATACGACCACTTAATAAATTTTGGGGGATTTCGTATAAAACAGAAGAAAAATTGAATCGTAAGGGGATACATTCTATTGGGGATTTAGCCAATTACCCCCTTAAATACTTAAAACAAAGCTTCGGCAAGATTGGGGAAGAATTGCACTTACATAGCAACGGTATCGACTTCAGCCGTATTTCAGAGAAATACGTACCTGCTACAACATCAATCGGAAAAAGCCAAATTCTAATGCGTGACTATACAATAGAAGAATTCCCAATTGTTCTATTGGAACATATTGAAGAAGTCTGTTATCGCCTTAGAAGACAAAACAAACTTGCTCAAACCGTTCAATTCTCTGTTGGTTATAGTAAGAGTTATAACGGTGGCATTAGAAAAACACATACTTTAAGTCGTCCGACTAACCTAACAATGGATATTTATAAGATTTGTACGTACTTTTTGCATCAACAATATACTGGAGAACCCATCCGCAGCATAAACATTTCTCTAACAAATCTAATCGAAGAAGGAGAAGAACAAATTTCTCTTTTCGATAATTTCACCCAACGAGAACAAGAGGTGAAGTTAACAAAAGTAATGGATGAAATACGCACAAAATTTGGGAAGAACAGTATTTTACGAGGGATTTCCTACACGCATAGCGCTACAGCTAGACATAGAAACACACTAATAGGAGGACACAGATCATGATTAACGCTAACATGCCAAAAGGAAGAGGTATGGTGAAATTCACTCCGTTTGCAGCGATGCCTGAACAGTTTGCTGGTATTCGTGAAATCATCAAGGAGCAAAACAAAGTAACTCGGCCGACCTTAACAGATGAAGAAAGAGAACTAATTGAGAACATGTTGTTGTGTTCCTTATTATCTGAGGAAGAAATACTAATTACATATTATGAAGATGGTTGTTTACTCTCTAGCTATATGACTGTTGTTGGTATTGATCAGCAACATAGCGCCATTATATGTACGGATGCTTTTTATAACAAGATGAAACTGCAATTTTCTAATATAGTAGATGTAAAATAGAATTAATTGATATGATTATACTTGAATCGTTAAAAAGGAGCGGAAAAAAATGAAAGAAAATCCAGTAAGAAAAAATACAGCAGGAGCAGTTATTCATAACGATATCAATAAACACCCCTACCTAAATATACCCATGATTATTAATAAAAAAGATGGACAGATTTACGAAATTTTAAGTGCTGGTTTTCACTCTAGCAATGCGATAGCAATGGTAACAACGGACGGATTTTCTACAACTAGGGTAAATACACCAATTGTGACACTCAAAAATAACAATGGTAGCATTCAAGCATACCGTCTACCTTTAGAACTGGAACATTGGGTACTTTCATGTATGCATGCTGCTTCAGTAGAGAAAAATCCATTCCCGCGTGAAGTTGCTTTTGGAATTATTGACACCAAATTTTATGTAGAATTCAAATAAAAATGATACTACTACAAACAGCAAAAAATTTTATTAACAAATGGAGTTGATCAATTGTTTTATAAAGTATTAAATATGTATAGCGTCATTAATTACGATAAAAAATTATACGAGCAGATTCAAAAAAATATCGAAGAATCCAGAGGTTATGTTTGTTATATTAATTCCAAAAAGAACTCTGGAAAAACAAATTCCAGATATGAAAAGTATTTGCGTTATAAACAAGCGTTATATACAATCCATAAACCACATAATCCAACTAAACAAAAAGACGATTTCAACTATCACTATGAAGCTCTAGTACCTCCTGATATTGATATTAAAAAAATCAATCAATTATATGAACAGTTTGGTGTTCAAGAAGATTATATAAATGAATACAACATAATTAATGAAGCAAAGGACGGTTCTTATGTAGCGATACATACACCTACACCAATTGAATGTCTTGCACTTGAAAACTTAATTGAAATTGATCAAAAAATAGAAAAGACAAACCGCTTTAATTTAAGCAAAAATTTCGTTATGCACAATCATAAAAGATATATGTTATTGCCTTTTTTAATAAAAAGTGAAGGAGTATTCACTGAAGCTTATGCAATTGCAAACATCTATGATATAGGTATTATTACTTTACAAATCACTATGACTTTTGAACACAAAAAAGTTATATCTACACCTGAGAATATACCAAGAAACATGAAAATACCCGAAGTTCATTTATATAAATCCAAAAAAAATTACAAATCAGATGATTTTTGGGAAAAAGATATTGTAAGTAATATCAACGCAGATGGAATTATGGAGCATTATATTAAACAATTATCTGAACTAAGTAATATCTCCCTTGAAGATGACCGTTTAAATCGCAGAATAAATTGGGTTTTCGGAGACTTCGATAAGAATAAACGTAGTGACCTTCAGGACTTTATAAAGCATAATAAAGATTTGTATACTAGTTATTTACTTAACGGAACAAAAGAACATAGTAATAGATATTTCCCAAGTGAAGTAGACGAAATACTAAAAGGATTCGAAGTTTATAAAAATAAACAGTGTATATATATGTGCAGCCCTACATTTTCCATCATTACTTTCGGTTCAACTCTTTTTTATGAGAAAGCAAAAGAAATTTTAGAAAATCATGAAAAGGAATCAATAAAACAAAAAGCGTACGAAAGTGAATTAAGAAAACAAAAAGCATATGAAGAACAATTGAATTTAATTTTAAAGAAACAGACTATTATTAATATGTTTGATTTTCTGCGTTTCTATGAACTAAGTTTCATAAAAAAATATTTTGTACGGAATTTATTACAAAATAATTCCAACAACCAGTATACTTCAACCGAAGACTATAACCTTCTAAGAAAAGAATTCAACTTTTTAAAATTACAGTATGATGAAGATATTCTTTTTTCTTCAGATGGTAGCGCAAAAGATTTATACAAAGCTATTTTAGAGAGAACGGAAACAAATGCACTGTTAAAAAAATCCGAGGAATTATTTAAAAATATTCGGGAAGATATCGTTACACAAAAAGAAATTAAAATCAAATCGAACGAAACAAATATTCTTGTTATTTCTTCGCTATTAACCATTGTATTAGGATACAACGGATTAAGATTAATAGTTAATGATATACTAACGAAAATTCCTCCTATTAATCATTATGTTATATTACATCCTTTACGTTTTACTGTAGCATTATGGAGTGTTCTAATCTTTATAATGCTATACCTGAATATAAATAGATGGATTATAAATCGAAAGTAATTAAAGTTACACCTTCAATTTGGTAATAAATAAAAAAGAAGCTATTTTGAAAAATATTAATCAAGATAGCTTCTTTTTTTATTTTAAAATTTTTCTTAAAAATATATTGAATGCTGCTTACTTATATCCTTTTCATATTCCTAAAAGGTACACTTTAAAGTCCAGTATTAATACATACATAATCAACGTTCACAAAAGCCTTTAACCTATAATTGTGAACGTCCTTTTTTTAAACAGGAATTAACGAACGTAAAATGATATAATTAATAAAAAAGAGAGTGATAGGAGTAAGAATATAATGAGTATTAAGAAATTCGGTTATGTGCGAGTAAGTACCAAAGACCAAAATGAGGGAAGACAAATTGAAGATATTAAAAAACATGTTGAAAGTGAACGTGATATTTTTATAGATAAAAAAAGTGGCAAAGATTATAACAGAGATCAGTATCAACTAGTAAAAAGGATGTTGAGAGAAGGCGACATTTTATATATTCATTCATTAGATAGGTTTGGAAGAAATAAAGAAGCAATTTTAAAAGAATGGAAAGAAATCACACAAGATATTAAGGCACATATTATCGTATTGGATATGCCATTACTAGATACAACGAAATATAAAGATAGTCTCGGTAATTTAATTACTGATTTAGTACTACAAATATTGTCCTGGCTTGCAGAGGAAGAGCGAACAAAAAACAAAGTACGCCAAAGGCAAGGAATTGAACTGGCAAAAAAAGAAGGTAGACCGTTAGGAAGAAAGCCAAAGGAGATTCCAGAAGAATTTTATGAAGCATACCGTTTGTGGAAAGCTTGTAATATTACAGCGGTACAAGCTATGCAGATGTGTAATATGAAAAAAACTCATTTTTATAAAGTTGTTAAGGAATACGAGGGACAATTTAAAAAATAATAGAGGGGATAATATTCATGCAAAGAAACCAGGATGTAATACAAGGCTTCTCTTCTTATTTATTAAGTAAGGGAAGGAAGCCCTCAACAATTAAGCGATATATATATGATGTAGAAAGTTTCATTCAATGGCTGCACCAATCAAATAATTTCAGTGAAAGTAATACTTTTGAATGTCTTCATAAAAAAGACTTTGAAGCCTTTTTCAAATACTTAAAAGAAGATCGGCAGTACTCTGACAAAACTGTACACCGTATATATATTGTATTAAATAGGTTGTACGAATACTTAGATTTACCAAGCCCCATTGAAGGAGTTATTCAAATAGATCCACCTGATCGGGCATTACGTAAAGAAGATTTCGTTTCATTCCAGGAGGAAAAGCGCTTAAAAGAAGTCATTTCTTCTCTAGAAGGACTTACAGAAAAACAACTATCAACACGCCCAATGATATTAGAAAGAAACGTTTCTATCGTTACATTACTCCTGGACTATGGATTATCCTTAAAAGAACTTGTTTCTTTGCAAATGGTACATGTTCATTTTGAAAATAACACTTTATCGATTCCTGAAGACTCAAAAGTAAATAGAACCATTCATTTGAAGGAAGAAGATAAATTACACTTATACAATTACTATAAAACTATTCCTGAATCTGTACGCCCTAAATATCACAGCAATGATCCACTATTTATTGCTTTTGATTTTACACGTGGGACTTATCATTGGAGTTATGATCATGATGCACCAAAGTTTCTAACTGAAATATCAATACAAAAAATGATTCGTTTAGAAGTGAAACGTGCTAATCTCCGAAAGGGAATTTCTTCTCAACATTTTCGAAACACTTATATTTTAAGAAGAATTCAAGAGAACAGCACACCTGAACAAATCATGCAGCTAATAGGATTCAAATCTAATTTATCCTTAAAAAGATATTACGATTACTATAAACGAAGCGAGTCAATTACAGACTCACACTCTCCCCTTAATATATAAATTTTACATATCTACAAAAAATCATTAAATTTAATGAAAACAGAGGTTTATTAATGAAGAAAAACGAGGAATCATATTATATCCATCAATACACTTTATTAGATGGAACGAATAAATCTATCAAAATTGAATCCTGGCGCTCATTAAAAGATGAAATGCTAGTCCTGGGCATAACAGACCGTGATATTTTTCAAATTCAAATGATAAAAATAGAACCAAATAAAAAGTAATATAGCGCTATACCAAACTAAATACTTTAAAGGAGAACATCAATAATGAACCCATTAAAAGATAAAAAACTAACATATTGGCTAGTGAAATTAGGAGAAATGTATTACGCTGGTGGCTTATTAAGGAAGAAAGAAGATGAGTCCACTTTCAGTTATGAATTTGTTAACGATAAAACATATGCATTTCCTTTCTTAGAGAAACATAGCGCTATGAGGATAGCTAAAAAATGTGGTGGAATTGTTGTAGATCATACTGCTACCGGTGAAGAATTAACATTATTAGAAGATAAAAACGAAAAATATATAAATAGCGAACCCCAAGCACGATTAGAGCAAGAATTAAACGCTAGAGAAGAAATAAAAAAAGCTGAAGATATACTAGTGTTGGAGTCTGAAATCAAGGAGCTAAATCGGTCACATAGGTAATCATTATGATGCATTTACCCCATGCCCATCAACTTAAGAGAGGAAACAAAATGAACTTTCGTTCATATAAACGAAAAAACTCTTGAAATATTTCGTGTCTTTAAAAATGACCATACCAAATAAACCTTGATAGGTATCGTTTTTAAAAATTATGCAGCTTTCTTCCGTTTTCTCAATCCATTATACTCATAGACAACACCCAAAATATCGAAGACTGTTTTCTTCTCATATCGATGAGATTTCCGGCCGTTCTTTTGGAGTAAGTGGCACAGGCGGATTAGAATCTTTGTTATTTCTTGGGTGTTTTGCTGTATGGCTTGATATAAAATACGTAAATGATCTTGAATCATTCCGATTGCTTTATATTCACTTAATTCTTGTTTCTTCTTTTGTAAAATTAATTTTCGCATCTTAAACATAGTAGAAGAACATAGAAAAATGGCAATGAGTTTTCCATAAACATGGCATTCTAATCGCTCTTGTTTAATATGTTGCCAATGATGAATTTGAAATAAGGATTTCCAAGTTTTAAAAATAATTTCAATTTGCCAGCGGAGAGAGTAAAAATTATGGATTTGTTCCATCGGAACAATCTCCCAAGGTGTATTGGTAACATATAGGTTCATGCCAGCTAATCGTTTGCTTTTTTCCGAATATGTAATGCCCTTTTTGCTTTCTGTGTACACTTGTTTTTTCATACGCTCACGAAGTTGTTTTTCTGTTAATCGATACATAATCACTCGAGTGAATAATTTTTTATCCTTTCCAATATAAGCATCTTTTATTTCATAGACCTGTCCTGGTTTTAAGGTATCCATAATGTGTTCTAAATCAACTCTGATGTACTGAGATTGTTTTTTTATTGTCCCATTTCGAAAGTATTCAGGAAATTCATTTTTGATATACACCCTATTGTTTAATTTGAGCCGTGATATGTAATACACGCCACGTTGGTCCATTTGATCTAAATCATCCAGTGAATAATAGCCTAAATCCCGAATACATAGATCTCCAGGACGCAATGTTGCTAAACATTCTGTTCCAAAGGTTTTATCATTATTTTTCCCTGGTTCCACTTGAAAATTTAAAAACTGGCCACTGTGTAAATCATATTCTAACTGGATTTTTATACCCGCTGTTTGAGCACAACCACCTGATCCAGGATATACACTAGCTAAATGCTTTGGCACTTGAAAAATCGTTGCATCTAAAATACGAATTCGTTGGAAATAAGCAATTGAAGAACTAGGAATCACTGATGTTTCGCAAATTTTACTCTTGAATAACGAAGAGAAAATATGTTTTAAAAAGCAAACAGCTTTTTTATTGAAACGCTTATTAAGTCCTTCTGGACTTATGATCGTTCCTGTAACAGCATGAAGTTGACTACACAGTCTCACTAAAGAATCACTTGCTACTCGTTGACTAATCCAGACACAGATAGTAGCTAAATCATGACCAGAAAACTTTCGTTTCCGTTGTACAAACCCTAGTTCTTTAGCGAGATTTTCCAGAAATGACGGAGTAAGATGTTCATATAATTCTTCGGCAAATAATTGTAGCTCACTTTGAATGGAAAGATTCATAAAAAACGTCATCCTTTCTAATTTAGCTTATTTAGAAAGGATAACGTTTTTTTGTATTTGAGAGTATTAAAATCTCTTGAATTGATGGGCATGTAAGGTGCCCCTATAAGTGAGCAACAAATTATTCGAATGGAAAATAATATCCTACATAATTAAATGCATTTGTGAATCCTGTATTTTCTGCAACTGCAACGGAGGGCTTGTTCAATTCCATACAATCCCAATATGGAACTATGCCATTCTCCAAACAATCTATTACAAAACTATGAGCCATCTTTTGGGCTAATTTTCCTCCTCGATGATCTTCTATTGTTTCAATATCTATACAATGTATATTGTCAACGACAAAGCCTGAAAAACAAACACTTACAATTGTATTGTCGTAAACAATACAATAACCAATTCCCTCATTAAAAAAAATATCAGGTGAAGACCAAAACTCTAAAATTTTAGATTGTAAAAATTCAATGTTCTTAAATGAATTTTTTTTATTTTCATAGAGAGTTTTACTGATTTTCAGTACAGTATATCCTTGTTCAATTTTAGGTTCAAGTTTATATTTATAGTCCTCTTTTTTTAGCGTATATACTCTTTGATTCCAACTACTTAATTTACGATGTTCAAACATTCTTTCAATTGTCTCATTCCATTTCGGATGATTACCGATCCCTTCAAAACAATTTAGTCCGACTTTCTTTGCTTCAGGTACTATTACTTTATCAATAAAATTATTAATTTCATTATTAAATTTTTCATTTTCTGCATTTCCAATAAAAAAAAATCCATCATTATTACCTAACCAAATAAGTCCAGAATTAGGAGAAGAACTATTATCTACAAATATACGACCTGGATTAACTCCTTCAATTACAGCCTTCACTTCTAATTGCCCTTTTTCATTTACTAAACCTTTACACTTATAAAAACCACTCTTATTTAATTCAGAAATCATACGTTATACCGCCTTCCCTAAACATTTCTATTCTAACTTTATCACATTTTACATAATATTCCTTATTAAGTTTAGAAGTAGGTTAGCACAATAAATATTGTAAAGTCATACGTAATGACTGGTTAAAATAATTCCAAAATGTTGGTGGTACCCCATCGCCATTAAGGTAAGAAAAGCGAATACCCCAAAACGAAAAAATGACATCTCCAGGAGAAAATGTACATTTTCTTGTTTGGGGTGTTATAAAATTCTTAAGTTGATGGGCATGTGCATTTACCCCCACTATAGTAAAAACAAAACCAAAGGGAGCAACATAGTTGTGTTGCTCCCTTTGGTTTAAATAAAGGCACTATATTTTTAACTAGTTATGAATCCTATAAATACTTCCGCAAAATACGGAATCTTACTTAGAATTATAACACACCCTATTGCAAGTAAACCCTTTAACCCCTCCATAAAAAATTCAATTCCATCAATGTCTTTTCTAGTAGAAAGGAAAATTCCGTATACCCCGTTACATAACGTGAGCAATCCTAATATAAACATCGCAAGAGAACTCACCCCAAATGCTCTTGTATTATTTAATAAACAAATACAATAATATATACTCCATATAAAGAAGATTATTGTTGGAATATACATTAGAAAGCGCAAACCACCATACTCATTATCTTCTTGCTTGAATTCGCTCATCACTCATCCTCCTTCATTAAATTAAAACATTAGTAGAGAGCCAGTATCTTTTATTTAACTTCTACAAACTTGTTAATTACAACTGGATCATACATTTCCAAATCGTTAGCATTATCTAATATTTTATTTGTTTCAAAATAGACTTTATATGACTTACAATCAACTAATCTTCTATTTTCCGTTCAATAAACTTCCCAACTCTTGCCTTCCTACTAGACATCCTGATTATTCCCGTTTCCTCACTAAAAATTTCTATTTTATTCGCATCAATATTCATGCTGCATGACTCAAGTTTATGGTCTTTCATATATTTCACAACTTTATCTACATCTTTTCCTGTCATATTTCCATGATTTTCTGGAATTTTTTTCAGTATTACCAAAAGAACGATACCGACTACTACAAAACAAAAACATGGTACTATTAATGATTGCATTTGATTTAATTCCAATGTTTACCTCCAAAATAACTATATATAATTTTTATCTTTAAATATTATATTATCAAAAAATATAAATTTATATAATATTATCAACTTTTGAGTGGTTTTGTTCGTGTTTTAACACCAAAGTGTTCTTGGCCAAAAAATTATAATTCGTATTTTGATTATTCATCGCCATCATCTAATCATTATCCTTTACGATGAGATAACCGAAAGAAAAAATATATAACAACCACTATATAAAGAAAAATCGTAAAATCACCAATTGTAAGCAATGCTTCTTCAGATACAGAATCAACCATAATCCCCATAACCTCCACTTTAATCGTCAATATCTTTCACAAAATAATAGCCCTGGCTTGAAAGCTCCTTAATACATACCAAGTGTTTGATGAACCTTTTATTTAAATCATCAATAATTTCAAATCTATAATCCTTCAAGTCTTCAGAACCCCATAACCTCCACTTTTCTCCAGTAAATGAATCAGTAAATTCAGGATTAGTTTCCTCATCTAATATCTTTATAATTTCTTCACAAGCTTGAATCATTTTAATTGGAGAAATCAATTCTAATTCCCTTGAATTTGGCGGATCATATTCACAGTACATTGGTACATGAATGTTAAAGCTTGAAAAAATACCGATTAAATTTCCGCTTGTTAAATAAGTAAAACGTAATTTATCTCCATCTAAATACCTAATCATGTAATTAAAATTATTATCCTCGTGTTTTACTATTTCATATTGTCTAAAATATCGCCAAGCTACTCCCATAAACTAATTCCCCTCCATTTTTCAAACCCTATTACATTTATGCTTTTATAAGGCTAAACAACATAATTTGTATACATTTTATTAAAACAATTGCATTTGCTCATGATTTTCGTTTATTTCTAATGATATATTCGCTCTTTCCAAACTTTCATCCAGTTCTTTTCTAAAAATAGGTTCATCTAATAATATTTTTCTAGGGCTTATCCAACAATTATATGAGTTTTCTCCTATCGCTTTAAGATATAACCACCCTTCTACATGTGATTCTTGGGCATTGTTATTCAAGACCTCATATGTAATCCCATCAAATTCAAATTGCCTTCCTATGTAGAAAAATTCTCTAATCATATATTTGTTATACTTTTTATACCAATCATTCTCCACTGCCTTCTTCGGATCTTCTCTCGATGTATAAATCATATTATCAAAATGATATTGCGTACTCATTTCACCCACTCCTTTGATTTAAATACTATAGCCTAATTTCTTTACTATCAGACTATAGTACCGTTTGAAATTTTATGTATCTTATTTAGTCTAAATGACCTTGTTCTATCGCACAGTTATCACAAATCTCATTGTTATACGCACCTTCCATAAACCCAGCTCCACAATACTCACATGCATATAGTTCTTCGTATCCAACTTCATATTCTTCCATGTTACTTCCTCCTCTTCGTGTAAATGTGGACATTTACACATTTACACATTTACACATTTCTTATCTGTTAAATATTATTATACACACCTCGAATCAACATATCAACGATAAATTTACACATGTGTACATTTACACATTTACACATGTTCACAAAAATGAAGATAAATAAAAAAGACTTCAATTTAATATGAAGTCTTTTTTATTTAGTAATTATGTGAAATATAGGCAACAATATAACCCTATTAAATTAAGAACTTTGCTCTTTAACTTTATCGCCTTTCTTATTCGAGCCTAAATCAAGATCTGCTGATATATTTTGTATGAAGTCTCTATATAATTTCCTTCTTTGATCTGAAGTAAACTCCCCTTCTCTAATTATCGCCTTTAGAGTATTCATTTTAATAATTACGTCATTGTTTAGTTTTTCCTTTTTAAAAAGTATGTCTATTCTCACTAGAATAATGCCTAAACAAAAAGCTGATAATGTATTAAAATTTCGAATTGCATTCTTAACATTGCCTGTTGTTAATTCCGCTATAGCATCTTTTGCACCCATAAAAACAAACCCCAGCACAATACCATAAGCAGTCCTTTCGGGTTGTTTTAACAACATAATATCTATAGCTTTATATAAATATCCTGTTATTTTATCAAGATCAATGTTCATTTAATAAGTGCACCTTCTTCACATAATTTGAGAAATCTATAATAGTATTTGATATTACTTCTTCGTTGAAAATCTTATTCCCATTAATTTTATCATTGTTTTGAATAATAAATTCTATTAGTTCTCTTGCTTCATAATCATTTGTTCCAAACAAACCATTCTTTATTCGGTAATTGAGTAAAAATTGATAGCTGCAAGTTAATATTGCAAATATTAAAGGGATTAAATTTATATATGATGGAACGACAAAATAGAATGACATACCTAGTAACATGATACTTCCTAATCCTATAATAATATAAGTTTTATATATTTTTTTTAACTTACTCTCTAAAAATAATGCCGAAATTATAAGACTATTTTTATTTCCTTTCTCTTCCTTTTGCTTTTTACGAGACTTGGATGATTTACTAGATAGAATAGCCATTGTCACAGATAATATATGATTAGTAGCCATTTCATTAATCATTCTAATAACTTTTGGTTTTCTTTGCTTTACTTCCCTCTGATCTGCAATTTCTTTCATGGAGATTAGAAATTGCTCCTTACTTGTCATGTATCTAACAAATAACTTCTCATCTTTTATGTAGCTAAGAAATTCCGTCTCTTTTTTCCTTTTATTAGCTTTCACATAAATAAAGCTTGTTAAAATTGATGTAATCCCAAGTAATACCGATAATATAGCACCTGAAGATTCTATAAAATTTATAAATTCTGTAAAAAAACTCATTTATTCTCGTGCTCCTCCCTTTTTAAATAAATTACCATATTTTATTCAAATGAATTATACCATTCATTATGATTTTTAGTAATTATTAGCAAAGAGGGATATTATAAACAAATTATTTCACTTCAAAATTACTGTAGCAAAAAACACAAAAAAATTATATAAAACATGAGCTAACATTGGTACTTTCAAATCTTTTGTCTTTTCGTAACTCCATGCATACAAACAACCATTCACAAAGTAAGGGAAGAAAAACCAATCAAAATGAACTGCTGCAAAGATACCGTTAGCAATAATAATCACTGTTGTTCGGTTGATCCGATCCAATAATTTCTCTAATCCAAGTGGCAAAATCTTTCTAAATAAGAATTCTTCTATTACAGGAGCAACCAATACAGGTATCAATACATATAAGAGATTAATTTCTATCTTTTGATTTACATTCGCCACATTTCCAGTTCCAATTGATAGACTGGCTTTTATGTAAGAAAAAAGCATACTGGACAAAATTGCTAGTCCAGTTGCTATTAACACCCATTTACTTTTTTGTAAAACAGCTTTCATATTCACTTTTTCTTCTCCCCTTACCTACTTTGATTCCTGGTTATTTTTTTGCTGCAAATTCAAGATCCAGTCTCCCTGATGCTGTAAGTTTCAAGTGACCATCGAACTCTTTCCCTGATTTACCTTTCATCTTCTTAATTAGCCCTGTTTTCTTTCCTTCTAATAATTTCTTTGCATTTGCTTCTGAAATTTTCTTAGTTAAATATTCTCCTGGAATTGAGAATTTACACCCTTCTTTATAACCGCTGCACCCATAGAAAGTTTTACGATTTACAACGTCCTTCCCACATTTCGGGCATTTACCAACCGTATCTTTTGATTTCATTTCTTGAATTTTATTATCTATTTCCAGCCCAGCAATGGACTTTGTAGCCCCTTCAATAAGATCCTTTGCAAACTTACTAGTTTGACTAACAAACACATCCTTAGAACCTTGTTTTTTACCGATTTTACGCAAATACCCTTCCCACTTCGCTGTCATTTCAGGTTTTGCTAATAACGTCCCCTGAACAGATTGGCAAAGTATCTCTCCCTTCGGTGTAACATTTACCTTATTACGCTTCACTTCTATATAACCCTGATTTTTTAGCGTTTCTATAATACCGGCACGAGTTGCTTCAGTACCCAATCCTTCTACTTCTTTAAGAATATCTTTACTTTCCTCATCTTCTACTGAAGAACCACACGTTTTCATCATAGTAATCAATTGACCCTCTGTATATGGTTTAGGTGGCGTAGTCACACCTTCTTTTGATTTTACTAATCCCTGGACAAATTCACCTTGTTTTACGACAGGTAACATGGATGCTTTTTCTTGATCGTCCTCTTCCTCAATTTTATCCGTCACATATAACTCTTTCCATCCTAAGGACTTTTCCGCCTTTCCTTTTGTAGTGAATAACAGACCGTTCAAATCACTTGTTATAACTGTCTCTTCATACATATAAGGCGAATGGAACATGCTTAATACACTTTTTAAAACTTCTATATATAAATTTCTCTGTATATCCGTCAATTTAGCGATCGTTTCTTTTGAAGGTACATTTTTAGTTAATACAATTGCATAGTGTTCCTGGACTTTTTTATTATCGACATAACGCTTGTTTGCAGTTAATGAATGTGGTTGAAAATTCAAACCTACAATGGATTGATAACCGTTCAAATTATTCTTTAGATACTCAAATTCACCCTCTGTAATGTAATTACAGTCTGTACGAGGATATGTTACTAATTTTGCTTCATATAACTCCTGAATCCCTTTTAAAACGCCAGCTGGTGAATACTTATATTTTTTGTTGGCCAGAGCTTGTATAGAAGAAAGAGAGAATAATTTTGGTGCTTCTTGTTGTTTTGGTTTTACCTCTACAGACTTAATCATGCCTTGTTGATTGTTTTTTTCAGAAAGACTATGTTGCTGCAGCAAGCTCATTAAGTCTCCTTTAGTGGCAAATCGCTCTTTATAACGTCCCATGTATACACCGTTAGGAGAAGTAAATTGTGCTTCTAATTCAAAGAAAGGCATTGGCTTAAAGTTTTTAATCTCCTGTTGTCGCTTATTTATTAAGCATAATGCTGGCGTTTGGCATCGTCCCACACTGTAGACCCCTTGAACGCCTTTCTTACGTAAAAGGAGCGTATATAATCTACTAGCATTCATCCCAACAATCCAGTCACTAAGTTGACGAGCTTGCGCTTCTGCAAACATACTTTCAAAATCTTCTCCTGGTTTTAAGTTTTGGAAACCTTTTTTTATTTCATCTACTTCTAAGCTATTGATCCATAAGCGTTTAATCTTTTTATGTGTACATCCAGCTTCCTGGATTATCAACCTTGCAATCGCTTCCCCTTCTCTGTCGATATCTGTCGAAATTTGTATTATTTCCGCTTCCTTCATTAATTTCTTAACAATATTAAATTGCTTTTTCTTATCAGCTGACACTTTATATTCATAACGTGAAGGTAAAATCGGTAGTTGTGATAGATCCCACTTTTCCCACTCTTTTTTGTAATCTTGAGGAGATTTCAATTCTACTAAATGCCCATAAGCCCAAGTGATATTTCCTCCACTTGGTAATAAAGAACATGGTGGAACATAAAAATGACCATCTCTCTTTTCAACTTTCGGAAATGCTTCAGCATATGCTTTCGCTTGATTCGGTTTCTCTGCTAGGATTAATACGGACATGTTTTTACTTCCTCTCATAAATAAATTTTGTATAAAAAAAGGAGTAGCATGAATTATGCTACTCCTGAAAACATCGTGAACATGTATAAATGTTTATATGTGTACATTTATACATGTTCACATTTTACGTAAAGATAACATATAGTTATGCTGCTCTTACTATTGTTATTGATTCTTTGCTTTGTATTACTACTCTATCTTCAATCACCTTCAGTTAAAATATCAATTGCTCTCCAATAACTCTTTACAACAGCTATCGCTTCCTCTTCTGAAGAGCAAATTATAATTGATCCTAAGTATCGTTTGCCATTGTATACACATATTTCATCTTCTGAATACCGACTAATTTCTTTATCTTCTAATTCTCGATGAATTAAAAAACGATCATCATATTCTTTTTCAATTAAATAGTTAGTTGAATTTGAAAGATTATTTTCTACACGATTTGGATATTTCATTTCCTTTATTTCTCTTGCAAAAAAGTAGTCATCTGTATTTACGATTAAACTTTTCTCATGTTTTGAGTACCAGGAAAAAACTTTAATCAGATCTTCCATATCCGTAATATGCAAAGGGTAGTGACCACTGCAATATTTCTCCCCTTCAGAATCCTCACTACTTAAGAATAAGCACCAAACTGGTTGTTCCTCGCTGGTCCTTGCAATATATCCATAAGACTCTTTATCAGAGTCATACAAACTATCTTCAATAATAAATTCCTCTAGTGTACAGTGTTCCAAATTCAGAGCATTCTTTTCTAATGGTTTTGGATTTAATACAAATTCATTTTTAAATAAATAGTCCCTGTCTTTGTATAAATAGCCTTCTGTATCTACAAATATTTTTCTATCTTGCTTAGAAAACAAAGAAAATACTTGTAATAAATCTTCTAGATTTATATTATTCAAAGGACAGTGCTCACCATAATATTTTTCCCCTTTAGCACCATCACGTTTTAAAAGGAAACACCAAACTGGAACTTCCTCACTATATCTTGCAATATATCCATACGTCTCTAATTTAGATACTCCCAAAGCCATAGAAAAATATTCCTCAATTGTTTCTACTTCATTATTTTGATTATCATTTTCTTCAATTTCATGAACCCAATACGCACAGCTTTGTAAGGACTTATCAGAAGCAAAGAAGTGACCATATTTTTCAATAATCTCTTCAAATTCTTCTTTATTAATAAAGTATCCTTCAGAAAATCCTACTCCAACATCTTTTGTATAACCAACAATTTCATAATTGTCACCTAGAACTTCGTGTGGATAATAACTAAATTCCTTTGTTTCAGAGTCATAAGCAATTCTTAATAATCCTGGTAAGGTAAAATCTTCACCATCAACATTCGTTATATATAAACCATTTGAAGAATCCCCTTCAAAAACCTTTCCAAAACGAATTAACATTGAAACACTTGAAATAATTTCTCCTGTTTTTTCTAAAACAAAATTCTCTTTAGTTGTTAATACCTTATCGTATTCTAATTGATATTTCATTTTCTTCTTCCTCTCATTATTAAAATTTCAAATTAAAAAAGGAGCAGCATTGATTATGCTACTCCTAATAACATCGCGAGCATGTGTAAATGTGTATTTGTGTATTTGTGTATTTGTGTATTTGTGTATTTGTGTATTTGTGTATTTGTGTATTTGTGTATTTGTGTATTTGTGTATTTGTGTACATTTACACATCGCACTTAAAAGGACAACATAGCGCTATGTTGTCCTTTTTATCTCTCACGCCCCATTTGCCGCATGTACGCTAATCTTCTTTGTCTCTCCTGATCCTTCTGCACATTCTCTACTTTGGAATCATTTCTATCTTTTTCTTTCTCGTTTTCTACTTTAAATTCTTTTTTTATCCCTAATTCTTCATGGTAATTTTGAAGAGTACTAAATTTAAATAATGCATCCCTTGATATACGACCAGACTTTTCTGCTTTTTTATATCCTTCCAGGTACTTATCAAGTTTTTTTTGTATCTCATCTATATTTTCATTAATTTTTTTCTTTTGTGTCTCAGGAATTTTAATTGTTTTTTCATCCAGGATTTTTAAATAAGATTCTTCTTTAATAATTAAAGTCTTAGTTAAATCTAAACACGCTTCAGGTCTTGTACTAGAAGGGATTGGAAATGTCCCTCTTGCAGCTACCCGACCGTTATTGGGTGTTTTTGAGCGGAAGGGAATACATGCATTTTGATCATCAATCTTCACAATAACCCCAACATATAATCTTCTTTCTTCTTTATTGATAAGAAATTCTTTCAAATCCTCATGATCTGTAAAATAAGTATCTCTTATTTGGACATAATCCCCTGTTTTCATTATTCTCGCCCCTTAAACGCAAAAAAGACACTTACTAATTTGTAAGTGTCTTCGCATACATCATTATCGGTTTTTTATTTAGCCGAGCGTACCCCGAAAAACTGCTCCTATCAAGTATCGGTTTTTTTATTTAGCCGAGCGTACTCCGAAAAACTGCTCCTATCTTTCTTACTTAAATTATACATAATACATGAAAACAATTCAATATTTTAAGCTCGTTTTTTATAAACTTCCCACAATTTGTGATTTTATCTTTCTCTACTCACCTGTTGTAAATAAGCAGCCTTTCTTCCTTGTTCTTGCTGTTTAAAAACACGTTTACATTCATCATTCCAATCCCATTTTTTCTCTCCCTCAGGAGCTTTAGGATATTCAGGTTTTATTACTACAACACTACCATCATTTTTCTCATAACGTAAATGTATTAATCTGTCCACAAAGGCTCTACCTGCATTATCATTGTCTACACATAGTGATACACTATCAGGTTCATCACCAAGTCGCTCACGAGATTTCAAATAGTAATTAAATACTACTTGTGGTTTTAATCCTTCCATACTCACTAAATGTGTATCTTTAAGGTCACGTTTATGTAGTGATGCATAACTCAATAAATCAATTGATGATTCAAAAAACTTTAAATTTCGAGGTTCACCATTTAGTACATTAAAGCCGTAGTTCGCTGTAGAGTTTTTTTGGATATTTTTCCACGCTCCACGTTTATATTTATCTGATTTAACCACGCCTTGCTCTGATCCACCCATCACTGCTCCAGTTTCACGGTCTTTCCATAAGAACAATACATTATTGTACTTATCTTGCTTAATCAAGCCTTTATTATGCAAAGCATCTACTACTTGAGGATCAATCTTCCTATCATTCACCAAGTACTCTTTTGCTCGGTCAAAATGAGATACTTCTTTTTTAGAAAATTGTTCATAGTCATAAGGTTCACTTACGTATTTAACCTCTGAAGCCTTTTCATAATCTTTTTCCCCTTCAAGTAACCGCTGCATAGCTCCAGGGAAAGATGCTCCTTCGACCTCCTGAACAAAATTGATAATATTGCCATTAACACCTCTACTGTTCCAGTAGAATTGATTTTTCTTTCTATCAATGATTAGACTGTCATGATCTACAAGACGATAATAACGCTCACTGTCGCTCTTTACAGGAATATCATTTTGCATACAATAATCAACAATATCAAGTGCTGCGGCTTTTTCAATATCTTCTTTTGTATATTTTTTTGTGTTTTTCGTTTGATTTTCCAAAGCGATTCCTCCAATAAAAAAAGACCTTGTATCATTCACAAGGTCTTTCCCGAATTTTTTGTTATGTTTGCTAAATCATTTTAGTAATTGCTGTCTAAAACTAAACATCACCTCCTTTTTCAGTTCTAAAGAATAAATTTCACCACTCAATCAAATAATGATTTAAAAGCTCCTAAGATTTCTGAATTCCCAGGTTGGAAGCTTGTTATTCCATACGAATAAAGCTCATATACAACCACAATTGTGCTAATCATTAAAATTAGCTTCTCAGCTATACCGTTGTAGCTGTAATAAAAGACATTAAAACCGCTTTGAAAATTTTTATTTGATAATGGCAGCAACCACTTAATACCTTTTTTAGAGAAACTATCTTCCACCAAATGTAGGAAATAACCAGCAAATATGCACATACCGTTCGTAAATGATAGAGGTGTCATTCCTACTGCAAATAAAATAGGAATCAACACAAGCACTAATCCAAATAGCGAATGTGTGATTCCTCTATGACCAAATACCGTATTCATAAGATCTGATACTCCACGAGTTCTTCGGCCGATCCAAGAATGTTGTTCATCTATATCAGGCAATAAAGCCCCAAAACTAACCGCTATAACATTTCCGACCGTGAGGTTGCCCGTTGAAGCTAAAACAGGCAGAGCGACCGCTAGGCTCGTTGTAAGGTGAGTTTTATACTTCATTTGTACTTGCACCCCTTTTATTATTTAATAATCTCGACCACTCATTTGTCGCATCATATGTTGTCTTTTTGCTTGTTCCTTGTCCGAAGAAACATGTGCATGTTCTTCATGATGAACTGTATCTTTTCCAATATACCGTTTCCCAGCACTAGGGTTACTTTTTGCTTCTTTTACCTGCATAGCGCCATATCCTTTCTTAACTGATCCAACCGTTTTAGTGGACTCCATTCGATAAACTTCTGTTTCATCTTCATAATCATTCGAAATCCCATCTAATGGATTAAAATGAATATCTCCATCTTGATATGTCTTCTCTTCAATATATTGAATCGGTGCAATTCGTTTCTCTTCAACATCTTCATTTATAGGATAAAGCCCGTTATATTCGACATCACCTTGCATTGTTTCTTTATGTGCTTCACTAATAGAGTGATTTATCTGATTCACCGCTTCAAATACAGAATGATTAAAATTAAAATCAATATCACTATCTGATATGTACTCAGAAATACACTCCACTTTCATATTCTGCTGCTTGTCTGTTGAAACTTTTACAATAGGTGTCTCATAAAATTCTGTTTTAATAAGATCTGCCTGATAATATGGTTCAAGGTACTTGTCAATATCATCTATATTTTTCTGCTCTTTTTCTGTCCCATATCTATTAACAACAGCATATAATTCACCAAGATTTAAACGCATATTAGGATGAATTTCTTCTATAACTCGATTATCTTCAGATAATTGAATTTCATATCCCTCCCAATGTCTTTCTAGATCTATTCCTACTTTTTCATAAATCTCCTGGTTTGTTTTCTGCTGTATATCGGTTACTACTTCAAAGTTATCCATTATTTTCTCTTCTCCTTATCAATTAATATTTCAATAAAAAAGAACACCGGTTAAAGTGTCCTTTTTATCTTTCCATCTGCTGCATGTAAACCATACGTGCCATTCTTCTAGCTTCTTGTTTATTAGCAGCTGCTGTACCTTCATCTTGTTCTGTTTCTTTAGAAGAAAAATGGTCAACCTTATCCTGTTGAATCTCACCAATTACAGTAGGATTTACTGCTCTTAGTTTTTCAGGATTAGATTGACCTTTTGTTTGTTCATATTCATTTATTTCTTGATGCAATGCTTGTTTTACTTCATCCGATAAATATCTTTTTTCATTTAATATTTGCTCATATGGAGACTTATATCCTCCATCACCTAAATCTAATCGATCCATCGTAATGACTTCCATTCGATTAAAAACCTTGTCCATTTCTTTTGGAAGAATTAAATGATAGCGAGTTTGCTCATAAGGAACATATTCACCTTTCTCTTTTGCCTTTTCAGACTCAATATCTATTTCTGCAATTCGTTTACTCATCATTGCATTTGCTTCACCAAAAGGAATTGCTTTATTTGTTTCTAAATCAGCTTCAGACCACTGGATAACAACCATAGGTTTATCAATTTCTTTATGATCTAGTGCAATACAATTTACTTTATTGTTATTATTGAACTCTTCAATGTACTTTCTATCGTTTAAAGTGTTAGCATTTTCCACATCATTATAAGACTTGTCTCTACCTGCTCTTTCACGTAATTCACGCACAGTTACAATTTCTTCTTCAGTACTTGTTAAAGCGCCATAGCGCACTAAATACACATCTTTTATTTCTCCTTTGCTCTTTTCCATATTCTTTTCCATCTCCCTTTGCAATTCAGAAATTTTCTTGTCAATTGTGTTAATGAAGCTACTTGCTGTCTCATGAACACGCATAATAGATTTATCTTTCTCTTCTATATCCTGTCCATTTTTTGTCCATTGGGCGATATAAGTATTGCTGATTCGCTTGTATCCATTCCATAATGCTTACACACAATATAGGATGTTAATTCTGCTTCAAATTCTTTGGTTGGTGTATGTTCTAAAGGATCTATCTTGTTTCCATGTAACTTCGCATGAGTTAATTCATGTATAGCGACAGATAATTCATTCGTCTCAGTATTTCTTGGATTCATCACAATTTGAGAATAAGATGAATCCAAAACTTGAACATATGCACCATGAACATTTCCTAATTCTTTCACCAATGCACCTTGTCCCATTGTTTTAATTTTAATGTTTTCTTTTTCAGCTAATGCCTGGATACCGATCTTTAATAGTTCTTTATTTTCGTCATTAATTTCAAAGTTAAACTGACGATTCGGGAATATTTTCGGCAGATCTTCAGGTTTGGCATTCGTTTGCGAAATATCAAACGCTGTAGCTTTCAAGTAATAATTTGTTTGTTTTTCTACTTTTAATTCTCCATTCTTTACTTGCTTCTTTTGTTCTTCCGTTAATTTCCCTAAAGGGATTGCTAATTTTGTTTTAGGATCTCTCACATATTCTTTTACATAAGGATGAAAAACTTTCATTGCTGTTTCACCCTTATTCACATGAAATCCAGCATCTTTAAAAACTTTAAAATTCGCACATGCATAAGCACTCTCAAATTGTGATCTAATTAACTGCATGTTTTTAGGAGAATAATTACTAAACTTCGCCATAAAGTTTGCTAACTCTAACATATCCTCAGGGGATCTGTAATACTTAGTTATATCAGTAAGAACCTTATCCATAATTTCTTTTGTTTCTTCTTTTATTTGCTCTTTTGTCTTAGGTGTATATTTCTTTTTTGTGTAAGCCATTAACAAATTACCCCTCGTTCCTCATCATATTCAACAAATGGTACACTTCCATGTCCAACTGCTTCATTTAAGGATTGGACATATGCTGCCACTTCTTCTTTAGAAACATTTACGATTACTTGTTTATTAAATAAATACTTTTTTAGATGAATCTCATTCTTCACTTGATCCACATGGTTAATCATATATAGACTTTGCTGGCACATTTTCTACACTACCTTTCTAATATTAAAGCGCTAATTTAAAATATATTTTTTCATAAGTTTGTTTACCTTTTTTCCAAGATAAATTCCAATCTTCTAATGACCCCGAGTAAACTTCCTTAAATTTCATAATTGGATTCTCCATAAATCCTTCAATTGCAATTCCAAAACCTTTGTTATATGTTGATTCATTCTCATGTTTTTTCCACAATTCAAATTCTGTAATTTTGTATTTCTTAGCAAAATCAATAACCGTTTCCAGTATCCAATCCTCACTTATTTCTTCAGTTATTACTTTTTCAAAATCAACTTCGAAACAATCACCATAATCATCTTCTCTTGTCAGAAAATGAATTTCACCCTTTTGTATATATTCTTCTATTAATCTTCTATTCTCCTCATTCCGACTGAATCTCACGCTTGAAACTATCGAATAATAAATTTTTTCACTCATTCAAAACACTCCTTTGATACATCTATTTTTAAAATCTAATAATCCATTTCTTGTTGTCTTGCAATACGTTGTTGTACAATTTCATATTCCCTTTCTGCACGCCATTTCGTTAAATCATCATTCAATGCTGCTTCAATGTTTCGAACATCTTTCTTACGTATTAACGGTGGTTTGTACTTAGAGTATTTGCTATACCCTCCCCTTTTTTCTGATCGCCCCCTTTCATATTTCTTTTTTATCTGTTCATTTTTTCGTTGGAATTTATACAATGGATTCTCTTCATAAGGTTTCTTTTTCTTCAATTCTTTTAGTAAGGAATTACCCATACGTTTATACATATCTTTCATTTGATTCTTATCATAATCTTTATCTTCCCGACCTGATTCCCCATATAATTCTTTTTGAAAATCAGATTCTTTCTCCACCGCTTCTTTATATTCTTTTAAAACAGGATTATCTTTCATTAACAACTCTGTTAGCTCGTCAATTTTATCTCTAGTCGTTTTCGGCATTTTCTTACTGCCATACGTCCAATCTTTTTTATTACTTGGTAATCCATCGTATATCTCCTGCAATAAAACTAACTTTCTATCTTGTTTCTTTTCTTTTGATTGTTGGAACTGTTCTTTAACTTCTTGCACTAAATCATTTCTTAAATTTGAAATCCGACTCAATTCACTCGTCCGATCTACTAAGGAATTTGCAAAAGTGGTTTTCATATGATCCAATGTTCTTTGCTTTCGTTTACCTTTCGGTTCATAATACGTTTTTCCGTTCACTTCTTTCTTTACAACTTTTCTTCTATTTTCTTTTTCCACAGTCCCAAAATGAATGTGAATATGATCAGTATTCCTATGTATGGATGCAAACCAAAACCCATTACTTTCTTCAATTTGTTCGTCTTTAAATAACTGCTGCATCATTTTATGACTAGCAATTCGGATGCGATTTTCATCTAAAGTATCCGTTTGAGGATCATAAAGTTTATTCTTCACTAAAAAATCTGTATCAAAAGAGATAACATCTTGATAGTAAACTGAACCGCTATTTTGGGATTTCTCCATCAACTTTTTAATATCTATTAAATCATTTTTTGTAATTATATTTTTATCTTTTGAAAAAACACCAGGTAATATTTCCTCTCCTTCAGTTTCAATCTCCTGGTCATCTTTATTTTTTTCTGGAGATAGATCTTCAATATGTTTGTTCAGTAGATTCAATTCCTCTTCTTCAGTTTTCGTCATTTTCTTTTTACTTTCTAGCGCATACCTTCTCCCCATATAACTAACATATTTCACAAAATCCGATTCCGTATTGAATTTTTCAGGTGAAGTCAAAATTGCTTTCGCTTCACCTTCTTTTTTAGAAATATCTTTTTTCCCTTTACTAGAAGATGTACTATCGATCTCCATTTCAAAAGAATCTAAAGCAAATTCAAGAAGATTTAACTCTTGTAATTCTGTACTTGTTAAAGTGTGTCCATCCTGCAAAAGCGCTTTTTTTCTTGTGCAATAATCAATGTATGTTGTAAAACTTTTTTGTTTTGGAATCGTATATTGAGACGTTAAAATAATACCTGGTGACTTCCCCATAATTTATCTCTCCTTCAGATTATTTCAATTCATCAAGTCTATGTTCAGGTATTTGTTCCCACTTTATCTCTTCATTTAATTGACTTCCGAACTTCCAAATCTTTTTATGCGGCTTATCATTTATCATTAATATTTCTTCATCATCTTTAATCATTGGTAAGTTTCTCACTGTTTTATATGATGATTTAATTTCATTTTGCACTTCCATTTGTTGCTGCACCGTTTCTTCTTTCTCTTCTTCCATAGATACACGCTTTGAAGTTCGAGAGAACTTCCCTTCCGATTTTTTTGTAACAGCAGATCCAATTTTCTTTTTAACTTCTCGCTGCATTTCTTCTATACTAAAATCACTTCCTGATCGTGAAATAAGTTCCATATTCAATTTAATTAGCACATCCATTTGTTGCTTCATGGCATTAACTGATTGCGTTAAATTTTTCACCTCTTTTTTCAAAAGCGATAGATCATCCTCACCCTTTTTTTCACGCATCTCTTCATCCAATAGTACTACTGCATGTCGTAATACATCCGCCTCTCTTGAATACTCAGGGTACTGTTTTTGAAAATCTTGTACGATATTAACATGAATCTTATTCCCCCTAAATTGAAATAACTTTTCATATGCCACTTAAAACACCGCCATTCTTATCCTTCATGTAACTTCATCATCGAAGCAACAAGCTCATTTGTTACATCGATATATTCTTGTAATTTATCACTCTGTCTATCCAATGTTACAGAAACATTTGTTACTGCTTCATCAAATTTATCTTCTTTATTCCTTCTATATTCCCGATCAAAGTGCTCTTCGAATATCATATTGATATATTCCCAACGATAGTAACGTCTCCCTAATTTCTTACCAATTTCTTTACATCTTTTATCAATTTCAGCTATATGATTTGGATTGGTATTACGAACATGAATATCCATATACTCACCACTTTCAATAAATAAAAGAACTTAATTCACTTTAGAATTAAGTTCTTTTATTAGACTAATTAATACACATACCTAAACGCTAAAGGTAAACAAGTTACCTCAAACTATTATTTAAATAGTACAGTAAGATCACACTTCCAATGACAAGAAACTAAATAAAAGAAAGAGCATAAGGAAACCCCATCCCACTTTGAGGTCAAAGTGGTGAAATAGGCTGTGCCTATTGGGTTTCTAAAGCTCTTTAACTGGTACGTCTTTTTTTGAATTGTATGCGTTTCGTATGCGTTTTTCGGTGTTTTTATGTGCTTTGTATGTGCTTGTATGCGTTTTGTATGTGTCTAAAACTCGCTTTTTTAGACCGTTTTTTTCTTTTCATTCAACAATTGAATTTTCTTTTCTTTCATTTTTATTTCTTCTTTTAACTCATTGATTTCTTTTTCATTTCTATTAATTGTTGATATATTTGAGTTTATTATGTTTTTTGTTTTTGTTTTTTCAGCTTCAGTTTGGAAGTTCATTTCTTTTGTTAGCTTGTCATTCTTAATCTTTAATTGTTCAATAGCAAAATTCTTATTCTCAATTTTCTGCTTCATATCTTTAATCTCTTTATTAAGCCCTTTTTGTGAGAAAGTAAGATAATCTTTTTCATAGAAGTCTTTTGATTCTACTTTTAAATCTTTATTAATTATCTTATTTCCCTCTAAGACATACGTTTTTATGCTTCTATCTTTTAAATCATTTGGATCTGTTTGTAATTCAGGGTGTATGTATTCTGGCTTAACGATAGATGAAAGTGCACCAAACCCTTCCGGTACATTCTCACTAATTACAACAATGTAGTTATCGCTTGCACGATATACTTTCGTTTTCACGTTATTATCCTTTTGATTAATGTATTTAGTTTCTACTTTATATTTCATATTACTTAAAAGTTGAGGATCGTTATCAGACCTTAATTCATAATCAATGCGAAGTGTTTTATTAGCTGGATTATACTCTTTTCTTGCAACTGATATTTTCACTAATGTTGTGATACTTTTATACTCACCTGGTTTCATTTCCTCAAATTTATATGTTGCACCGCTAAATACTGGCGAAATACAAAGTACAAAAAACATTGTCACAAAGCTTCCCAGGGTTAATAAATATGCTTTTCTTTTTGCATTAGCTGGCTTTCGCACATCTTTATTCTCCCAAAATTTTAAACGCATATTTCTTTTCCTCCCTTTCTAAAAACCTGAACTTGCACCTTAACTATTGGATGGATATTTTTCAATTTGTAATTTGTGTACTTCTTTTTTCCTCCATGATTAAGTTGACATTCACGTACAATCAACCACTCAAATTTATTACCTGGGTTGTAATCAAACCAATCTATTATAATTTCTTGATAATCATTTTTGCGTTTCCAAAGTTTAATAACTATATATTTTCCTTCTTTCGAATAATCATGACTTGGTTTTAATTCACTCAAAAGCATGACATATAACCCCTTTCTGTTAGAATGTGAAAATTGTTTTCCAACGGAAAAATTCCTTATTCAGCGTTTATTTTTCTTAATTTTTCTTGCAAATCATGTATTACTTGGTTCACTTGTATCATTGCATCTTTTAATTCTCTCGGAACTTTATCGACATCTTCTAGCACCGTATTTGCCCAACTTATTTGAGCACTAGCTTCTCCCATGTAAGTAAGTGCTTGAAAAATATAATCTTTTTCTTTTCCTATTAACTTGAAATTTTCCCGTAACGGTTGCATTTCTAATACACGTTCTTTCATTTTGATATCTCCCCCTCTAAAATAAAATCCCCCGCTTGATACATTCTTTCATGCGGGGGATTTTTCACTTTTAAGTTATCGACTTAATCTATACGGACTATAATCTACTACTTTAATTTCATTTCCCTTCTTCTCTAATGTCACTCTCAATAAACTTTTAATCTTTGTATGTTTATTTTCCAATCCTTCAATTGTGTAATCAACATCTATTAAGACGTTACACTTATTAGAAATATCATCCGCTGAATCCACAAACATTGCCATTTGATTAACAGTAGATTTAAAATTTGGATCTCCAATATCTTCTGTTTCAGGCGCTACCATATCCACTACTTTTTTATCTGTCATTTTTAATAGATTGTTTCTTCTTTCCCCTTTATTTTTCACTGAATAGTTTAAATAAGCTTGAATAAATTGATTAGATACTTCTTTATACTGTTTTTGTAAATCCACTACAGGATTCGTATTTTCTTTATTTGAATCAGCATTATTCGCCATAGCTTTTGAATTTAAGTGATCCATTTTCGCTTTCAATTCACCTATAACCTTATCCTTTTTGGCAATATCAACTTGATGTTTTTTATCTTTCTTATCAAACTCTTTTATGGTGCTATAAATAAGAATCCCATTAAAAACTAATGATATACTTAGTAATCCTGTTAAAATTTTTGTTGGCATATTCATATATTCCGCACTCCATTTCTATTTTTATCTTGCAACTCTTCTAATTCCTGCATAGTATTTTTGCCATCCTGGTGAGGTAAATTGGTGATAACCAATCCCTGCATTTTCAGAATCATACATTGTATTTGCATCAACGTATATCCCTACATGACTTACATGATCTGGCCCACCATATGTACCTTTAAAGAAAACCAAATCGCCAGGTTGTGCATCTTTCGGATCAACTGGAACAGTAGCAGCGTATTGTTCTGCTGCTGAACCATTTAGATTAACCCCTGCTGCCCTAAATGCCCACGAAGTTAATCCACTACAATCAAATCCTTGTGCGGGAGTTTTACCGCCCCAAACATAAGGGTTTCCGTTATATTTCAAAGCTTCATTCATTATTGCCTTAAAAGTTTCTGATCCATTAACTGGTGCAGTTCCATTATCAAAACTCAAATACTGTTTAACCATTTCTGCATAAAAAAAGTTACCGCCATTTATATAGCGATAACCACCATTGTAAGCAACTGCTACAGCTTGACTATATCCAATTCTTGTTCCATTTTTATTACCACCAGCAGGTGCAACAACCGTTAAGGAATAGTTATCAGCAGTTTCTAAAGAGTGTGTTTTATTATTTGCTGCTAACCAATGTACATAATTACGACCAAAGTTATACGTTTGTACAATGGCTAATAAATCATTAATCCCTAGCATTTTTGCATCATCGAAAGCTCCCTTCAAGTGCATTACACCATAATAAATAGAATCTTTCGGATTAGAAATTGTGTTCATTTTCCAACCTTGTGACTCACTTGACTGCATAATATCAGGCAGTTTTTCTGAAATACCATTACTTTCTACCATAATGATCGCTAACACATAAGGAACTAACTCAGGTACACCTTGAGCTGCACATTCTTTTTCAACCATGTCCTTCCAACGCATTACTTCCGGTGGTAAATTATTTACTGATGCAGTTCCACTAATAAGGCTACCACTTCCTGATTTACTCTTTGAATCTCCACCACCAATTACTGCTATTAATACAACTAAGGAAAGAATACACGCCCCAATAACTAGGATTCCTGAAGACCCTAATAAGCTATATAACTTTTTCAATCTCTTAATTTTTTTATATTTATCTACTACTGTTCCTTGTGTATTTTGTGTAGTTTGCATATTACTGACCACCTTTAAAGCGTTCTAATTGCTTCTCATCGGGATCAAACATAACGTTATATGTTTCAGTAGAGCTAACTTGTACAATTGCTTCTCCTCGTTTTAATTCTGGTAAAATACGAAACTCTGACTCAGTTAAACTCTCACCCAAAACACTTTTTAATGTTTCTAGTACTGAGTTATCCATGTTTAAAAACATCTTGTACTGAGTTAATTCAAAAATTGCTTTCATATCTGATACGTCTACATTACTACCTGGTGGCGGTAACATTTCTTGTGGTGATTGAGTCGCAAAGAAGATACCAGCAAAGAATTTACGCATCTCTCTCTCAAACTCCAAAATATATCTGTTCGCAAATTTATTCTCAGAATTTATAACATTATGGCACTCATCCAACAACACCATAAAGTAAGTAAGATCCTCAAATGGATATTTCTTCTCTTCTCGTAAGTATTTCATCCTGCGTCCATTTTTTAATGCATGACTCCAAATAAGCGTTAATGCAGTGAACAATTGACAGTTGAAAATTGGTTTATCTATTTTTGAAATTCCATCTATATCAAAGAAAACAATTTTTTCATCTTCAAAATTTCTTAATGTTGTATGCCCATTAAAAATATCGCCATATACGATAACCATATCACGTACCTGTACTCTTAAAGTTTCTAGATCTCGAAGTCGTTGTGCTGTTGAACCTTTTTCAAGTTCTACCTCGTTCAAATACTTAAGAAACTCTTCCATGATTGGATATTCTTTAGGTGGTAGACCTGTAATTTTAAACGGTTTATTCTCCCCTCTTTTCGGGATTAGCCCATACTGAATATAAAATTCTAAGAGATAATTACGGAATTCTTTTACAACCGTTTCCGAAATATCTACACTTAAAAACCGAAGCATGTTTGTTAATTTAGATAAATGCTGCAAGAATGATCCTTTTTCATCAACTTCCCCTGATGTCTCATTGATAATTGTTGCAAATACTTCAAGAGGATTAATCATTCCAGTTTCAACAATGCCATTACTTTTCGCACCACTTAAATCAATAATTTTACCACCTTGTTGTTGTACGATTGTGTAATAATCTTTTGCTTTATCAAAGCCCCTAATAAAAGAATCTTTTGCTAATAAACCTTCTAAAAGTTGTTTTAAGAAAGTAGACTTACCAGCACCCATCTTACCAAATACGAATCCACTAAATGATGTTCTTGTGCTTGTTGAGTAAAATGGATCTAAAATAAATGCTCCACCAGTACTTGTCTGTCCCAAATAAATCCCTCTTGGATCTTTTAAATCTTGATGATGAAACGGTACTCCATGCCCAATATTTCTAGATGGTAGCGGAATACCTGCTTTTGTTCCCAAGTATTCAATTTGCTGATCGTAACTTGCAAATAATGATTGCCACTCTTCTTTTTGTTTAAATACATACACCTGCGCTTTATAATTTTGTCCTGCAATCTCTTTTTTCAAGTCACCAATTCGTTTTTCCAGTTGTTCTAAAACTGGATCGTAAATAAAAATTCTTAATGTTACAAGTTTTACAATCTCCCCTTGTTGAGTAATTGAATTTGCAAATAGCTTTAAATTTTGTAATTCCCAGTTTGCATCATCACGATCCGTTGCACGACGTTCCGTTTCTGAACGATCTCTCAATTCAGAAATAGAACGGTTAATATCTTTAATTACTTCTTCCTTATTCGCAGTTGCTAAATCAAAGCTTGAGAGTGTATCTTTATTATTCATAAGGGTTGTTAACCATAATGGAGGAATATCTTCGGCCAAAGAATAAACATGTAAACATGCAACATAGCAATCTCCCTGCGCTATATATCTCTCATTAAACTTTATTCCACCTTGTGGCTGCACTCTCTGTATGAACTCTAAATCATAACCCTTTTTAAGATATTTTTGATGTTCTTTTTTTCCTAGTTTCACCATTACTATCACTCCTTTTACATTTCCGAATTCATGTTTTGCATTTTAAAGATTAATTTTTCAACTTCTTTTGCTTTCATGTTCTGTAAATCAAATTGTCGACCACCATAGCGCTTCATATCTTTTACGTTCTTTATAAGCTCTTTTTCATTTCCCCCATAAACAACTATAAAAAACGCTAGTTCCTTTAAGTTTTTTTCAACCCAAAGCGCCCGATTTAAATTTTCAACCGCTAATGAATATCTCTGATAACACACACGCGCCTCTTCTTTTGACACCCCCTCTCGATTCATCTTCCCTTGAAATCGTACCGCCATACGCTTCCAATAAACTTGCTGCTCTGTTGTTTCTGTAGAGTATGTTAGGGACAAGACTTTAAACGGCTCATGATAAACTTTACATAGATTAGTTAATTGATTCATAAAACGTCTCAAATCATCATCATTCATAGAATACAAGTCTGTTGTCCTTACCTTCAGATACACTTGTAAATTATCTCTACAATCTATTAAAATACCGGAGTCTTTTTCAATTCTTTTATAGGGCGACACATCAAGTATTGGTGCATCTGTATTTTTAAATGATGCAAAAATTGTTGAGATAAAGCCTTTTTTATCATTATTTTCTGTAGAATCAACCCGATTCTTTTGCTTCATTTTTTTCGGTTCAACTGCTGCAACCTTCATATTCATCTTTCCTTTCAAGAAATATAAAAAGAGAGTACTAATTAGGCACTCTCTTACATCCTTTATTTATTTTCCGTTTCACTGCTTATCCTCTTAACTTCAATCGGATGATAACTTTTATTATCTTGTTTCAACATATCTATGATAACCATCATGTTTCGATTTGTAGGACTATTAGTAGGTTTAATACATAAAAACAGTCCAAAAGTTCCAAATAACACAAAAAACATAATTCTTGCAAAAACGCCAACCGGAATAATTTTAGGCATGTAACTTGCTAAAAGCAGCATTAAACCAATTATTCCAGCATCAATAAGATAGAAGAATGCTATTTTAATTTCTTGCTTTGTATTTTTAGGATTACGTAACATTTGCATATGTGATCACCTCTTTTTAAGACAAGTAATTCTTGTTTCTCACCGTTTAAATTCATTTATCATTCCCCTTCCTAAAAGTTCTACCTAAAAAGTCCTTATCGATATACTCCGCACTCATTACCGTAACCCACTTAGGTTCTTTCTTCTTTTTCCGCTTTAGTAATCTAAAAATCTGTTTAAAAAAAGTTGCGATCATGCTTATCACAATCGCAACTCCTAACATGCAGATAGCAAACAACCAATTACTCATATTGTTATCCCTGCCGATTTCTATTTATTTTTGAACATTCTTTTGATAACTTATTATTCGAATAGAGATTAAAAGAAAAATATACTAAAAGGAACAAAATGAAAATGTAATGATATAGCTGCCCCCATTCAAACCTTATTTGAAAGACCAATAAAATTACTGCCGCTACAAATCCAGCTAAAGTCATTAAAATACTACATTGTAATTCTCGTTGTTTCATTTCAAAATAAACTCTTCTTCTGTCGGCAATATCAATTACTTTCAACCTAATCCCTCCTAATATTAGTTTCTTCGTAATTGATCTGTTCGATTTCGCTTAATACCTCTTTGTCTTAAACCAGATGCTCTTACTTCTTTTTCTTGGACATGCACCTCTCGTTGCACTGTTGTCCCACTTACATTTACATTTCCACTACTTACTGATCCATGACTCTTC